>NZ_JAAIXZ010000016.1 GCF_010894435.1 Pyxidicoccus trucidator | reverse complement strand
CCTCGCCGAAGAGGCCCGCCTCGCCGAAGAGGCCCGCCTCGCCGAAGAAGAGCGTCGGGTAGAAGATGCCCGCCTAGCTGAAGAGGCCCGCCTCGCCGAAGAAGAGCGTCGGGTAGAAGATGCCCGCCTAGCTGAAGAGGCCCGCCTCGCCGAAGAAGCGCGTCGGGTCGAAGATGCCCGGCTGGCTGAAGAGGCCCGCCTCGCCGAAGAGGCCCGCCTTGCGGAAGAGGCTCGCCTTGCGGAAGAGGCGCGGCTTACGGAAGAGGCGCGGCTTACGGAAGAGGCGCGGCTCGCCGAAGAGGCCCGCCTCGCCGAAGAAGCACGTCGGATCGAAGAGGCTCGCCTCGCGGAAGAGGCACGTCTCGCCGAAGCGGCGCGCCAGGCCGAGGAAGTACGTCTTGAGGTGGAGCGTCGCCGCACCGAAGCGGTGCGTCGCGCAAAGGAGGCCAAGCTCGCGGAGCAGGCCCGGCTCGCCGAAGAGGCCCGCCTGGCGGAGGAGGCCCGGCTTGCCGAAGAGGCTCGCCAGTCCCAGGTGTCCGCGGCACCGGTCAGCGCCGTGCCCGCGGCGGAGGAAGCGGAGCCCCTCACCCTCGATGTCGGTGACATCATCTCCGCCGACCCCGAGCCGCAGCAGGCTCCCGGCTCCGACTCGCGGGGGGAGGCCCTCCCGCAGGCAGCCTCCTCTCTCGACCTTCCATCCCCGCCCGAGAGTCCGGACGCCCTGCGCGTCGCTCGCCAGCGAGCCCAGGCCGCGCTCCTCCACGATATGGAGGAGGCCCTCCGCCGCTCGCGGACGCAGCCGCTGGAGCCCTGGCTCGCCGATGAGCCCCCGCGCGCCACTCCGCCCACCCGGACCAAGGACCTCGTCCCCGTCCAGGAGGAGCAGTGGCACGCCCGGGACCCCTCCCACTCCAGCTCCACTCCGGCCGCGGCTGAGGCCGAGGACCTGCCCCTGTTGGAGGTCGAGCCCGAGGCCTCCTGGGATGATGCCGTCCCCGCCGGTGATCCGCTGCCCGTGCCCTCCGCTCCGGCCACGGCCTCGGGGCCTCCGGTCCTGACCCCGGCCACCGCCCAGCCCACCGCCCGGGGCGCTCCGCCCCGGGGCGCGCCTCCCGTCCTCACTCCCGTGGGCGCTGCTGCCACACCTCCCGAAGTGGAGGATTCCAGCGAGGAGGACGACAGCCTGTGGGCCACCCGCCCGGCTCCGGTCTCCGCTCCGCCTCCGCTCCGGCTGGGGCCCTCGGCGCCGAAGGCGAGCGAGGAAGACCTGTGGCGCATCGTCGCCTTCGACAAGGACGAGGGCGCCGCCAACCTGACGGCCTCCTTCGAGGCGGCCCTCCTGCAGGTGGACTCCCACCTGGAATCGCTCGTCCGCTCGGATGTCAATCAGGCGAACGTCGATTTCAACGAGCCCCCTGTCGAGGCCATTGTTGAAGCGACCATCGAACCCGAGGCATCCCTGGATCCGGGGGCCTTCCCCGGTGACAACACCAGCCCAACTGGACAGACTGCGTGGGCCGAGCCGTCCGGAGACCTGGACGACTGGGACTTTGACGAGGACGACGTGGCGGCAGACCCCTCCAATCCAGACGAGGCAGCGAAGCTCCGGCGCCAGCGCCTGCTGCGCCGTGCGATGGAGAACATGGGCGTACTCGGCGCCCGCGCTCCCGCCGTGGTGGGTGCGACACCTACGGGCGAGCCCTCCGCCGCTGCCCCCACACCGGCTGCCTCTGTTGAGGCTCCCAAGCCTGACGAGGCGCGGCTCGCCCAGCAGATCGAGCAGCGCTACGCCGACATCCAGGCGAAGCGGGACCACTTCTACGTGCTCGGCGTCTCCCAGGAGGCTCCCCGCGACCAGGTGAAGACGGCCTTCCTCAGCCTCGCCAAGGTCTTCCACCCGGACCGGCTGCCGCCGACGATTCCCCACCTGGCGCCGAAGATGACCGCCGTCTTCGAGGCCATCCGTGAGGCCTACGAGGTCCTCTACGACGACGCCCGGCGCAAGGCGTACCAGCAGACCCTCCAGGCCCAGCAGGCCGCGCCGAAGGTGAGCGCGCAGACGGCTGCTTCCATGGCCGCGGCCTCTCCCGGTGCCCGCGCCGCGGGGCGTCCCGACAGCAGCCCGGATGACCTCTACAAGATGGGCGAGGTCTTCTTCCGCAAGCGGGACTTCACCACCGCCTCGGACCACTACGAGCGCGCCCACTCGATGGACCCCAAGCCCACGTACCTGGCCGCCCGCGCCTGGGCCATCTACATGGACCCGGCGCGCAAGGCGGAGATGGCCAAGGCCAAGCAGATGATGGCGGACGCGGTGCGCGCCGACCCCAACTGCGACCGCGCCCACTACCAGCTCGGCGTCATCGCCCGCGTCGAGGGCGACATGGACCGCGCCGAGCGCCACTTCAAAGAGGCGGTGCGCGCCAACTCCAAGCACCTGGAGGCCAACCAGGAGCTGCGCCTCATCGACATGCGCAAGAAGAACCCACCCAAGAAAGGTGGCTTCTTCCGCTGACGCGGCCACCGGCCTCCCGCGCTCTCACGCGGGGTGCGGGTGCCTCGCGGCGGTCCTCCCGGCCCTCCCGGAATCGCGCGCGTGCCGCCTGTCCAGCAGGGGGCCAGCCGAGTGCCCCTCCGCCCCAAGCCATTGACACGCCTGGAAAGCGGGCAGGATGCTCCCGCGTCAGGCTCTCTGTAGAAGTCCGCAGTGACGAAAGGCAAGTATCGTGGCCAAGCAGCACCTGCTCCTGGTCGATGGTGACGCAAAGAGCCTCCGCGTGATGGAGGTCAGCCTGAAGAAGGCTGGCTTCTCCGTGACGACGGCCATCCACGGCAAGGATGCGCTGGAGAAGGTCCAGATCAGCCCCCCGGACCTCGTGCTGGCCGATACGAAGATGCCGGAGATGGACGGCTTCGAGCTCTGCAAGGCGCTCAAGTCCGATGAGCGCTTCAAGTTCATCCCCTACGTCTTCCTGACGAACCAGAAGTCGGTCGAGTTCAAGGTGCGCGGCCTTGAGCTGGGTGGCGACGACTACCTGACGAAGCCGATCTACATCAAAGAGATCGTCACCCGCGTGAAGATGATCCTCCAGAAGGCGGAGAAGGAGAGGATCGAGAAGCGGGAGACGACGAAGGGCGGCTTCGCCGGCAGCCTCGCCGACATGGGCGTGGTGGACCTGGTCCAGACGTTCGAGATTGGCCGCAAGACGGGCCTCATCAACATCCAGGGCGAGCGCACCGGCACCGTCTACTTCAAGGACGGCCGGGTCGTTGACGCGGAGCTGGGGCGGCTCAAGGGCGAGAACGCCTTCTACCGCATGCTGAACACCTTCGAGGGTCAGTTCGAGGTGCAGTTCAGCGCGCTGGACCGTCCGGAGCGCATCGAGATCTCCACCCAGGGCCTGCTGATGGAGGGCATGCGCCGCCTGGACGAGTGGGGGCGCATGCTCGAGCAGCTGCCTCCGCTGGAGACGGTGTTCGAGATTGACTACCACCAACTCGCCGACCGTCTCTCGGAGATTCCGGACGAGGTGAACGGGCTGCTGCGCCTGTTCGACGGCAAGCGCACCCTGAGCCGCGTGGTGGAGGACTCGGACTTCGAGGACCTGGCCGCGCTGGGCATCATCAGCAAGCTGTACTTCGAGGGCCTCATCCGCGAGCTGGGCAACGCCCCGCTGGAGCCGGTGCAGAGCAGCAAGCCCGGCATCGAGCAGTGGCTCAACGCGGCCCCGCCGCCGAGCGCGCCCGTGGAGCCCGCCCCCGCCGCGCCCGAGCCGCCGCCGGCCCCCGTGGCCGTGGCGCCCGAGCCGGCTCCGGTCCCCGTGGCCGTGGCGCCCGAGCCGCCGCCCGTCGCGCCCGTGGACGTCCCACCCGCGCCCCGCGCCATGCCGCCGAGCGTGCTCGCGCCGCCCGCGGGCGTGGAGGACGAGGCCTCGGCGGCTGCTGCCGCGACGGGGCCGGCCCAGCCGGCGAACGTCGTCGTCTTCCCCGCGAGGCCCCGACGCAACGGTGCCGCCGAGGAGCCGGTGGCGGCGCCGCCGCTGCCTCCCGCCGAGGAGGGCTCGGCCTTCCTCGTGGAGCCGCCCCCAGCCCACCGCGCCGTGGAGCACGCGCACCGCAGCCTGCTGCTGGACTGGAGCCGCGTGGACACCGAGGGCATCGGCTCGGCGTCCACGTGGGGCCCGGGCTCGCTCTGGTCTTCCGGGCCGCGTGGCAGCGGGAACGCCAGGGCGTCCGGTTCCTCGTCCCCTGCCTTCGCCCAGGCCGCCGCCTCCGTCGAGCCGCCCGCGGCGCCGCGCGCCCCCATCTTCGGTGGCGCCGCTGTGGGCCCCAACCCGTTCCCGCCCGTGCCCCCGCCGGCGCCTGCTCCGCCGTCGTCCGAGGTGACGTTGGTGAGTGGCAGGGGCTCCGGCTCTCATGAGTCCGCGGACTCCGAGCCCATCCTCGAGGTGGAGGAGTCCCCTCCGCCGCAGCAGCTCGCGCTGCCGCCGTACCCTGGCCACGGGGTTCCCGTCGCCGCCACGCCGCTGGCGCCCGACATCTCCGAGGAGCCGCCGACGCCGAGCGCGCCGCTGCCCGGCTACACGGGCGCGCCGTCGGCGCCGGTCGCCGTCACGGAGAAGCCCGCCGAGCCGAAGTCGCCGTCGCCCGCCGTGGAGACGAAGGCCGCGACGTCCTCCGAGGCGAAGGCCGTGTCCAGCGACGCGGCGCAGGCCGAGGCCGTCCGCCCCAAGCGCACCGGCCTGTACGTGGCCGCGGGCCTGCTGCTCATCGGCGCGGTCGCCGCGGTCGTCGTCGTGGGCGGAGGCTCCGGCAAGAAGCAGGACCCGGCCCCGAAGCCCCCGGTGGAGCAGCCGACCCCGAACAACACGGTGCAGGTGCCGGAGAAGGACCCGCCGCAGGTTCCGCCCACGCCGCCCGAGACGGCCACGCCGACGGCCGCCGACGCGGGCACGGCCACCGCCACCGCGCCGACTCCCGCCGCCACGCCGGACGCGGGGACGGCCACCGTGGAGGCACCGAAGGTCGAGGCCGCCGACGCGGGCCCCGTGACTGCGGACGTCAACACGCCGCCGGTGGACCCGGAGGTCGAGTACGCCAGCCTGGTGAAGGCGGCGAAGGCGGCCATCGTCGGTGGCCGGCACATGTCCGCCGCCATCAGCTACCGCAAGGCGCTGGCGCTCAAGCCGGCCTCCATGGAGGCGAAGGCCGGCCTGGGCATCTCGCTGGTGAACGGCTCCATCGCGCAGTCCGCCCACCGCGAGGCCGCCAAGCTCCTCCAGGAAGTCGTCAAGGAGGAGGACCGGAATGCGCGTGCCTGGCTGTCGCTCGGCATGGCGTACCAGTCCACCGGGCGGAATTCCCAGGCGGCCGAGGCCTACAAGAGGTACTTGTTCCTGGAACCGACGGGAGCCTCCGCCAACGAGGTCCGCTCGCTGCTCAAGGGACTGGGCAACTGAGCGGGCTGGCGGCCACTCCCACTGCTTCGGAGAAGTGAGCCGCCTTGCTCGTCCTCGGACTGGAAACCTCCTGTGATGAGACCGCCGCCGCCGTCGTCGCCGACGGTCGCCGCGTGCTGTCCGACGTCGTGTCCACCCAGGTGGACATCCACCGGCGCTGGGGCGGAGTGGTGCCGGAATTGGCCAGCCGCAACCACATCGTCCAGGTGATGCCCGTCATCCACGAGGCCCTCACCCGCGCGGAGAAGACGCTCGACGACGTGGACCTCATCGCCGTCACCTCCGGGCCGGGCCTCATCGGCGCCCTGCTGGTGGGGTTGCAGGTGGCCAAGGGGCTGAGCCTCGCCACCGGCAAGCCCTTCGTCGGCGCCAACCACCTGGAGGGCCATCTGCTGGCCATCCGGCTCATCGAGGATGCCCCCGAGCCGCCGTTCCTCGGGCTCGTCGTCTCCGGCGGCCACACCAGCCTCTACGACGTGCAGGCCTATGGCAGCTACAAGCTGGTGGGCAGCACCCGCGACGACGCGGCCGGCGAGGCGTACGACAAGACGGCGCGCATCCTCGGGCTGCCGTACCCGGGCGGGCTGCCCATCGACCAACTCGCGCAGAAGGGAAACCCGGAGGCCATCCGCTTCCCGCGCGCGCTGCCCGGCGACAACTTCGACGTCTCCTTCTCCGGCCTGAAGACGGCGGTGCTGCACCACGTGCAGAAGCACGGCGTGCCCGAGGGGCAGGCGCTGTCGGACTTGTGCGCGTCCTTCCAGGAGGCGGTGGCGGACGTGCTGTCGAAGAAGCTGGTGGCCGCCGCCCGCCGGCTGGGCCACAAGAACCTGGTGCTGTGTGGAGGCGTGGCGGCCAACTCACGGCTGCGCGCGCTGTGCAAGGCGCGGGCGGAGGACCGGGGGCTGAACATGTTCCTGCCGCCGGTGCGGTTGTGCACGGACAATGGGGCGATGATCGCGGTGGCGGGGTATGAGGCGTACCGCCGCGGCCTGCGCGGAGACTTCCGCCTGGCGGCGGACCCCGCCTGGCGCATGTAGAGAGAAGGAGACCGGGTGGAATCGCCGCGAGAAATCCTCAGACGTCATGGCCTGCGCCCCAAGCACAGCTGGGGGCAGAACTTCCTCGGTGACGAGGAGGCCCTGGAGGCCATCGCCGACGCGGTGAACCTGCGCGAGGGCGAGCCGGTGGTGGAATTGGGCCCCGGCCTGGGCCACCTCACGCGCTTCCTCGCCGCCACCGGCGCCCGTGTCACCGCCGTGGAGCGGGACCGCGACATGCTGACGGTGCTGGAGAAGGAGGCCATCCCCGGCGTGCACGTGGTGGCCGGCAACGCCGCCACGGTGGACTTCGCCGAGGTGGCCGGTGCGCCCGACGTGGCCGTGGTGGGCAACCTCCCGTACCACCTGTCCAGCCAGATTCTCTTCCGCGTGCTGGAGCAGCGCTCCCGCGTCTCGCGCGCCGTCTTCACGCTCCAGAAGGAAGTGGTGGAGCGGCTCGCCGCGGAGCCCGGCAACCGGGACTACGGCCTGCTCACCGTGCTGCTCGGCCTGCACTTCGACGCGGAGAACATCCTCACGCTGGAGTCCTGGCGCTTCCACCCGCCGCCGAAGGTGGACTCCGCCGTGCTGCGCCTCACGCGTCGCAAGGCCCCGCGCGCGCCCATCATCGACGAGGCCCGCTTCACCCGCGTGGTGAAGGCGTCCTTCGCCCACCGGCGCAAGACGCTGCTCAACTCCATCAAGTCGGACCCCACGCTGGGCTCGCCGGAGGTGCTCGTCGCCGCGATGCAGGCCGCGGGTGTGGACCCCCAGCGCCGCGCGGAGACGCTCGCGCCCGAGGAGTTCGCCGCGATTGAGCGCGCGCTCGGCCCGGTGGTGGCGCCCGTCCCCGCTCTGAAGCTGGAGGAGTAGGGAAGGGGCCTAGCGCTGGCGAAGGCCGAGCGCCTGGAGCAGGCCGCCCTGCTGCTCCAGGTACGCGAAGAACTCGGCCTCGGGGATGCGCATGCGCGCCAGCACGCTCCGGAGGATTTCCTCCACCGTGCCGTCCTGGCGTCGCTTCAGCTCCAGGGCCGTCTTCAGCAGCACCACGCCGTAGAGCGGATCCGGCTCCACCGGGGGTGCGGGTGTGGCCTTGGGGGCGGTGCTCTGACGGGCCTCCTCCAGCAACACCACCGTCTTCGCCCGCTGCCTGCCGCCACTCATGTCCGGAGACCGTCCCGCGCACACGCCATGAAGTCGCGCGGACCGTAGGGGATGCCTTCCAGAGCGTCAAGGGAGCGAAGGCCTCCCGGACGCGGCGTGCGGCCGTGGAAAATTGCCGGCTTCAGGCGTCCGTGTTGTGTTATCCGCCCGGATGCGTGGCCGTGCCCTCGCGCGAGCTGGGCGCGCGGCCGTGAGTGGCGCATTCCGCGGTCGGGAGGCCTCGGCGGATGGACTACCGGTACATCGTGGTCGAGGGGCCCATTGGCGTGGGCAAGACGAGTCTCTCCAACATCCTGGCGGAGCGCCTGGCGGGCCGGCGCATCCTGGAAGTGGTGGAGGAAAACCCCTTCCTCTCCAGCTTCTACACGGACCGGCAGAAGTTCGCGTTCCAGACGCAGATCTTCTTCCTCCTGTCGCGCTTCCGGCAGCAGCAGGACCTGTTCCAGCAGGACCTCTTCAGCTCCATGACGGTCAGCGACTACCTGTTCGCCAAGGACCGCATCTTCGCGCACCTCAACCTGGACGCCCACGAGCTCGCCCTCTACGAGCGCGTCTTCGAGGCGCTCGGGCCCCGCGTGGCCAAGCCGGACCTCGTCGTCTACCTCCAGGCCCGCCTGGACGTGCTGCTGCAACGCATCAAGAAGCGGGGCCGCGAGTTCGAGCGCAAGTTCGACTCCGGGTACCTGGAGGGGCTCGTCCACTCCTACAACAGCTTCTTCTTCCACTACACGGAGACGCCGCTGCTGGTGGTCGACACCTCGGACATCGACTTCGTCAACAACGAGGCGGACCGGGAGGACCTGCTGGCCACCATCCGGAAGGCGAAGCCGGGCACCCAGCACTACCTTCCGAAGGCTTCCCGACGGGCCTGAAATCCAGGCTCCCGGCGGGACGCTCGCCCTCCAGGCCCCCACGGCCGCCCGGAGGGCGTTAGAGTGCGGTAGGACCCAGGGCTTCCGGCGATTCCGCAAGGGACGGCGAGGGGCGAAAGGGTCCGAAACGGCCGTTCAACCCGTCGACCCAAGGAGGTGAACCGTGAAGGACAAGGTCACCATCCATACGCTGAAGCGCTTCAAGCAGATCGGCCAGAAGATCTGCATGGTTACCGCCTACGACGCCACGTTTGCCCACATCCTCGACCAGGCGGGCGCGGACGTGCTGTTGGTAGGTGATTCGCTGGGCATGGTCGTCCAGGGGCATGACTCGACGCTCCCGGTGACGATGGACCAGATGGTCTACCACTCCGCCGCCGTGACGCGCGGTGCGCGCCGGGCCCACGTGGTGGGCGACCTTCCCTTCATGAGCTACCAGGTGTCCCCCCAGGAGGCGGTGCGCAACGCCGGCCGCCTGGTGTCCGAGGGAGGCGTGGGCAGCGTCAAGCTGGAGGGTGGCGCCGAGTTCGCCGAGACGGTGCGCGCGATTACCCGCGCCAGCATCCCCGTCATGGGCCACCTGGGGCTGACGCCCCAGTCCGTCCACAAGATGGGCGGCTATGTCGTCCAGGGCCGCGACGAGGAGCAGGCCCGCAAGATTCTCGATGACGCGCTGGCGCTGGAGCAGGCCGGGGCCTACGCGCTGGTGTTGGAGGGCGTGCCCCTGGAATTGGCGCGCACGGTGACGCAGAGCCTGTCCATCCCCACCATCGGCATCGGCGCCGGCATCGACTGCGATGGCCAGGTGCTGGTCTGCTACGACCTGCTGGGGATGAACCCGGACTTCAAGCCGAAGTTCGTCAAGCGCTACGCCAACCTGCACGGCTCGATTACCGAGGCCGCCGGCGCCTTCTTCTCCGAGGTCCGCCAGGGCGCGTTCCCGGACGAGGACCACTCCTTCAAGTCCAGCAAGAACATCCGCCTGGTGGCCGGCAGCCCGACTCCTCGGGTGGAGTCGCCCGGCGCCACCGCCACCACCACCGCCGAGGGCGGTGAGAAGATTGGCCCCGTCTACGGAGTGCCAGTCTAGCCATGGCCACCGCAGTCCTGCGCACCGTGGAGGAAGTGAAGACGTGGGTGGCGGGGCTGCGCCGTGAAGGGCGCCGGCTCGCGCTGGTGCCCACCATGGGGTTCTTGCACGAGGGGCACCTCTCGCTGATGCGCGAGGGGCGCTCCCGTGCCGACGTGGTGGCCGCGTCCATCTTCGTCAACCCCACCCAGTTCGGGCCGAAGGAGGACCTGTCCCGCTACCCCAGAGACCTCTCGGGGGACGTCGCGAAGTGCGCCAGCGCGGGCGTGGACGTCGTCTTCGCCCCCGAGGACCCCAAGGCGATGTACCCGCCGGGGTATCAGACCTACGTGGACGTCACGGAGGTCAGCCAGGGCCTGTGCGGCGAGCGGCGCCCGGGCCACTTCCGTGGCGTGGCCACGATTGTCACCCAGTTGCTGTGCCTCTTCCGGCCGGAAGTGGCCCTCTTCGGGGAGAAGGACTACCAGCAGCTCCAGGTCATCCGGGCGCTGAACCGGGACCTGCACCTGGGCGCGGACATCGTCGGCATGCCGACGGTGCGCGAGGCGGACGGGCTGGCCCTGAGCAGCCGCAATGCCTACCTGTCCCCGGACGAGCGGCGGAGGGCCCTGTCCCTCTCCCGGGGGCTGAAGGCCGCCCAGGCGCTCCTGCGCGAGGGTACCCGGGAGGCGGGCGCGCTGGTGGGCGCCGCCCGGCGCGAACTGGAGGCGGCTGGCCTGCGCGAGGATTACGTGGAACTGGTGGACGCCGAGCAGCTGCGGCCCCTGGCCACGGTGGCGCCCGGGCAGGCTGCCCGCCTGCTCGTCGCGGCCTTCAGTGGCACCACGCGCCTCATCGACAACATGCCGCTGGCCGGTTAGGAGACGCGGGACGCGTATGACATCCAGTGGCAAGTCGAAGGCACCTGGCGGCGAGGCCAGGGTGAAGGTCATCACCGAGAACCGGCGTGCGCGCTTCGACTACACGGTGGACGAGAAGCTGGAGGCCGGGCTGGCGCTGACCGGCAGCGAGGTGAAGTCGTTGAGGGAGGGTATCGCCAACCTGTCGGACGCCTACGCGCTCCCCAAGGGAAGCGAGCTGTTCCTGCTCAACGCCAACATCGGCTCCTACAAGGCGGCCAGCGTCTTCGACCACCTGCCCACCCGGGGCCGAAAGCTGCTGCTGCACCGGGCCGAGATTGACCGCTGGGCGGCGAAGGTGCGGGAGCGGGGTTATTCCATCATCCCGCTTGTGCTGTATTTCAAGAATGGGCGGGCCAAGGTAGAGCTGGGGCTCTGCCGCGGAAAGAATCACGAAGACCGGCGCCAGGACATCAAGGAGCGGGAGACGAAGCGGGAGATGGACCGGGCGTTGCGCCGACGTTGAGAGGGGCGCCCGAATTTCTCTCGCCGTACACCGATGGACGACAAGAAGGGTCTCGACAAGAAGGAGCGGCTGCTGGCCGCGCTCGACCAGGGGATGGTGATGATCCACCTGGACGCGCGCCGCCCTGGCGTGCTCGTCCCCGCCTCAATCAGGGGGGAGGCACACCTGCGCCTCAACCTCTCCTACCGCTTCGACCCGCCGGACCTCACGGTGGGCGAGTGGGGCGTGCGCTGCACGCTCAGCTTCTCGGGCTCGCGCTTCACGGTGGCGGTGCCCTGGTCGGCGCTGTTCGCCATCGCCAGCCACGTGACGAAGGAGTTCTGGATGTACCCGGACGACATGCCGCCCGAGCTGCTTCAGCAGCCCGCGACGGCGCGTCCGCAGCAGCCCATGCCGGTGCCCGTGGCCGCCGAGCGCCCGCGTACCTTCCTGCGCGAGGTGCCCTCCGAGCGTGAGCGGGCCGAGGAACCGAAGCCGCCCGAAGTCCCTCCCGAGGGGCCCCAGGACGACCCGCCGCCACCGCGCCGGGGCCACCTGCGCCTGGTGAAGTAGGGCCCGGTGCTGGCCCCGCGCTCAGCGGTCCAGCACCACCTTGAACTCGACGGGCTCGCCGCCGCGGAAGGTGCCCTTCCAGGTGCGGTAGCCCCGCAGCCGCACCTGCACGGTGAGGGGCTTGTCGCTGGGGTAGGCGTTGTCCATCGCCAGCGGCGTGGTTCCCACCTGCTTGCCCTCCACCAGCACCGTGGCCCCGGGCGGATTGGTGATGATGCTGAGCGCCGGTGAAGGCACGGGCACGCCCAGCTTCGTGAGGTGTCCCGGCAGCGCGGCGCGCTGCGAGTAGAGCCACGCTCCAGCCGCGGCCAGCACGGCCACCATGCCCAGCGCCACCCCTGCACGCTTCCAGCGTCTCCTGGAGGCTCCCGGGTCTTCCTGCCAGTCGCTCTCCGGGCGTGCCGTGCGCTCGGCCAGCTCCAGGGACTCGGCGGGCAGCTCGAGCACGCTCCGCATCGGCCGGTGTCCCTGCTCGGGGACGCTCGCGTCCGCGAGCGACTGGGTGGGGGAGGGCGCCAGCTCCGGAGCTCCCTGCCGCGCGCGGTTTCCCGGTGTGGAGGGGGCGGGGCGGCCCGCAGACGGCGCATGGGCCGGGGCTCCGGGCGCGGAGCGGCCCGCTGATGCGGACGCCGCCGGGCCCGGGGCACCTGCTCCGGAATCCAGGGGCCCGGAGCGTCCCCCCAGCGCGGACGCGGGGGGCACCGGCGTGAAGGTGGGCGAGGGCGGAGACAGCTCCTCGGCGCAGGCGTCACACGGCGCATGCGCGCCATGCAGGGGCGTGCCACAGCGGGCGCAGCGGTGCACGAGCCGTCCGCTGGCGCTGAGCGCGAGTCCACCCGGTTGGGTCTCGGGCGGCGCGTCCTCCTCCAGCGAGAAGGTGCCCGGGCTCGACGGTCGCGTGGCCTGAGCCAGCCCGGCCTGCGGCTCGTCGCCCGCCTCACCCAGCTCGCGGAGGGTGGGGGCCAGCCGCAGCTGCCGCATGAAGTCGGAGAGCGCGTGCGACGTGGCGGGCTCGCCGGCCCGGGCCAGCCACCGCGCGAGCGACTCGCCCAGCAGCTCCGGCGTCGGGAAGCGCCGCTCGGGAGCCCGGGCCATCATCCGGAGGACGGCCTCGGCCAGCGGCGCGGGCACGTCCGGAGGCAGCGGGGGCACCTCGCGGGACAGGATGGCGTACGCCACCGCCATGGGCTCCTTCACGTCATGGAAGGGATGGCGGCCCGTGAGCAGCTCGTGGAAGACGATGCCCAGGGAGAACTGGTCGCTCAGCGCGTTGGCGGGAGCGCCCTGGAGCACCTCTGGCGCGCTGTAGGCTTCCTTGCCCCTGAAGACGCCGGGCTCCGTGAAGGAGGCGCCCTCCAGCCGGGCGATGCCGAAGTCCGTCACCTTCACCTCGCCCTCGCGCGACACGAGGACGTTGGAGGGCGACACGTCGCGATGGGCCACCATGACAGGGCGCCCGTCGTGCATCTTCCGGTACGCGTGCGAGAGGCCGGCCAGCGTCTGCACGACGACGAAGGCCGCCAGGTGCGGCGGGAAGCGCTGGCCCTGCCGCGCGGCGGTGCGCAGCAGCACGCCCAGGTCCCACCCGTCCACCAGCTCCATCACCAGGAAGAGCCCGCCGGGGCCGTGGCCCACGTCGTACACGGTGGCGATGTTCTGGTGCTGCAGCTGCATGGACAGCCGCGCCTCGGCCAGGAACATGCGCGCGATGTCCGGCTCCTGCGCCAGCTGCGGCAGCACCCGCTTGATGGCCACCGTGCGCTCGAAGCCCTCGGTGCGCGCCACGCCGAGGAACAGCTCCGCCATGCCGCCGGTGGCCAGGGGCCGTACGAGCCGATAGCGTTCGTGCACCGACGTCCTCCAGGCGCGAGCGCCCCAGCTCAGGTGAGGGGCTGGGAGACCTCGCGCAGCAGCTTCCAGGGGTAGATGCCAGTGGTGTGGCCGTCGCTGAAGACGAAGGCCAGCGCGTAGTTGCCCACGGGTTGGACTTCCTTGATGCGCAGGTCCTCGGGCACCTTCGCCGGGTCCAGGGTGCGCTTGTTCGTCCACTCATCCACGCAGCCGGCGCAGGGGCACTGCTGGCGCAGCTCGCGCGCGGAAACGGCCGTCCGTGCGCCGTCGTCCCAGCCCAGCTCCAGCCGCGAGCCGTCGGGGGCCACGCGGACGTCCGTGCCGCTGACGGGCTTGGGGGCGGGCTTGATGCGGTCCCAGAAACTCAACGTTCCACCTTCCGAAGTCTCAACAGCACGGGCCCCTCCCTACCATCCTTCCGGCCCGGTGGCGCGGGGCTCGCGCCCGCCCGCGTCAGGAGGCGAGCTTCACCGGCAGCCGGTGGCCCTCCAGCCGCACGCCCTGCTTCGCCAGCACCTGCCGCAGCGCCAGCACCACCTTCGGGTCCAACTGGGCGCCGCTGAGGTTGTCGAGAATCTCCATCGCCTTCTCCAGCGGCATGGCCTTCTGGTACGGGCGCGTGGAGGTGCAGGCGTCGAAGGTGTCCGCGCACGCGACGATGCGGGCCAGCAGGGGAATGTCCTCGCCCTTGAGCCGGTCCGGGTAGCCGGTGCCGTCCCAGCGCTCGTGGTGGTGGCGCACGCACGCGCGCACCGCGCCCAGGAAGCTCACCGGGCCGATGATGGCGTCGCCGATGGCCGGGTGCTCGCGCATGATGGCCATCTCCTGGTCCGTCAGCCGCGACTGCTTGCAGAGGATGGACTCGACGATTCCAATCTTCCCGATGTCATGGAGGATGCCGCCGTACTGGAGCTGCCGCAGCTCGCGCTCGGTGAGGCTCAGCTCGCGGCCAATCTCCACCGCCACGTCCCCCACGCGCTGGCTGTGGCCGCGCGTGTACGCGTCCTTCGAGTCGATGGAGTTGGCCAGCGCGACGATGGTCTCCAGGTAGCCCTTCTCCAGGCTCTCGTAGAGGCCGCGGTTCTCCATGTCGTACGCGAGCAGCTGCTTGCTCATGTAGTTGAACGTCTGGGCCAGCTCGCCCAGCTCGTTCTTCTGCGGGACGTCCACCTCCACGCCGAACTTGCCGCGCGCCAGCTCCAGCGCGCCGGTGGTGAAGCCCTTGAGGGGCCGCGTGAGGTTGCGCGAGAAGAGCGCCGCCAGCACCAGCGCGACGAGGATGGCGCCGCCCAGCCCCAGCAGGACGCGGCGCTCCATGGTCTCCACCTGCCGGTAGGCATGCTCCACCGGCTGCTCGGAGACGATGGCCCAGCCGGCCTCCGGCAGCACCGTGTACGCGGCCACCACCGCGCTGCGGCCCTCGCCGAAGTTGCCCACGTGGAAGGTCTCCGTCTCCGGGTTGCGCTCCAGCTGCCGCAGCAGGTGCGCCACCGGGCTGCGCCGCGACACGTCCTCGCCCAGGCCGGCCAGGCCTCCGCCTCCCGCGACGAGGTGCCCGTGCCGGTCCGCGAGGTACACGAAGCCGGTGCTGCCCACGCGCTCCTGCTCCAGCATCCGCCGCAGCCCTTCCAGAGACAGGTCCGCCGCGACGTAGCCCTTCACGGGCTCACCCACGGGGAAGGCCAGCGTCACCACCGGCTCGCCCCCGTCAGGCCCCGTCACCGCGTCCGAGTAGCGCAGGCCCTCCAGGCCCTCCAGCAGCTGCCGGGCGCGCTCCTCGTGCCCGGCCAGCGCGGAAGGGGACACGTCGTGCCGGGAGAAGGCCTGCAGCCCCGGCAGCCGCTTGCGGTCCGGGCCGAACACGGTGAGGGCCAGCACCTCGCGCCGCTGCGTGAGGGCGGAGGCCAGGTGCGTCTGCTGCGCCACCAGCGGCAGCGTGAAGAAGCCGGGCACGCGGGCCAGCCCCACCACCGTGTCGGTGGGCTCGCCGAGGAAGGCCTCCGTCTTGAGCTGGAGCTGCTTCACCCGCTCCTGCGCGAGCTCCTGCGCGTCGCGCACCAGCAGCTCGCGCGTCTGGGACACGGAGAGCCAGCCCACCATCAGCGTGGGGACGAGGCCCACCACCAGCATCAACAGGAGGATGGCTTTGAAAAGGCGCACGGTGCTGCTCCTCCGGTGGCTACTGCCACTGTCCCTTCTGCACTTCGAGCTTGAGTCGCTCCGACACCAGCTCGAAGCGACGGGTGGGCCCGGGCTCGGAGCGGCCCGCCGGGCCCACAGCGCGCACCGTCCACCGGTAGTGTCCGGCCGGCAGCACCGGCAGCTTCAGCTCCAGGGCGGAGACAGACTGGGCGAAGACGGAGGGGCCATCAATGTCGCGCGACACTTCCACCTCGTAACGCTCCGCTCCGGGCACTGCCGCCCAGCTCAGCTTCACCGGGCCCAGCCGTCCCGCCGCGTCCGGGCGTCGCTTCAAGCGCTCCCCATCCTCCGGCAACGCGGGCCTCGGCGCCACCAGGGGGGCGGGTGGCTCGGGAGGCGGGCTGCCCTTGTCCACGCGCACGGCCGCGCCCGCGGCAACGGGCCGGGTGACGCCCTCGGCTTCCACCCGCACCGGTGGGCCCTTCGTCACGGTGACGGTGGTGGTGCCTCCGTCCGGGCCCACCTCCACGCTGAATGCGGAAGTGCTCGGCGCGGGGGCGGCGGACACGTGCTTGCCGGCCGCGTTGGCCGCCTCGGAGGCCTGGGCGTAGCGGGCGGCGCGGAAGTGCGCCTCCGCATCCTTGAGCCGCGCCGCGGCCTCTGGTGACACGCCCGCGTCCCCGACGAGGGTGCGCGCCGTCTCCAGGGCCTTCTGTGCCAGCACACGTTCCTGTCCGGGCACCTTCAGCCGCGTGCCCTCGGCCACCGTGTCCGACGTCAGCCCGTTGAGGGCCTGGATTTCCCCCGCGGCGCCCGGGTCGCCCACGGTGCGCTCCGCCACCTGTCGCAGTGTCTCGCGGGGGCCCACCACCGCCGTGTCCTGCGCGGTGACCCCCAGCCCCGCCAGCAGGATGAGCAGCGACGTCTTCATTGGAAGACAATCTCCCTTCCGGCCTGGATGGTGGCCGCCGGGGTGGTGACGGAGAGGGACTGGGTGGCGGGCTTCTCCAGCTCCGCGTCGATGCGGCCGCGCAGCACCGTCAGGTCCGTGCGCGGCTGGCCCGGCCGGAGCCGCGTCTCGGCGATGCCGATGAGGGAGTCGCCGCCCAGGTGCACCGTGCCGCCATCGGCGGCGAAGACGAGGTCGGCGCCCGCGCCCACCTCGGTGCGCACCTTGTCGTTCTCGAAGAGGGGGAGCCCCTCGCTCGCGGTGCTCCAGTCGTCGGCGGTGGCGCGCTTGATTTTCACGTCCCCCTTCAGGCTTCTCAGGTGCGCGCGCGGTACTGGCGCGGGGCGCGAGGAGGGCGCGGGCGCGGGCGGATGCTCATCGGCGGTGCAGCCGAGCGGCAAGGCCGAGAGCGCGAGCGCGAGCAGCATGGGTGGCCAGCGTCGTCCGTTCACGTAGGGGGTTCCGGGAACCGCAGTGTACTGGGGATTGACTCGTGCGTAACGGGCCCGGCCACCCACACGCTAGTCCAACCGCCGGTGCTGCAGGCAGGGCAGGTTGCGCCGGATGCGCGCCTGGAGCTCCGGGTCCACCTGCGCCAGCGCCAGCCCCTCGCCCTCGGACGCCCGCGCCGTCACCAGCCCCCAGGGGTCCACCACCATGGCGTGCCCATAGGTGAGGCGGTTGGCGGAGTGCCTCCCACCTTGTGCGGGCGCCAGCACGTAGGCCTGGTTTTCAATGGCCCGTGCCCGCAGGAGCACCTCCCAGTGGTCCTTGCCCGTCATCAGAGTGAAGGCGGCCGGCACCGCGAGCAGGGTGGCGCCCTCCCTGGAGAGACGTCGGTACAGCTCCGGGAAGCGCAAGTCGTAGCAGACGGACAGGCCCAGCCGTCCCACCTCCGTCTCCGCGGCCACCACCTCCGTCCCCGGCGCCACCGCGGCGGACTCCTGGTAGGTGGCACCATCTCCCACCTCCACGTCGAAGAGGTGCATCTTCCGGTAGACGGCCAGCCGCTCTCCGCCCGGGCCGAAGAGGACGCTGGTGTTGTAGAGCCGGCCCCCCGGCGCTCCCGTCTCCAGCACGCTGCCGGCCAGCAGCGTCACCTTGAGCTCCCGGGCGAGCTGGGCCATGTGGGCCAGGGTGGGCCCGTCCAGTCCCTCGGCGGCGGCGGAGCGCTCGGGCTCCGGGCCCATCCACGAGAAGTTCTCCGGGAGGCCCACCAGACGGGCCCCCAGGCCGGCCGCCTGCCGCACGAGGCGGGTGGCGACGTCCAGGTTGTGGCCCTTGTCCGCGGTGGACACCATCTGCGCGGCGGCGATGAGGTGCATGGGCCCGTTATAACGCCGGTCCGGGTCGTGGAACCCCTGGGAATTCCTTGCCCTGTCGGGCAGGTTTCACCCGGAGCAGGAGGGTGCGTCCTTCCTTTACACCCCGACGGGGCGTGTGCTACGGACGCCCCACATTTTTCGATGATGGACCTCGAAAAGTGGGCCGCGTGCCCGCTTTTCGCGTTTTTGGAGACCTGTTTCCCGGATATGTCGGAGAAGAACCTCAAGCAGACAGTGGAAGAGCGGGCCATGTCCCTGCTGGACCCCATTGTCGCCGGTGAAGGACTGGAGCTCGTGGACCTGGAATTCCTCCGGGAGCGCGAGGGCTGGATCCTCAGGTTGTTCATCGACAAGCCGGGCGGGCGGGTCGGGCTGGAAGACTGCACCCAGGTGTCGCGCGCGGTGGACCCCGCGCTCGACGTGGAGGACCTGGTCCCCCACGAGTACAGCCTGGAGGTCTCCAGCCCCGGGGTGAACCGGCCGCTGAAGAAGCCGGCGCACTTCGAGCGGGTGAAGGGACAGAAGGTGAAGGTGAAGACGTTCGGGCCGTTGGGAGACCCCCCGCGCAAGAACTTCACCGGCACGCTGACCGAGGTGGCGGGCGACAGCATCTCGGTGGAGGTGGACGGTGCCGGAACCTTCCACATCCTCTTCAAGGACATCGCCAAGGCGAACCTGGAGTTCGAGTTCTAGACGTCGACATACAGGGCGCCCCTCCGAGCAGGGACGCCCGTGGACCCTTTTAGGAGAAGACCATGGCCACGCAGCAAGCCAACCCGACCGTCAACCTCAACCTCGTCCTCGACCAGGTCGCCAAGGACAAGGGCATCGACCGGGCTGTGCTCATTGCCACCCTCGAAGACGCGATGAAGACCGCGGCCAAGAAGCACTTTGGCCAGGACCGCGAGCTCGAGGCCAAGTACGACGCCGACAAGGGCGTGGTGGAGCTGTTCCAGGCCATTACCGTCATGGATGAGATTGTCGACCCCGTACAGGCCGTCAACCAGATCACCACCGCCGAGGCCCACCGCAAGGGCATGGAAGTGGAGTCCGGGGACGAGCTGGTCTTCCAGATCTTCTACCGGGACGAGGACGCCGCCGAGGCCAAGGCGCAGGACGACCAGTACGGCGACATCCTCCGCCTGAAGACCTTCCGCCGCGGCTTCGGCCGCATCGCCGCGCAGACGGCCAAGCAGGTCATCCTGCAGCGCACGCGGGACGCCGAGCGCGAGAACGTCTTCAACGAGTACCGGGACCGCAAGAACGAAATCGTCACCGGCATTGCCCGCCGGTTCGAGCGCGGCAACATCATCGTGGACCTGGGCCGCGCCGAGGCCGTGCTGCCGGTGCGCGAGCAGGTGCCGCGTGAGACCTACCGCCCGGGCGACCGCGTCCAGGCCTACGTGCTGGACGTGCTGCGCGAGTCCAAGGGCCCGCAGATCGTCCTCAGCCGCGCCTCCGTCAACCTGCTGACCAAGCTGTTCGAGATGGAGGTGCCGGAAATCGCCGAGGGCATCGTCGTCATCGAGGCGGCGGCGCGCGAGCCGGGTGGCCGCGCGAAGATTGCCGTGTCCAGCCGGGACTCGGACGTGGACCCGGTGGGCGCGTGCGTGGGCATGAAGGGCAGCCGCGTGCAGGCGGTGGTGCAGGAGCTGCGCGGGGAGAAGATCGACATCGTCCCCTTCGACGAGGATCCGGCCCGCTTCGTGTGCTCGGCGCTGGCGCCGGCCGAGGTCAGCCGCGTCATCATCGACGAGGCCAACCACGCCATGGAGCTCATCGTCCCGGACGACCAGCTCAGCCTCGCCATCGGCCGCCGCGGGCAGAACGTCCGCCTGGCCGCCCAGCTCACCGGCTGGAAGCTGGACATCAACAGCGAGAGCCGGGTGCGCGAGCTGCGCGAGTTCGCCAGCCGCTCGCTGGGCTCGCTGCCGGGCATCAACGAGATGCTGGTGGAGACGCTCTACGCCCACGGCTTCCGGCAGGCCCGGGACATCGCCGATGCGAATCCGGAGATGCTGGCGCAGATGCCCGGCATCGACCCCGCCCGCATCCCCGCCATGCAGGAGGCCGCGCGCAAGCGCATGGTCGAGGATCAGGCGGAGCTGTCGCGCATGGATTATGAGAGGGAGCAGGCCCGGCTGGCGGAGGCACGGCGCCACCCGGACGAGCTCAACCAGTCCGAGCGCATGGCCCGCGTGCGCGGTGTCGGAGAGAAGACCATCGAGCAGCTCATCCTCGCCGGCTACAAGACGGTGGAGGAGATCGCCAACGAGAAGGACCTGGCGAAGCTGGGCGACGTGCCGGGTGTGGGCATCAAGAAGGCCCGCCAGCTGAAGAGCGCGGCGGAGAACTACCTCGTGGAGGAGGCAAAGCTGCGCGCGGAGCTGAACGCCGAGCGTGGTGTGATGGCGACGACCCTGGAAGGTGGCGCGGAAGCCACCAAGTCGCCGTAAGCTAAGGGAGGGAATGGGACGTGGGGCGCCCGACCGGCCGGCAGGTGGCGGGAGAGCAGAGCGCGGAGTCAGGTCCGGTCCGGATGTGCGTCGGATGCGGGTCCAAGCGGCCGCAAGCGGAGCTCACCCGATTCGTGGTAGGGCCCGGGGGCGCCATCGAGGTGGACAGGGCCAGGCGGCTGCCAGGACGGGGCGCCTACCTGTGCGGTGCCGGTTGTCTGACGGCGGCGCTGAAGCGGAAGGCGTTTGGTAGAGCCTTTCGCGGCAAGGCGGGGCAGGTTGACCCGTCGCAGCTCGGGCAGGCATGGAAGCCGGGGACGGGGAGCTAAGGGGTGCAGGGGGGGAGTGGGTGTTAAGGACCACTCGCACACATTTTCGGGTTTGGACTAGGGTGCTGCGCCCCGGTAGCCGGCGGAGCAGAAGGCCAACAAGGGCAATATGTCGAAGAAGCGCGTCCATGAAATCGCCAAGGAGCTCAAGGGCCACGGCATTGAGCTCGACAACAAGGAGGTCGTAAACGAGCTTTCTGCGCTCGGTTACGACGTCAAGAGCCACTCGTCCTCTCTCGATGACGACCAGGCGACCGCCGCCGTCCAGAAGATCCTGGACAAGCGCAAGCCGAAGCAGGCCGCGCCGCCCGTGACGGCGAAGGGGTTCGTCGTCCGCCGCAAGGTGGGCGCGCCCGCCGGCGGTACGTCCGCCGACCTGGGAAGCGACGCCCAGCAGGGCGACTACTCTCAGTCCTACGAGGCGTCCCCGGAGTCTCAGGGCGCCGCGACCTACGCCGCCGAGGAGCCGCCGTCCGCTCCCGTCGTCGAGGCTCCCCAGGCCCCAGTCGAGGCGCCCCGGGCCACGGAGCCGAAGCATGTGGAGGCCGCCCCGGAGGTTCCGGAGGCCCCCGCCGTCACCGCCACACCGCAGCAGACCGCGCCGGTCGCCGAGGCCCCCCAGGCCGCGGCTCCCGTCACGGCCCCGTCCACGCCCGTCGCCGAGGCCCCCAGGGCACCGGTCGAGGCACCTCGTGCCGCCGTGCAGCCTCCCGCTGCCGCGCAGCCGCCTTCTTCCCCTGCCCAGGAGCGAACCACCTTGCCCCAACCCCCTCAACGCTCACCAGTCCCGCCGACTGTCCGGACGCCTTCGAGCACTTCTACGTCCGCGACTGTCGTGTCCCGGGGTCCGGGCTACGTCCAGCGGGGCCCCGGTGGACCGGGTGGTCCTGGTGGGCGTCCGGGTGGTCCTGGTGGTCGTCCGGGTGGACCGGGCGGTCCGGGTGGTCGTCCGGGTGGACCGGGCGGTCCGGGTGGTCGTCCGGGTGGTCCTGGCGGTCCTGGCGGTCGTCCGGGTGGCCCGGGCGGTCGTCCCAGCTACCAGGGGCAGACCTATCAGGGGCCGGGCTCGCGTCCGGGTCAGGCTCCCGTGCGCCCCACCGGCGCTCCGGGAGTGGGTGCCCAGGCCTCTGCCAGCGCCGCACCGCAGGGGCCCACCATCATGGTGGGCGGTGTTCCCCACGCCCAGGTAACCCCCACGGGTGGCCCGGCGCGTCCCACGGCGACGCAGGCCGTCGTCATCTCGCGCCCGCTCATCCAGGTGCGCCGCGTGACGCCCACGGCCGGCCAGGCCAAGCAGTACCCCATGGCGCCGGGCCGCAACGGCATCCCCGAGCGGCGTGAGTACAAGGTCGTCCCCGACCACCTCGGTCGTGGCCGCGAGCTGGTGGACGTCTCCAAGAACAAGGAGCGTGGCCAGCGCAAGCGCACCAGTGGCGAGACGACCAGCGTGTCCAAGCAGGAACTGACGGACATGGTCTGGGGCCGCGTCACCATCCCCATCCGTGGCAAGAAGAAGAAGCCCACGAAGAAGGGCGCCAAGACGCAGATCACCCAGATGGCCGAGGAGAAGAAGGTCATCAAGCTGCAGGAGGGCATCTCCGTGTCCGACCTGGGCCAGCGCATGGGTGTGCGCAGCGCGGACATCATCAAGAAGCTGATGGGCCTGGGGAAGATGGCCACGGCCAACCAGCTGGTGGACGCGGACACCGCGGAGATGATCGCCACCGACTACGGCTGGAAGATCGACCGCGTCGGCTTCGAGGTGGAGGACTTCCTGCCCGAGGTGGAGGCCCGTCCCGAGGACGAGCGTCCCCGTCCGCCGGTGGTCACCATCATGGGCCACGTCGACCACGGCAAGACGAGCCTCCTGGACGCCATCCGCAAGGCCAACGTGGCGTCGGGCGAGGCGGGCGGCATCACCCAGCACATCGGCGCGTACAGCATCACCACGGCGCGCGGTGACGTCACCTTCCTCGACACCCCGGGTCACGAGGCCTTCACGTCCATGCGCGCCCGTGGCGCCGACGTGACGGACATCGTGGTGCTCGTGGTCGCCGCGGACGACGGCGTGATGCCCCAGACAGTGGAGGCCATCAAGCACGCCAAGGCGGCCGAGGTGCCCATCGTCGTCGCCATCAACAAGATGGACGTGCCGGGCGCCAACCTGGACCGCGTGAAGAAGGACCTGGCCACCCACGAGCTCGTCCCCGAGGAGTGGGGCGGCGACACCATCATGGTGCCGGTCTCCGCGAAGACGAAGGAGAACCTGGAGCTGCTGCTGGAGAACCTGGCCCTGCAGGCCGAGGTGCTCGAGCTCACGTCCAACCCGAGCCGTCCGAGCGTGGGCGCCATCATCGAGGCAAAGCTGGACCGCGGCCGTGGCCCGGTGGCCACGGTGCTGGTGCAGGAAGGCACGCTGAAGCTGGGCGACGCCATCGTCACCGGCCCGCACTACGGCCGGGTCCGCGCGATGACGAACAGCCGCGGCGAGCAGGTGAAGGAAGTGAAGCCCGGCTACTGCGCCGAGGTCGTCGGCCTGTCCGGCGTGCCGAGCGCGGGTGACGCCATCAACGTGGTGGCGGACGAGAAGGCGGCCAAGCAGATCGCCGAGCACCGCAACATGAAGGAGCGGCAGACCGAGCTCAGCAAGGTCAGCCGCGAGTCCCTGGAGCAGCTGTTCGCCAAGACGAAGGCGGGCGGCGGTCCCAAGGAGCTGCGCGTCGTCATCAAGGCGGACGTGCAGGGCTCGGCCGAGGCCGTGAAGCAGGCGGTGCAGAAGCTGTCCACGCACAAGGTCAAGGTGGAGATCATCCACTCCGGCGTGGGCGCCATCACCGAGGGCGACGTGATGCGGGCGGCGGCCTCCAAGGGCGTCGTGCTGGGCTTCAACGTCAACCCCGAGTCCGGTGCCGAGGCCGCGGCCAAGGCGCAGGACGTGACGCTGCACAGCTACTCCATCATCTACGAACTCATCGACGGGGTCCGCTTGGACATGGAGGGGCTGCTGGAGCCCATCCGCACCGAGCGCAAGCTGGGCCGTGCGGAGGTGCGCAACACCTTCAACGTGCCCCGCCTGGGCACCATCGCCGGCGCTGCGGTGCTGGACGGCGTCATCAAGCGCGGCGCCTTCGTTCGGCTCATGCGCGAGAACAAGCAGCTGTTCTCCGGGAAGATGGCCTCGTTGCGTCGCTTCAAGGATGACGTCAAGGAGGTCGCGCAGGGCTTCGAGTGCGGTATCGGCATCGAGAACTTCAACGACCTCAAGCCCGGTGACATCATCGAGGCGTACGAGATCGAAGAGACTCGTCAGAGCCTCACGTAGTCGACAGTCCAGTGCCCTCACTGAACCCCTGGGAAGACCCCATCTTCCCAGGGAGCTGATGCCCCGGCGGCCGGCCTCCCACAGGCGCGGCCGCTGGCGGCTGGGGGACTTCTATGTTTGTTGGTGTCGCACGCCTGACCCTCCAGATTCCGGACAGCGGCTCGCTGAAGTCCAAGCGACAGGTGCTCCGCCGGGTGACGGACCGGGTCAAGGCACGGTTCAACGTGGCCGTGGCCGAGGTCGATGACCAGGATCTCTGGCAGAAGGCCGCGGTCGCTCTCGCCGTGGTAGGGAACGACCGCCGCCACGTGGACGAGCAATTGGAGAAGATCATCCACTTCGTCGAGGAGATGTACGTCGCCCCGCTCATGGCGCGGGAGACGGAAATCCTCGGCTTCGGGGACCAGCTGTTCTCTGAAGGCGGGACGCGCTCGCCTGGCCGGGGGCTGGCTCCGGGCCTGCGTTCGGCCGACGAAGAGGACGGCGACGAGGACTCCTGGGACGAGGAGATTTCGCCCGAGGCCGCGGCGGCTCAGTCAGAGGCCGCCATTGCCCGGTTCCTGCGGGGCGAGAAGGCGTCGCTGGCGGAGGCGGAGGGGTTGGGGGACTGGGAGCGTCGGCATGAAGGCGACAACGAGGGAGGCCCGGGTACGGGCCGCCCGTCTCCGTCGGGCGGTGGACGGATGACACTGGACGAGGCGCGGGCCCGGGCCCGCACCCTGCGCAATCCGCGAGACTGGGAGAAGAAATGACGACGCATTCCCGACCGGAGCGGGTGGGGCAGGAAATCCAGGCGGCCATCGGCGACCTGCTCGCCCGAGGCATGCTGAGGGACCCGCGCATCGGCTACATCACGATTACGGGGGTGAAGGTCTCCCCGGACCTGCGCGTGGCCAAGGTCTTCTATTCGATGATTGGCACCGAGCAGGAGCGGGCCGACACGCAGAAGGGGCTGGAGGCCGCCAAGGGCTTCGTGCGCCGCGAGGTGACGTCCACCGTCAACCTGCGCGTGTCGCCCGAAATCTTCTTCTCCTTCGACGAGTCTGTCGGCGAGGGGGACAAGATTGACCGTCTCCTCCGCGAGGTCCGGAGCAAGGAAGGCTGGTAGTTCCAGCCCCGGGCCCACAATATTGGCGTGACATGGACGGCGTCCTGGTCATCGACAAGCCCTCGGGCCCCACGTCTTTTGACGTGGTGCGACAGGTGCGTTCGCTGCTGAAGCTGAAGAAGGTGGGCCACACGGGGACGCTGGACCCGATGGCCACCGGCGTGCTGCCGCTGTGCCTGGGTGAGGCCACCAAGGTGGCCGGCTTCATCACCGAGGGAGACAAGGCGTACGACGCCACGGTGCGCCTGGGCGCGGAGACGGACACCCAGGACGCGCAGGGGCAGGTGACGGCGCAGGCGCAGGTGCCTCCGCTGACGCCCGCCCTGCTGGAGTCCGCGCTGGCGCGCTTCCGGGGCTCCTTCGACCAGGTGCCGCCCATGTACTCGGCGGTGAAGGTGGCCGGGAAGCGGCTCTACGAGCTGGCGCGCGCCGGCGAAGAGGTGGAGCGGGCCGCCCGCCACGTCACCGTGTACGAGCTGGTGCTGCGCGACTACTCGGCGGACCGGCTGCAGCTCTCCGTGCGCTGCTCCAAGGGCTTCTTCGTCCGCACGCTGGCCTTCGACCTGGGCCGGGCGCTGGGCTGCGGCGCCCACCTGGAGGCGCTGCGGCGCACGCACAGCGGCCCCTTCACCCTGGCCCAGGCGCTGCCGCTGGCGGACCTTCCGGCCCTGGCGCGGGACGGCGCGCTGGCGCCCCGGCTGCTGTCCATGGCCGACGCGCTGGTGGAGATGCCCGAGGTGCGGGTGGGCGCGGCCGAGGCCCAGCGCGTGTCCCACGGCGTGCCGGTGGAGGTGCCCGCGGGCAGCGCTGGAAAGGTGCGTGTCATGGGCCCGGACGGCGCACTGCTGGCCGTGGCGGAAGTGGTGTCCGGCCGGCTGCGCTACCTGCGCGTGCTCGTCTAGGGCGAGGGGGCCTCCTGTCCTCCGTGGCCCATGCCGTCGAAGTCTCCGTGGTGGTGGCGCCCGCGCTGCGCGGCGCCTTCGAGGGCCGGCGCGAGCTGAGCCTGGGCATGCCCGCCAACGCCGGGGTGGGGGACGTGCTGGAGTCCCTCTTCAAGCTCTACCCCCGGGTCCGGCAGTACCTGAAGGGCGAGCGGGGAGGCTCGGGGCTCTACCTCCACATCGCCATGGGCGAGCGGGCGGGCGAGGAGCTGGCCCGCGGGGGCGGGGGACTATCCACCGGCCTGAAGCTGTATTTCTTCGCACTGTCGAAGGCTCCAGGGCCCCGACAGGCAGGCGTCGAAGGTTGACCCTGCGGGGGGCGGCGCTTATAAGCCCCCCGTTCTCTAGAAGGACGAGACCCGGTCTGTACCCCTCCGCGGACCGTGGTGCCTCGAGCCGTCCTCACACCGGAGTGGGCGAAGGAAGCGACACATGTCGGCATTGCATACCGAGCGCAAGACGGAGCTGGTGGCGAAGTTCCGTACGCACGAGACGGACACGGGCTCTCCCGAGGTGCAGGTGGCGCTGCTGTCCGAGCGCATCAACATGCTCACCGAGCACTTCAAGACCCACAAGAAGGACCACCACTCTCGGCGCGGTCTGCTGAAGCTGGTCGGTCAGCGGCGCCGGCTGCTGGACTACCTCAAGTCCAAGGATGTGACCCGGTACAAGAAGCTCATCGAGGGTCTCGGCATCCGCAAGTAGTCCGCTGAGCAGCAACCGGGGCGCTGGCACAACCAGCGCCCCGCGCGTTTGAGCCGTAGGCGGTAGGAAGTGACGTCGTAGAAGAAGAGAAGCGCGGTGGGTGGAGGCGGGCAAGGGAGTGGTGCCGTCGGAGGTTTTGGTTTCCGTTCGGACCGGCTGACACAGGGTCAGCCGGTGCGATCAGGGATCAAAAGTTCCGAGACATCCCTCCGGCGCTCCGCAAGCGCCCTCCGCAGTACAGGCTGGCGGTTGCCTGTCGTGCGCCTGTCCCAGGCCCTGGCGACCGCTCATACACCCCGAGGGCCCTCCCGGGGTTCCTGGCTCCATTTGCGGGCCGGGTGCGTGCGGTGGGGTCCTCGCCCCTGAAGTACCCAGAGGCACGGACATGTTGAAGAAGAGCGTCAAGATTGGTGAGAGCGAGCTGAGCATTGAAGTGGGCCGCATGGCGAAGCAGGCCGACGGCTCCGTCGTGGTGCGCTACGGCGACACCATGCTGCTCGTGACGGCGGTGAGCGCCCGCGAGAAGAAGGACATCGACTTCCTCCCGCTCACGGTGGAGTACCAGGAGAAGCTGTACTCGGCGGGCCGCATCCCCGGCAGCTACTTCAAGCGCGAGGGCCGGCTGACGGAGAAGGAGACGCTGGCCAGCCGTCTGGTGGACCGCTCCCTGCGTCCCCTGTTCCCGGAAGGCTACGCGTACGAGACGCAGGTCATCGCCAGCGTCATCTCCTCGGACCCGGACAACGAGGGTGACATCCACGGCATCACCGGCGCCTCCGCGGCGCTGTGGGTGTCGGACATCCCGTTCAACGGCCCCCTCGCCGGCATCCGCGTGGGCCGCATCGGCGGTCAGCTCGTCGCCAACCCCACCGCGAAGCAGCGTGAGCAGAGCGACCTGGACCTGGTCATGGCCGTCAGCCGCGAGGCCATCGTCATGGTCGAGGGCGGCGCGGAAGAGGTGTCCGAGGCGGACATGGTGGCCGCGCTCGAGTTCGGCTTCAAGACGGCGCAGCCCGCGCTGGACCTGCAGGACGAGCTGCGCCGCGAGCTGAAGAAGCAGGTTCGCTCCTTCGACAAGCCCGCCTCGGTGGACGAGGGCCTGCGCGCCAAGGTGCGTGAGCTGGCCATGGACGCCATCAAGGCCGGCTATGGCATCAAGGAGAAGGGTGCCCGCTACGACGCCCTGTCCAAGGCGAAGAAGGAGACGCTCGCGAAGCTCAAGGAGCAGCTCGGCGACGGCTACACCCCGCTGGTGGAGAAGCACGCCAAGGCGGTGGTCGAGGACCTGAAGTACGAGCACATGCGCGAGATGACCGTCAACGGCGGCCGCATCGGCGCCCGTGGGCACGACGTGGTCCGCGCGATTACGTGCGAGGTGGGAGTGCTCCCGCGCACCCACGGCAGCGCGCTCTTCACCCGCGGCGAGACGCAGGCGCTGGTGGTGGCCACCCTGGGCACCAGCGACGACGAGCAGCGCCTGGAGATGCTGGGCGGCATGGCCTTCAAGCGCTTCATGCTGCACTACAACTTCCCGCCGTTCAGCGTGAATGAGACGAAGCCGCTGCGCGGCCCGGGCCGTCGTGAAGTCGGCCACGGCGCGCTGGCGGAGCGGGCGCTGCGCAACATGGTGCCCAAGAGCGAGTCCTTCCCGTACACGCTGCGCCTCGTCTCGGACATCCTCGAGTCCAACGGCTCCTCGTCCATGGCCTCCGTCTGCGGCGGCACGCTGGCGCTGATGGACGCGGGCGTCCCCATCAAGTCCCCGGTGGCCGGCATCGCCATGGGCCTGGTGAAGGAGGGCGAGAAGATCGCCATCCTCTCGGACATCCTCGGTGACGAGGACCACCTGGGCGACATGGACTTCAAGGTGTGCGGCACCACGAAGGGCATCACCTCCATCCAGATGGACATCAAGATCACCGGTCTCACCACGGAGATCATGAGCCGCGCGCTGGAGCAGGCGCGTCAGGGCCGCATCCACATCCTGGATGAGATGCTCAAGTCGCTGGCCACTCCCCGCAAGGAGATCAGCCAGTACGCGCCGCGCATCACCACCATCCAGATTCGTCCCGAGTTCATCAAGAACGTCATCGGGCCGGGCGGCAAGGTCATCAAGGACATCATCGCCCGCACGGGTGCCGCGATTAACATCGAGGACTCGGGCCGCGTGGACATCGCCAGCGCCAACGGCGACGCGGTGAAGGCCGCCATCGCCATGATTCAGGCGCTCACGCGCGAGGCGGAGATTGGCAAGGTCTACACGGGCACGGTGCGGAAGATCGCCGAGTTCGGCGCCTTCGTGGAGCTGTTCCCGGGCACCGACGGCCTCATCCACATCTCCGAGCTGTCCGACAAGCGCGTCAAGAGCGTGTCCGACGTGCTGAAGGAGGGCGACGAGGTGCTGGTGAAGGTGGTCAGCATCGACAAGACGGGCAAGATCCGCCTGTCCCGCAAGGAGGCGATGGCGGAGCGTGCCGCGGCCCAGCAGCCGGCCGGCGAAAGCCTGCCCGCGCAGCCGGCCCCCGAGGCCACGCAGCCGGACGCCAAGGCCTAGTCCGGGCCCTGACGCAGGCTGGCTCGGGCCCGTGAGGGCTCGAGCCCTGAACGCCTCCTTCCGCCACCGCGCGGGAGGGGGCGTTTTCGTTTCCGGCGGCGATGGCTTAAACCCGGGGGGGAGGGCCGTGCGTTGGAGGTGCGAGCCCCGTCCCGGAGGCCCCGTGCCGCCCCGCCCGCCCGCCGCCTCGCCGCCATCCTCGAGCTTTGTCGCCGACGTATCCCGCTTCCTTGGCGGCTTCCGGTGGGCCTTCATGCCGCTGGGGCTGCTGGCGCTGGTGGCGGTGGGCGTCCACTCCGCGGCGGACACGCTGGATGACCGGCTGCTCGCGGTGGTGGACCGGGCGGACGCGACCTTCGACTCGCTCGTCGGCCGGTACGACGTCACCGCGCCCATGGTGGAGTGGCTGTCGCTGGAGCTGCGCACCCGGCTGGCCCGCCTGCTGGCGCTGGCGTGGGAGCTGTCCGCGGACCTGGTGCTGGCGCTGCCCGCGCTGGGCTACCGGGAGTCGAGCGCGCCGAAGCCCGCGGAGGCGTGGAAGGCGGCGCTGGGCACGGAGGCCGCGAAGCCCTCATGGCGGGCGCTGTGGACGCGCTGTCTGCGGCGGCCCACGCCCATGCGGTGGCTGAGGCCCCTGGCCACCGCGGCGGTGGCGCTCGCGGGCGCGTGCGCGGTGGCGCGGCTCGTCCAGGGCACCGTGTACCTGTCCTGGCGCGAGCTGATGGGGGACGGCGTGGCGGACGGAATGGCTCGCGGGCTGGCCGTGGCCACGCTGGTGGGCGTGCTGGCCTCGCTGGGGTGGCGCGCGGTGCTGCGCAACCTCCAGCACGCGGACGCGGCCTGTGAGGCGGAAGGCGGGAAGGGGGCCTTGCGGCGCGGGCTGGTGGGGTGCGCGGTGGTGGTGCCACTGGCGGTGGCCGCCGTGGTGGATGCGTCTCCGGTGCTGTCCTTCCTGCGCTGAGAGGCCCCATGTTCCCGAGCCGCGCACGAGGATTGTTGGACTTCTGCATGGCCGTCCTGTGCCTGTGGGCGGCGTATCACCACACGCCCGCGGGGGCGCTGGTGCGCAGGGGCGTGGCGTGGGCCACCGGGACGCGGAGCACCGCGCGCCCGGTGCTCGCGTACTACGACGGCATGAGTGGCACGTCGCTGTCCGAGCCGCTGCGGGCCCCCGAGGCTCCGCTGGCGCGCCCGCTCACGGACGCGGAGGCGCTGGCCTGGGGCACGCACCTGGCGCTGAAGGGCCTGGACGTCTCCGCACGCGGCCCGGTGCTGGCGCTGGCGGCGGAGGTGGGCGTGTCCTCCACGGCCCTGCTGGACTCGGCGGAGGGCCCCGTCGTCGCGCGGAGGCTGCACACGGCGCTGGCGGCGGACTTCCCTGGGGAAGAGGCGCGGCTGACGGCGCTGTTCGTCGGCCGGGTGCCCGCGCGCTACGCGCTGGAGCGGGTGACCGCGGAGGGTGGCGCGCCCACGCTGGAGCGACTGGCGGGGCAGCTGCCCCCGGGCTTCGAGGGCGCGTCCGTGGGCGCTGCACAGGCGCTGGCGCTGGCCACCGCGTTCGGCCTCGCCTGGCCCGTCCATGAGGGCGCGCGCGTGACGAGCCCCTTCGGTGAGCGCATCCACCCGGTGTTGGGCACGCGGAAGATGCACACGGGCGTCGACTTGGGCGTGCCCACCGGCACGGCGGTGGTGGCGGTGGATGAGGGCGTGGTGCGGCGCGCGAGCGAGGACGCCGTGAATGGCCGCGTCCTCGTGCTGGACCACGGCCGAGGAGTGACGACGGCGTACTGCCACAACTCGGAGCTGGTGGTGACGGTGGGACAGCGGGTGACGCGGGGGCAGCTTGTCGCGCGCTCGGGCAACACGGGCCGCTCCACCGGGCCGCACCTGCACTACCAGCTGGAGCTCGCCTCGCGGCCCATGGACCCGCTGAAGTTCCGCACCGCCCTCCGGACTGTCGCGAGGGACGTCAGTCCCTGAGCCGCGGGCGGTCCTCGCGCCGCTTAGCTCCAGAATCACGACCGGAACTGGAACCGGAACCGGAGCCGTGGCCCCCCGGCCGGAAAACTGGCGTCAGTGGGGCGGTGTGGCATGAAGGGCTACATGGCCTCTCCGCTGATTGTGAGGGTGCGTCGCGTGCGCGCCCATCCGGACCCGCTGCCGCTGCCCCGCTATGAGACGGAGCTGGCCGCCGGCCTGGACCTGCGCGCGGACATCGACGGTGAGCGCGTGCTGGGGCCGCTGGAACGGATGGCGGTGCCCACGGGCCTCGCGCTCACCCTACCGCCCGGGTACGAAGGCCAGGTGCGTCCCCGCTCGGGGCTCGCGCTCCGGCACGGCGTCACGCTGCTCAACGCACCCGGTACGGTGGACGCGGACTACCGGGGCGAGGTGCAGGTCCTCCTCGTCAACTTCTCGCGGGAACCCTTCACGCTGCGTCGCGGCGACCGCGTGGCGCAGCTGGTCGTAGCGCCCGTTACCGCAGTGGAATTGCAAGAGGTGGAGGTGCTCGATTCCACGTCGCGGGGGTCGAACGGGTTCGGTTCTACCGGCCGCTAGCCCGGGGACCCTGCTCGTCGTTCCTTGCTGTCAGGGGAACGGGCAGAATATGAGGTTAGCCGCCCCCCGTGGTGGCCACCCCCGACTGGCCCCTGGAGTTTGACTGCTTTGCTTTGCCACCGCTGCGGCAGCCACGTCCCACCGACGACAGACACCTGTCCCACCTGCGGGCTGAAGTACGACGCGGCGTCGCGCCAGGCGGCGGGTGCCGCGCGCAGACGGGGACTGGAGGGCGCTCCCTACAAGCCGGGGGACGTCGTCGCCGGCCGCTACGCCATCCAGGAAGTGGTGGGCTCCGGGCCCATGGGCTTCGTCTTCCGTGCCCAGGACCAGGAGATTGACGTCGAGCTGGCCCTCAAGGTCGTGCACCAGCGCCTGGTGCAGCAGCCGGAGGAGCGCACCCAGTTCTCGTTGTCCCTTCGGGTGGGCAAGAAGCTCAACCACCCCAACCTGCTCCGCGTGTACGAAGAGGGCCAGGACGGGGACCGGCCCTTCTTCACCATGCAGCTGCTGGAGGGGATGACGCTGCGGCGGATGCTGGAGCAGCGCGTCTCTCGCGGGCAGCTCTTCTCGCTGAAGGACGTGGAGCCGCTGCTGGCGCAGATGGCCGCCGCGCTGGACGCCGCGCACCGCTTCGGGCCGCACTCCGACCTCAAGCCGGAGAACGTCATCGTCCTGCCGGACCTGCTGAAGGTGACGGACTACGGGCTGGGGCTCGCCGTGCCGCACCTGCCCTTCACCCAGGCCCAGAAGGGCCACCGCGCGGACGTCTACATCGCCCCGGAGTATGTCGCTGGCGGCGAACTGGACACGCGCATGGACGTGTACTCGCTCGGCGTCATCATGGGCGAGCTCGTCACCGGACTGCTCCCGGAAGAGGGCGTCATCCCCGGGCTGACGATGCACCACCCGGACCTGCCCACCTCCTTCGAGGCGCTCTACCGGCGCGCGCTCAACCCCAATCCGCTGGCCCGGCCCAAGACGGCGGGGGAGCTGCACGCGGAGTTCGCCGGCGTCCTCTCACGCTCTCCGGCGGCCGTCGTCACGCGCCAGCGGGCACCGCTCTCCGCCGCGGGCGCGTCGCAGGCCGGTGGGGCGAAGGTCCCGCCCAGGCCCCCGCCGCCGCCGCCCGTGCCCACCGGCATGCTCCCGGCAGTGAATAACGAGCCGCCTCCGCCGGGAGTGGCCTCGCCCGGAGTCGCCGCGCCCAGGCCCTACACGTCCCACGAGGAGGAGCCGCCCCCGCCGGACGCCACGCAGCCGCTCGACGCGGCGACGCTGGCCGCCATCATGGGCGGTGCCCATCCGTCGATTGCGGCGGGCCATCCCTCGCAGCGCCTGACGGAGCAGGCCCTGCCGTTCATCGCGCCGCCCGCGGCGAAGGCGCCCGCCGCTGCCGCCCCGGCGCCCCGTCCGTCGGGGCCCGTGCCCTCCCTGGGCTCGCCGCCGCGTCCGTCAGGCCCGGTGCCTTCGCTGGGGGGGCCGCCGCGTCCCTCGGCGCCCGCGGTCGCCGCCCAGCCTCGTGCCGCCTCGGCGCGCATGGAGGATGCCCGCTCCAATGCCCAGACGCTGGAGGGCGCGCCGAGCGTCTCGGGCGCACGCTCCAGCATGCCGACGCTGGAGTCCTCCCCGGCCGTCTCTGGCGCCCGCACCGCTCCACGCACGCTGGACTCCGCCCCGGCGGTCTCCGGTGCCCGCACCGCTCCCCGCACGCTGGACTCGTCTCCCGCGATGTCAGGGGCCCGCTCGGGGGCGCGCCGGCTGGACTCGCCGACGACCTCCGCGGCCCGCTCGGCCCCGCGCATCGCCGCCCTGCCCACGCAGCAGGCCGTCCGCGCCGCGAAGGCGAAGCCGCGCTCGATGCTGTGGCTGGTGTTCCTCATCATCGGAGGGCTGGCCCTGGGCCTGGGCGGGGGCTACGTGCTGATGCGCCTGCGCCACCCTCAGGCGAAGGTGTCGCCCCTGGTCCCCGGGACTGCTCCGTCCAATGACGGAGCGCCCGCGGTGGCCGCCTCCGGGGGCGGCTGCCCCGTGGGGATGCGGCTGGTGAGCGGCGGCGCCTTCAAGATGGGGACGGGACCGGACGACGACATGACCCTGGTCGATGAGCGTCCGCTCACCAGCGTCCAGGTGCCCTCGTTCTGCGTGGATGAGCACGAGTACCCCAACCAGGCTGACGCGCCGCCGAAGGTGGAGGTGACCTGGGAGGAGGCGCTCGCGCTGTGCAAGGACGCCGGGAAGCGGCTGTGCTCGGAGCCAGAGTGGGAGAAGGCCTGCAAGGGCCCGGGCAACGCGCGCTTCCCCTACGGCAACCCGTACGACGCCGACGCCTGCAACACCGAGACGGCGGCGGGAGACGACCGGACGCTGGCGGCCTCCGGGCAGTTCACCCGCTGCCGGTCCGGCTACGGTGTGGTGGACCTCTCCGGCAACGTGGCGGAGTGGACGTCCACGCGCTTCGACGCGGCGGACTTCACGCAGAAGGGCGGCGCGTTCAACCGGCCGGACTACGCGTCGCGCTGCTCGGCCCGGAAGAATGGGAACCCCTCGGACCGCCTGCCGGCGGTGGGCTTCCGCTGCTGCGCGGACGTCCGGCAGTGAGCCGGCGGGCGCTCGCGCTCCCGCCTGCGGCGGTCGGAGCCCGAGGCCCCATCCGTTCACCAGCGCTCGCTTCGAGCCCGACGGCCCGCGTTTCGTGGGCCGCGCGGCGCGCCAGCGGCATCATCATTGATTGACAAGAAGGGTGGGCCGGGAGCACTGGCGGTGGTGCACCCGGAAGGGCGGGCGGTGACCCTGGGCGTCACCGCCGCCAGGAAGTCAGGTCCGTCCACCGACGCCGTGCCGGAGTGGCTCCGGTTCGCGGCGCGGCGGACTTTGCCGTGAAGGTCTACCCGTGATTCCGCGATACAGCCGACAGGAGATGTCCTCCCTCTGGTCCGACGAGGCCCGCTACCGCCGCTGGCGCGACGTGGAGCTCGCCGCGCTGGAGGGAATGGTGGAAGCAGGGCTCGCCCCCCGCGAGGCGCTGGCCGACTGCCTCCAGCGCGCCGGTGACTTCACCGCGGCCGATGCCGCGAAGATTGAGGAAATCGAGCGGACCACCAAGCATGACGTCATCGCCTTCCTCACCTTCATGGAGGAGCGGATAGGGCCCAGCGCGCGCTGGCTGCACCTGGGCATGACGTCCTCGGACGTGCTCGACACGTCCCTGGCGCTCACGCTGCGCGACGCGTTGGACCTCATCCTGAAGGACATGGAGCGGGTGACGGCCGCGGTGGAGAAGCGCGCCTTCGAGCACAAGCACACGCTCCAGATGGGCCGCAGCCACGGCATCCACGCCGAGCCGATTACCTTCGGCCACAAGCTGGCCATCTGGTTCGACGAGCTGCGCCGGGGCCGCACGCGCCTGGAGCACGCGCGCGACACCATCGCCGTGGGCAAGATTTCCGGCGCGGTGGGCACCTTCGCGCACCTGCCTCCGGCGGTGGAGGAGCACGTGTGCCGCAAGCTGGGCCTGAAGCCCGCGCCGGCCTCCAGCCAGGTGGTGCAGCGCGACCGGCACGCGGAGTTCTTCACCGCGCTGGCGCTGCTGGGCTCGAGCATCGAGAAGTTCGCCGTGGAGATTCGCCACCTCCAGCGCACGGAGGTGCGCGAGGCGGAGGAGCCCTTCACCGCGGGGCAGAAGGGCTCCAGCGCGATGCCGCACAAGCGCAACCCGATTCTGTCCGAGAACCTCACCGGCCTGGCGCGCCTGCTGCGTGGCTACGCGGTGAGCGCGATGGAGGACGTGGCGCTGTGGCACGAGCGGGACATCTCCCACTCCTCCGTGGAGCGCGTCATCGGCCCGGACGCCACCATCCTCATGGACTTCATGCTCGTCCGCTTCGCGCGGCTGATGGAGGACCTGCGCGTCTACCCGGAGCAGATGAAGAAGAACCTGGACCTGCTCGGCGGCGTGGTGAACTCGCAGCGGCTGCTGCTGGAGCTGGCGCGCAAGGGCATGGACCGGCAGGCCGCGTACGTCATCGTCCAGCGCAACGCGATGAAGCTGTACGAGGAGGGGCTCGACTTCCGCAAGGCCCTGCTCGCGGACGCGGACCTGGCGAAGATGATGACGCCCGAGGAGATTTCCGACTGCTTCTCCCCGGGCTACCACACGCGGCACATGGACGACGTGTTCCGCCGCGTGTTCGGCCGGAGCGAGTAGGCCCGGACGGCAGGGCTCGGCCGCGCGGAGGGTTACTTCAGGTAGCCCTTCGCGCGCAGGTTGCGCTCGATGCGCGCGTGCACGTCACCGGGCTCCAGCGCCAGCGGCGCGCCGGTAATCCGCTCGTAGGCGGCCAGGTACTTGGTGGCCAGGTCCTCGCGGATGCTGTCGGGGATGACGGGTGGGGTGCCCTGGCCGGAGAAGTTCCGCTCGCGGATGAGCCACTGGCGGATGTTCTCCTTGTCCAGCATGCGCTGGTCCTCGCCCTTGGCGAAGCGCGCCTCGTACTCGTCCGCCACCCAGTAGCGGCTGGAGTCCGGGGTGTGCATCTCGTCGATGACGTACAGCGTGTCGCCCACCTTGCCGAACTCGTACTTGGTATCGACGAGGATGAGGCCGCGCGTGCGTGCCCACTTCTGGCCCTCCAGGAAGAGCCCCTTCGCGGCCTCGGTGACGCGCGCCCAGTCCTTCGGCGTGGCGAGCCCGCGCGCGAGCAACTCCTTCTCGGAGATGGGCTCGTCGTGCTGGCCGTACTCCGCCTTGGTGGACGGGGTGATGATGGGCTCGGGGAAGGCCTCGTCCTTGCGCAGGCCTTCGGGGAAGGGCAGGCCGTAGGCCGTGTGCGTGCCCTTCTGGTAGTCGCGCCACAGGCTGCCGGTGAGGTAGCCGCGGACCACCACCTCAATCGCGAAGGGCTGACAGGCGCGGGCCACGGTGACGTTCGCGTCCGGCACGTCCAGCACGTGGTTGGGGCAGATGTGCTTCGTGCGCTCGAACCAGAAGGCGGACAGCCGGTTGAGCACCTCGCCCTTGAAGGGAATGGTGGTGAGGATGTGGTCGAACGCGGAGAGCCGGTCCGTCGTCACCAGGATGAGCTTGTCACCCTGCCGGTACGTCTCGCGGACCTTGCCGCGGTAGTGCTGGCCGAGCGACGGCAGGTCCGTCTGCTTGAGCGTGAGGGGAAGCTGAGCGTGAAGTGCGGAGGTATCCACAAGCGCCTCGCGGTCCACCTCCTCGCTGGAAGTGGCGAGGGAAAGGTGGGCCTTCCGTGGGAGGCGCGCGACTCTACTGGAGCGTGGCCGGCAGGGAAGCGGGACCGTAGGCCGCCGCCAGATACAAGAAAGCCGGATTGATGCGCAGGATTCCGTCCACGTACGCGACGGCGTAGGGAGCGCCCGAGGCCCGGTCCACCTGCACCGTGCCCTCCGGACGGATGCCCCAGTGGGCAATCAGCGTGCGAGCCACCAGCTCCGCGGCCTCGCGCTCGGACAGGCCCTGCAGGCCCTCGCGACGGTCCTCCGGCCAACGCTCACCGGCGCGCGCATCGAACACCAACTGGATGCCGCCGCCCGCGTCCCACGACTGGAAGAGGTCCATCTTCGCGTCGAAGCCCGGCGCCGCGAGCAGCTCCCCCTGCTGACTCATGGGGAACAGCACCAGCGCCTGCGCGGCCTGGCCGGCCTCGACGACAGATTGCCGGGCCACCTCGCGGAACAGCTCCAGCCGCGTCGCCGGAGACTCGAACTCGAGGAACTCGGGCGGGTTGGTCAGGGCCTGTCGCGCGCTCATCGTGGCAAGCACGGGCTTGCCGGCCTCGCCACAAGCGGTGAGGACGGTGACGAGAGAGAGGAGCAGCCCAGGGAGCCAGCGACGCATACGAGCGGGAATATACCGATCTCCTCCCGGATCAACCAGCTAAACTCGGAGTCATGCGTCCAGGGGAGTATCTCACCGTTGTCCTGCACCAGACGCGCTCACCGGACAACATGGGAGCGGTGGCGCGCGTCATGGCCAACTTCGGGTTTTCACGGCTGATTCTGTCGGACCCGGCCACCTACTCCTTCCGGGGCGCCGAGCGGCTGGCCGTGAAGGGTGACGCCGTGCTGGACCGGATGGCCGTGGCACGCGATCTGCCCGAGGCCCTCAAGGACTGCGTGTACGCGGTTGGCACCACCTCTCGCACCCAGCTCAAGGGCCGGGTGGCGCTGACGCCGGAAGAGGCGGTGCGCAAGCTGGCGGAGGAGAGCGAGCGCGGGCGGGTGGCGCTCGTCTTCGGCGGCGAGCAGCGGGGCATGTCCGACGAGGAGCTGGCGCGCTGCACCGACGTGCTCGTGATTCCCACGTCCGACGTGCAGCCCTCCATGAACCTGGCGCAGTCGGCGGCGGTGCTGCTCTACCTCTGCCACCGGCAGGGAATGGAGACGTCGGCCGCGGCCCCGGTGCCTGAGGCCCTCCAGGAAGGCGCGCGCCTGGGCACGCTCAACGCGCTCTCGACGCGGATGCGCGAGGTGATGCTCAAGGCGGAGTTCCTCAACCCGCAGGCGCCAGAGCACGTGCTGAACGAGCTGGAGTTGACGTTGATGCGTGCGCGGCTCACCCAGCGCGAGGCGGAGCTATGGCTCACGGCCTTCAAGCACCTGGGACGCGCGGTGGCGCGGGGCACCTCCACCTGAAGAAGAGGGGGATGCCCCGGCGCCGCGAGGGACGACGGCCTTAGGCCGCCGCCTCCTTCTTGTACGTCTCACCGTAGTGCTTCTCGCACAGGCCCGCCTTCATCGTCTTCACGCGGCAGTCGGCCTTGGAGCAGGTGCGGTAACGGGAGTGGGGCAGGTCGCCCTGCCGCCACTTCTTGAAGTGGAAGAAGCAAAAGCTCTTGGCGCGGTAGGGGCGCTTGCAGCCCTCCACGGTGCACGCCTTCTTGCCATTGCCCTTGGCGGTACGCGGCCAATGGGTGAGCTTCGTCGTCTGGGCCTCGGCCATCTGGAACTCTCCTGCAACGATGCGGAATCGCGGCGCCACACCGAGGTGGACCCGCCGCCGGGTACGAAAAAGGCGCACTGTCTAGCGCCCATATCACCCGAACGCAAGGAGGCCGGAGAATGCCGGGAGCCCAAGGGGCCCCTTCCCGCCGTCAATGCCCGGGTGCGCCTTCCTCTGAACCCGGGTCCAGGTCGTCCGCTTCCTGGGAGGGAGGGGGCGCCAGGTAGCTCTTGGAGCGGGGGACTGGCGACAGCAGGTCCTCCAACACCGACTGCCCCCGGGTGGGCTGGCGGCTCGGGCTGCTGGCGGCCAGGGTAGGGGCCGGAGCCTCCTCGGCCGGCATCTCCTCCAGCCGCACCGTCACCTTCATCGGCCGGCCGATGCGGTGCACCTTGAGGCGCACGTTCCGCCCCACGCCCCGGGCGGCCACCTGCCAGCGCAGGGTGTGGGCGCGCTGCACGCGCCGCGTGTCCAGGCCGACGATGACGTCCCCGGCCTGCAGGCCCGCACGCTCGCCCGGCCCGCCCGCCGCCACGTCCGTCACCACCACGCCCCGGCCTCGCGGCAGGTTGTAGGCGTCCGCCACCTCGGGCGAGAAGTCCTGCACGCTGATGCCCATCCACCCGCGGCGCACGCGGCCGTGGGCCTTGAGGTGCGGAATCACCGTCTTGGCGATGTCGATGGGGATGGCGAAGCCGATGCCCTGGCCCGCCACGTTGACGGCGTTGGCCACCGCCACCACGTCGCCGTGCAAATCGAGCACGGGCCCACCCGAGTTGCCCGGGTTGATGGACGCATCCATCTGGATGTAGTCGAAGTCGCCATCGCGCCCGTTGGGCGTCACGTCCGTGCGGCCCATGTAGCTGACCACACCCACCGTCACCGAGTGGGCCAGGCCGAACGGATTGCCGATGACGACAATCCAGTCCGCCGAGCGCACATGCGACGCGGAGGCCAGCTTCAGCACCGGCAGTCGGCGTGGGACATCAATCTTCAGCAGGGCGCAGTCGGTGCGGTCGTCCTCGCCCACCACGCGCGCCACGTACTCCTCCACGCCGCCGCGCGGGTGCAGCACGGAGATGGTGACTTCGGACGCGCCCTCCACCACGTGCGCGCTGGTGAGGATGTAGCCGTCCGGGTGGATGATGAAGCCGGAGCCGATGCCCTTCTGCGGCTCCTCGCCGGAGACGGCCGTCTCCGCGGTGAGCTGCTTCGTGGTGATGGACACCACGGCCGGCATCGCCCTCCGCGCCACGTCACTCAGCGTGGCGCGCTGCTGGTTCAGCGTGCGGTTCCTGGCTTCGAGCCACAGCCGCTCACGTCCGCGCCCGGTGGCCTGCGCTGGCAGCACCAGCGCGCACACCAGCGCGGCAAAGAATACGACGCCCCTGACACCGGCCCTGCCCATGGCCCCGCCTCCGCCCCAACACCGCCTTGGCGCAAGCTAAGGAGTGGGGATTTCCAGCGGAAGCGGGCCTGTCGTACGGGTTACTTCTTCTGAGCGATGATGCGGTTCACCGCTGCACGGTCCTCGGCGCTGATGCGCTCGCGGGGCGGTGCATCCGTCGTCCGGGAGACAGCGTCCTTCGCATCCTCGTAGGCGTCCTCCAGCCCGTCCTTCACGCGATCGACAGCGGACGGCTTCACGGTGCGCTTCCAGGCCCGCTCCATGTGCTCCATCGGCGTACGCCCGTCCACCTCTCCCGTGGCCAGGAAGATGCCGAGTCCCACCGCGCAGGCCGTCCAGACGATGAACTTCAGAGCTCCCATTTCTCACAGCCTCCTACCTCTTCATACACTGGCGCCGGGCGGGTGGCCAGTTTCCGACCGCGGGTGGGTGCAAGTCGCTGACAGGGCGGGGTGGGGCCTTTAATGTCCGCGGGCTTGCAACCCGAAGAGCTCTTCCAATCAGCCCGTGAGCGGGCGGCGCAGCTGGATGTGGGACGTGGAGACGCGGCGGTGGAGCGCGTCCGGGCGGCGGCGTCCGCGTTGTTCGCGCGCCTGCCCGAGCCGCCCGTGTACCGCCGCGCCGAGGACCCCTCGCGCAAGGCGGCGCAGGCGCTGCTGCCAGAGCTGGAGAAGGTGCTGGCGGAGGCCCTGGCCGCCGGACGGAATCCCGCCTCGGCGCCAGCGCTGGAGAAGCTGGTGGCGGCGCTGCTGGCCCATGGCGAGGCGCTGTGCCACACGGCGGACGGCCGGCTGGAGGCGGCCGAGACGGCCTGGCGGCGCGCGCAGGAACTGGAGCGGGCGGCGCACCCCACGCGGCACCTGGTGACGGCGCCCTCGCGTCCGCCGCCGGTGTTCGACAAGCAGACGCGGGGCTCGCGCTATGACCCGCGGCCCGCGCCCAACGCGACGGTGAAGCTGGTGTGCCCCAACACCGGCTGCAAGCGGGTGAACGACTTCACCTTCCTCACGAGCCACCCCTACAACCGCTTCGTCTGCCCGGTGTGCCAGACGCCCTTCCTGGGCTACTTCGGCGAGCTGCGCGCGCTGGAGGTGGAGGTCCGCCGCAGCTCCAAGCGCTACTTCTTCACGGTGGACGAGGTGGGCCCCGCGGGCACCACGCGCATCGAGTTCGAGGAGGCGAGCGGCCAGGAGTTCCCCGCCGCCCGGCGTGACTTGCTGGCCTTCCTCTACACGGAGGCGCGAGAGCTGAAGGCGGTGGTGAACCTCACCAACCAGCGGCTCATGTGGGTGAGCCCGGCGTCCTCGTGCTTCGTGGCGACGGTGGCCTTTGGCGAGGGCGCGCCGGAGCTGGTCGCCTTCCGTGCGTACCGTGACGACGTGCTGCGGAAGAGCGCGCTCGGCCGGGGATTCATCCGGGGCTACTACCGCTGGGGCCCCGGAGTGGCGGGCTGGGTGTCTCGGCGCCCGGTGGCCCGGAGCGGGGTGCGGTGGGTGCTGCGGCGGGTGCATGGCCGCCTGACGAGGAGTGGACTCGAGTGACGCAGGAACCGATTGGCGCGCCCCCTCCGCCCCCGAAGGCCCGGACGATGAAGGTCCTGCTGGGGCTGCTGGCGGCCCTGGGGCTGGCGGGCGTGGTGTACCTCGGGGTGATGGAGGCGCAGCGCGCGCGGCTGGTGCCGGACGGGACGACCGCGCCGTCCATGGAGCTGCAGCGCCACGGGGGCGGGACGCTCAAGCTGGAGGAGCTCAAGGGCCAGGTGGTGATGCTGGACTTCTGGGCCACGTGGTGCCCGCCGTGCCGCGAGGAGATGCCGGCGCTGGTGAAGCTGGCCAAGGAGTACGAGCCCCAGGGGCTGGTCTTCGTGGCGGCCAGCCGTGATGACGGCCCCCGCGCGTCCCGACTGGTGGACGCCTTCGTGAAGCGCCACCTGCCGGACCTCCAGCCCTACGTGGTGTACGCGAGCGACGACGTGGCCCGGGCCTTCCAGGTGACGGCGCTGCCCACGCTCTACTTCCTGGACCGCGACGGCAAGGTGATGGACGCGCAGCGCGGCGCCCTGTCCGAGGACGCCCTGCGCCGCCGGATTGAGCGGGCGCTGAAGCAGCAGTAGCCGCGGGGCGCGAGGCCGCCCCGTACCCCATCGCTACGGCTTGTTGCTCTTCTCCGGAGTCGGAGCCGCCCCGGCGGGGGCCTTCCCCGGGGGCGGCTGCTGCCCGGCGGGGACGACGGTCTCCTTCGGCGCGGTCTCCACCTCGGAGCGGATGAGGCGGAAGTCGACGCGGCGGTTCTTCGCGCGTCCCAGCGCGGTGTCATTCGTGGAGATGGGCCGGTCGAAGCCGAAGCCCTCGGAGCTGAGGCGCTTGCGGTCGATGCTCTTGCTCACGAGGTACTCCAGCACGGAGCGAGCGCGCTTGTCGGACAGGCCCATGTTGAGGGCCCGCGAGCCGCGGTTGTCGGTGTGGCCTTCGATGCGCACCGGCCCCAGCGTGGGGTTCTTCCGCAGCACCGTGGCGACCTCGTCCAGCAGCGGATAGGAGCGCTTCTGGATGACGGCGGAGCCCGTCTCGAAGAGCACGTTGCCCTTGATGCGGATGCGGTCCGACTCCACGAAGACGTAGGGCGGCGAGTCGAACGGGCAGCCGTTGTTCTCCGGCGGTCCGAACTGCTCGGGGCAGTCGTCCTCGATGTCGGGGACCTCGTCGCCGTCGGTGTCCGGGCAGCCGTCGTAGTCCTTCGGGCCGGGCTTGTCCGGGCACTTGTCGAACTCGTCCATGATGCCGTCGCCGTCGGTGTCGCGCTCCGGGCAGCCCTTGCGCTCCTTGGTGCCCTTCTCCATGACGCAGCCGTCTTCGCCGTCGACGATGCCGTCCCCGTCGTTGTCCGGGTCCATGCAGCCGTCGTTGTCCTGGAAGCCGTCCTTGTCCTCGGCCTCCGTGGGGCAGCGGTCCCGGATGTCGGGCACGCCGTCGCCGTCCGAGTCGAGGAACGTCTCGTCGTAGCGCAGCGCGAACATCACCCGCAGCGCCTCGCGCCCGTAGCCGCTGGACAGGTTGATGCCGCGGCCCACGTTCAGCTCCAGGCCCCAGTTGCCCCACACCTTCGCGCGGGCGCCCACCAGCACCTCCCACGGCGACTTGAGTGAGTCCGCCTGGTCGAAGTTGAAGGGCCGCACCAGCGGCGTGGCCAGGTGCATCTCCGCCAGGCCCTCCACGTCCGTGAAGCGGCCCAGGTTGGGCAGCTCCGCGATAGCGCCGGCGCCCAGCGTCAGCTCGTCGTCCACGAGCAGGTTGAGGTACTGCGCATGCGGCCGCAGGCGGACGCCCACGTTGCCCAGCACGCGCAATGGAATGGGCAGGAAGGTGAAGCGCTGCTCCACCGCCACGCGCGGGGCCCAGAGCACGCCGCGCTCGCCTGTGAAGCTGGACGCGCTGCCAGTGGGCAGCCGCACCTCGGCGACGAGGGACACGCCCACGGGGAACTTCTCGCGGTCCAGCAGGTGGACGCGCGGCAGCAGGCGGATGTCACCCAGCGTGGTGCTGCTGACGCCCGCCGCGCCGGGGAAGTCCGGGGCGTCCAGCGCGTCGCTCAGCAGGTTGAAGTTGTCGCCCTGCAGCAGCGTGACGGGCAGGTCCACCGCCAGCTCCAGCCGCTCGTGCACCTGGTACGCGAAGAGCAGGTGCGCGTCGAGCCGGTAGGGCAGCAGGTCCCCCACCTTCTCGTCGCCCAGCTTCAGCGAGAGGATGCGCCAGTTGAAGTCGAAGAGGAGCGCGCCCCGGAAGCTGCCGACGGGCTCTCCAGAGGCTGCGCCTTCCAGCGCGATGCCGCTGTGCTGCGCCGCGGTGGGCTTCAACGGGACGGCGTCGAAGCCACGGGAGAATGGGTCGTGTTCCGCGCGGGCCGCTACCGTTGCCAGCAACAAACCCAGGGCCGCGAGTCGGGGGGCTGAACCGCGCATGATGCCTCGCATGGCTCTGGCTCTTAGCACCCGATACCGGAGGGTGAAAGGAAATGACCCACCCTCCGGTATTGATACAGTCTGGTGTTATTTCTCCATCACCGTCTGCACGGGGACGACCTGGATGGCGTCGGGGCGCACGGGGAGCTTGAAGGTGGAGATGCTCTCATCCTGCTTCAGCAGCGCGTCCTCCTTGGGTGAGGCGTAGGTGATGGGCGAGGGCTGGCCGGAGCGCAGCGCCTGGGCGAGCCCTTCCGCGTCCTGGGTGACGAAGGCGAAGTTGAGGGCCTCCGGGTGGACGTGGCGGCGCAGCGCCTCGTGGACGGACTGGGGCGTCATCGTCTTGAGCGCCTCGCGGTACTGCTCCAGGAAGTTCGGCGTCCCGTAGAAGAGCGAGTCGATGGCGTAGCCCAGGCGCCGCTGGTCCGTCTGCTCCCACAGGCGCGAGTATCCCTGGAGGTAGCCGCGCATCAGCTCGAAGCGTTCCTGGGGGATGCCCTCCTTCACCAGCTGGTCCAGGAAGTAGACCGCGCCGCGCGTGGCGAACACACCGTTGGCCGGCACCACGGGGCGGATCCACACGGTGTGGAGCTGCTGGGTGCGGGCGATGTTGGTGCGGTTGTACGTGGAGCCCGGGTCCTCGATGAAGTTCTCGGCGTAGGCGTAGTTGCCGTAGTTGAGGCCGCGCTTCTCCCGCAGCTCGTTGAAGAGCACGCCCAGGAACTGGCGGTGCTCGCCCAGGTGCGAGAAGGCCAGCGCCAGCGGGAAGAAGTCCGGGTGCCCGCGGCGCACCGGCGTGACGTAGCCCATGCTGACGGCGGTGGAGAGGGTGGACTTCTGGATGATGACGGCGCGGCCGGCGGTGGTGGGCACCGGCGGCAACTCCACGCGAGGGGCGCCCTGGGCAGGCAGCGCGGACAGGCGCGAGGTGAGGGCCTGCTTCAGCGCGTCGTCCACCGGGCCGGCCAGGCCGATGACGAGCCGGTCCTGCGTGAAGACTCGGCGGGCATGGGCCTTCACGTCGTCCAGGGTAATGGCCTTCAGCCCCTGCACGGTGCCGCCGACGTAGTGCGCGTAGGGGTGGCCCTGGTAGAGTAGCGCGTCCAGCGCCACCTTGCCCAGCGCCTCGTCGTTGGCGCTGCGCAGGCCGTTCTCCACGTCGCTGATGGCGTTGGCGCGCAGGCGCTCCAGCTCGGCGGCGTCCAGGCGCGGGTTGAGGACGACGTCGGTGAGGAGCTCCAGGAAGCGCGGGAGGAAGTCCTTGTGGACGCGGCCGGAGAAGGTCGTGAACTCCTTGTCCGTGTACGCCCCCAGCTGCGCGGCCATGGGGTAGAGGGCTTCCAGCAGCTGGGCGGAGGTGAGCTTCTGCGTGCCGCCCTGGGACATCAGCGTGGCGGTGAGGTCGGTGAGGCCCTCCTTGCCCTTCGGGTCATCCACCGAGCCGGCGTGGAAGACGAGCCGGAAGGCGACGATGGGTGTGTCCGGGCGGGCCTGGACGACCAGCTCCATGGGCTTGGGCTGGCGCAGGGGCGTGGCGGGCACGGCCTCCGGGCGCGCGGGTGGCTGCGGCGGTGCGGGCGGCTGCTGCTCCAGCGCGGCGGAGGACGGCACGGCCGGGGGCGGCGCGTCGGAGTCCACGGGCGGCGTCTGGGTGGTGGCGCAGCCGGCGAGTCCCAGCAGGGCGGCGAGCGAAACGAGAGCACGGGTCTTCATCACTTCGTCCCTCCGGCGCCGGCCGTCTTGGGGGTGAGGCTGAGCATGATGAGGCTGTTGGCGGTGAGGTACTTCTTGGTGAAGGTCTGGAGCTGCGCGGGCGTCACCTTCGCCAGGTTCTGCAGGTGGCGCTGGAGCCCATCAGGAGTGCCGAGGACGCCGGCGTACCAGGCGAGGCGGATGCCCACGTCTCGCGGCGTCTGCAGCGACATCAGCATGCCGTAGCGCTCGTTGTCCTGGATGGCCTTCACCCGCGCGGCGTCCACGCGGCCGGCGGCGAGGTTGCTCACCTCCTTGAGGAGGGCCAGCCGCACCTGCTCGCGCTGGCGCTCGTCCTTGAGGGTGGCGGTGAGGCTGAAGAGGTGCGGGTCCCTGTGCTCGCTGTAGTCGCTGCCGATGGACTCCACGAGCTGCTTCTCCAGCACCAGCGTCTTGTAGGCCGGGCTGGTGGGGCCGGTGAGGTAGTCCACCAGGATGCTCTGCAGCGCGGCGTCGGCCGTGTTGGCGGACGCGGCCGGGGTGCGCCAGGCGAGCACCTGCCGGGGCTGGGTGGGCTGGGGCCAGTCGATGTGGGCGGTGCGCGCGCCGCGCTGGGGCGGCTCGGCGGGGACGGTGACGGCGGTGGCCTTGCGGTCCCACGGGCCGTAGTGCTGACGCACCTGCTCCATCACCTTCGCATCGTCGAAGTCGCCGACGATGAAGAGCATGGTGTTGTCGGGCGTGTACCAGCGCTCGAAGAAGGTGCGGCTGTACTCATAGGCCTGGGGCATCGCCTTGATGTCCTCGTAGAAGCCCATGGTGGTGTGGCGGTAGGTGTGGCGCGTGAAGGCGGCGGCGTTCAGCTCCTCCTCCATCTTGAGGTACGGCGCGGCGGCGTTCTTGTGGTACTCGCCCAGCACGGCGAGCGCCTCCGTCTGGAAGGCGGGCTCGGCGTACTCGAGGTTCCGGAAGCGGTCCGCCTCGATTTCGATGAGCTGGGGCAGGCCGGCCGCGGGGCCGTAGGAGTAGTAGACGGTGACGTCGTCGGTGGTGAAGGCGTTGTCGTCGTAGCCGAAGGTCCCCATGATTTTCTCACGGTCCCCCTCGGGGTGGGTCTTCGTGCCCTTGAACATCATGTGCTCGAAGAAGTGGGCGAAGCCCGTCTTGCCGGGCTCCACCTCGTTGCGCGAGCCCACGCGCACCACGGTGACGTAGGCGATGATGCCCTGGGACGGGTAGGGCACCCGCACCACCGTGAGGCCGTTGGGCAGCTTCTCGGTGTTGAGCGTGTAGGGGAAGGAGGCGGAAGGCCCGGACTGGGCTTCGGCCGCCAGGGCCGGGGCCAGCAGGAGCAGTAGGAGGGGGAGCAGTCGTCTCATTCGGCGTCCTCATGGCCGGGCACGGTTGAGGGCGGCCCGGCGGGGAGGCGACCCTACGACGGCCCGGTCGTTGGGGGTGCAGGTTGTGACGGGAGTGTCCGGCGGCGTGCGAGAACCTGCGTCCCGGGACGGTCAGGAGGATTGACGGACCCCCGTCAGCGGTTAATGTGAGGAGGCGCGGTTGAAGCCGACCGCGCGGCAGTCGCAGTGGCAGTGAACCTCCGGGGGCGACCCGGTTTCGACGGGGGCATTGAAGTTCGAGACGCGTGCCGAGCTTGTCTGGTAGCTCGTAAATCCAACCCGGCAAGAACACAAAAGCCAACGACAACGTTGAGCTCGCGCTGGCTGCCTAAAAACAGCTTCTAGTGCGCGGTCCCCCCGCCCTCGGCCTGTGGGGTTGGGTCAGACCGTCATAATGCAGGCTGGCTGCCAAGGGTGCCTGGGCCCGAGGTGGCGAGATCTTTCCAGGACCGGCTCGGAGAATCCTGTCCGTGGGAGTCTCCGGGACGTAGCAAATCGCGGACTACGCACGTAGGGTCGAAGAACAGAAGGCTTTCGGACGCGGGTTCGATTCCCGCCGCCTCCAAGCAGCAAAGAGCCCCGTGGCGCCGCAAGGTGCCACGGGGTTTTCTTTCGGGCGCGCGTTGATGGCATGGTGATGGCGGCGTGAGCCAACCGGGTGCCCTGCACCCATGGCCGGGGGCTCCGCCAACTCCGGATAACGAAGCAGATGAACTCTCTCGAAGTGACGAAGCGCGGGTGCCGCTGGGGGCGGCTCCTGCTGGCGGCCACATGGGTGCTGGCGTGCGGCGCCGCAACTGAAGCCTCCACTCCTCTTCCCGAGCAGGAGACCTCCGCGCTGGTGGCGCGGGACGTGGCCTTCCGCCTCGTGGATGCCAACCCCTCGGTGAGCGCGGGGCTCGGCGTGAAGTCGCTCACCCGCCTGGGCGACAAGGTGTTCTTCCGGGGCACGGCCCACGACGGCTCGGGGACGGAGCTGTGGGTCACCGACGGCACCGCCGAGGGCACGCACCCGTTGATGGACCTGCACCCCGGGCTGCCCTCCGCCGACCCGAGGAACCTGAAGGTGGAGGGAGACCGGCTCACCTTCACCGCGTGGGCCGAGGACACCTCCTGGCTCTGGGAGACGGACGGGACGCCCGCGGGCACGCACCGGGTCCGCAAGGCGTTCAGCGAGGCCGAGCCCAACCCCACGTCCGCGGAGGTTCCGTTCGTGGGCGGGCTCCTCCAGCTCAAGCCGGTCCGGGAGGGCGCGTGGCTGTGGCGCACGGACGGCACGTCGGCCGGGACGGTGGCTCTGGGTGAAGTGTGGGACGAGGAGCGCGCCCCGTTCCTGGGGGATTGGCTGAGCTTCGAGCTGGTGCCGCTCGGCGACCAAATCCTGCTGCCCGGCTATCAGCCCGACACGGGACATCAGCTCTGGCGGACGGACGGCACCCCCGAGGGGACGCGGCCTCTCACCCGGGTCCAGGGTCCCCTCGGCTCCTGGCCCAACGGTGTGGGCTCTTTCAACGGCGGAGTGCTCTTCACCGCCAGGACTCCGACGTCGGCATGCGCGCTGTGGCGGACGGAGGGCACTGTCGAGAGCACGCGCGTGGTGCGGGAGGACGTTTGCCCGGCCCCGGTGGACTCATGGCCTCCCCAGGGGGCGGGGCTCGGCACGCGCTTCGTCTTCTACAACAATGACTCGGAGCACGGACAGGAGCCCTGGGTGACGGACGGGACACCCGAGGGGACCCACCTGCTGCTGGACAGCGCCCCCGGCAACATCAGCGGCGGAAGCCATGGCGTGGTCCTGAGGTTGGGGCAGGCCCTCCTGTTCCAGGCCCATAGCGCGCTATGGCGCACCGATGGAACCCCGGCGGGAACCGTGAGGCTGGCCTCGTTCGCGACGGAGCACGAGAACATGATGCCGCTGCCCGTCCAGTTCGCGGTGCTCGGGGACCGGCTGTTGTTCCCGGGCTCCGCGCTGGGGACGGGCGTGGAGCTCTGGGCCTCCGATGGCACGCCCGGGGGCACCGGGATGATTGCCGACGTGGTGCCCGGGCAGGATGCGCTCTTCCCCCGAGGGCTCACGGTCGCCGGAGGCCGGGCGTACTACCTCAAGGGGCGGGAGCTCTGGAGCACCGACGGCACACCGGCGGGCACCGTGCGCATCGAACTGGAGGCGGACCCGACGGGCGCGAACTCCTCGCTCACGCCGATGGCCCGGCCGGTCATCGCGATTGGCGAGGCGGCGTACTTCCTGGTGGAAGGCAACAAGACCCAGGCCATGCTGTTCAAGGCCCTTCCGGGCGCGAAGGCTCGCCGCATGGGGAGCGTCGAGCAGGTCGACAGCCTCGTCGCCGTCAACGGCAGCCTGCTCTTCTCGGTCCTGGAGGGCGACCACTGGGCGCTGTGGCGCACCCGGGGCACCAGCGCGAGCACGACGCGGCTCGGGGAGAGCCAGCCGGAGGCCTGGTTCGCGCCGCAGGTCACTCGGTCCTCCTTCTCGAACACGGGGTTCTTCCAGACAGGCGGGCTGGCCTTCTTCCCCGCGTCGGCCGGGACGGAGGGCGCCCGGCTGTGGCGCACGGATGGCACCCCCGAGGGGACCGTTCCCCTCGGGAGCGTGGCGCCGCACCTCTTCTTCGGAGGCGAGCCTCCCGGGTACCAGCGCTATCCCCGGCCCGCCGTGCTCGATGCGCATGGCCAGTACCTGTTCGCCGGCGCGGACGCGGCGGGAGGGCTGGAGCTGTGGGCGACGAATGGGAATCCCGGAGCAGGGACGTACCGCGTGCAGGACTTCCATCCCGGGCCGCGTGGCAGCACCCCGGAAGTGCTCCTGACCACTCCGACGGGCGTGCTGCTGGCGGCCCATGACGCCGAGGCCGGAACGGAGCCCTGGTGGATGCCGCTGCCGCCGCCTCCCGAGGACGTCACCCCGCCCGTGGTGGGGTGCCCGGCGGACTTCCGGGTCGAGTCACCCGACGGCAATCCCGTGGAGGTGGCGTTCCCGGATGTCCACGCCTCGGATGACCTGATGCCCGGACCGAGGGTGACCTACAGCCTCTGGCCGGGCGCGGCGCTGGCTGTCGGCACCCATCGGGTCGACGTCCAGGCCACGGATGTCGCGGGCAACACGGCGTCGTGCTCCTTCCAGGTCACCATCGAGGCCGTGGAGGGCGAGTTGCCTTCGGTGGAGGTGCCGAACCCCGAGGACAAGAAGTCGGGGTGCGCCGCGGGCCCTGGAGGTGTGAGCGCGGTGCTGATGCTGGCGTGGCTCGGCCTCGCGAGGCGCCGGAGCCGGAGCCGGAGCGGCGACACCGCGCAAGACGCCTGAGCCCGGGGTGCTCCTGGCGCCACGAGCGGCTCGGGCTCGTGGCGCCATCTGCAGGCAGGCTACGTCATCCCGCCTTCCTGCAACCTCCTGGCGCGGGCGCGCGGGCGCCGGTGCTCTGGCGCGACCTCAGAACCGGATGAGGAAGGCGTCGTAGCTGCCCGCGCTGGTGTTGCCGCCGAGGCCGCCGTACGTGAAGCCCGTCAAGTACGTGTTGCCGCTGGCGTCCACGGCCACGCCGCGGCCCTGGTCGGGGAGGGAGGTGCCCATCACGCGCGTGCCGAGCTTCGTGCCCAGCGCGTCGTAGCGCGCGAGGAACGCATCGCTCATCCCGGTGGAGGGGTTTCCGTCGAACACGCCGCTGGTGTAGCCCGTCACCTGCACGGTGCCATCCGCGGCCACGGCCACGCCCTGGGCGTAGTCCGGCTGGGTGCCGCCCAGCAGGCGGCTCCACTGGCGGTTGCCCTGGTCGTCATAGCGCGCAAGCAGCGCGTCGTAGGTGCCGGCCTGGGGATTCCCGTCCAGCGTGCCGAAGGTGTAGCCCGCCAGGTACACGCCGCCGTCCGGGCTCACCGCCACGCTGGTGGCGTAGTCGAGGTCGGACGCGCCCACCTGCCGCACCCACTGCTGGGTGCCGAGGATGTCCAGCCGCATCAGGAAGATGTCGGTGCCCACCGGGGTGGTGGTGCCGTCGAGGCTGCCGAAGGTGTGGCCCGTCACGTAGACCTCGTGGGTGGGCGTCACCGCGATTGCCTGCGCCACGTCGCTCTGGCTGGAGCCGAGCTGCTGCAGCCAGTAGGGGTTGCCAGCCGTGTCGTACAGGGCCACCACCACGTCGTAGTTGTTGGGGTTGCCGCCGTTCGCGTAGCTGCCCCCGGTGTAGCCAGCGATGTACAGCGTGTCGTCCGCGCCCACGGCCACGCCCGTGGCGAAGTCATCCATGACGGTGCCGCGCTGGCGCAGCCACAGGCGGTTGCCCTGCGCGTCGTACTTCGTGACGAAGAAGTCGAGGCCGCCCGCATTCACGTAGTAGTCGAAGCCGCCGAAGGTGTGGCCGACCACGTACACGTTGCCGTCCGCGTCGGTGGCCACCGCCGTGGCGCGGTCGCTTTCGCTGGTGCCGAGCTGATGCACCCACTGCAGCACGCCGGCGGTGTCGTACTTCGAGATGAAGACGTCCGGGCCGCCCGCTCGCGGCTCCGGCCCGAGCTGGCCCGTGGTGTGGCCCACCACGTACACGCTGCTGCCCGAGACGGCCACCGCCTGGGCCAGCTCGTCCAGGTTCGACCCGAGCTGCCGCACCCAGGCGGGGGTGGGGACCTGCGCCGAGGCGGGAAGCGGTGCGCCCAGGGCCGCCACGATGCCCGCCAGACCGAACATGCTCCACAGGGACTTCTTCATCACGCAACTCCATTCACGGAAGAGGAAGAGCAGCACCGTGGATGTCGCGCGCGCGACGCACAACGGCCCACGCGGGGACGGCGTGTCCCACGGCAGCTGTTGCAAAAGCATGCCGGTGGCGCGGGAGGAAGTGGGTAAAACGAGACCTATCTGGATAACGCTGCTGCGTCAGGGGGCAGCGAAGGGGCGCGAGCAGTTGAGGGCTGTGCGCTCGGGCCGCCATTGCGTTGTCGGCGCGGCGCCCTATTCGCTCCTCCGAACGCGCGAAGGGCCGCACGAAGTGCGACCCGTATGTTCGAGGGGTGAGCGCGGACGGCGTGCGTCAGGCTCTTCGGACCGTGGAGGAGCGGATGAGTCTGAGGAGCAGCAGCAACACCACGGCTCCGATGAAGGCCACGAAGATGGTTCCGGCGAGCCCTCCAAATGGAGCCCCCGCGCCGAGCGCCCGGAAGATGAAGCCTCCGATGAAGGCCCCCACCACGCCCACCACGATGTCACCGATGACGCCGTAGCCCCCGCCCACCACGGCCGAGGCGAGCCAGCCGGCGATGAGGCCAATGACCGCCCACACCAGAATCGTCTCCAAAGACATGTCATCCCTCCAGGAGGTTCATTGAAGGGAACATGGGCACGGCGCGCTGCCTGCGCATGTCTTCTCTCTTGATTCGTCGGCGAGGGGGCCAGGGGTCGGGCCGCTGCCCGACCGGCCCGAGGACATCGAGAAGCGCGGCAGTCCAGCACGCACCGTCGATTCATGTGGCCGCACTATGCGTATTTTGCATGTGATTTCGGCCCCAAAACATGTGATTTATTCAAAGACGCCACTGTCCGGCATTGGGATACCCGCGCCCCGAGGCAAAAACCCCGTCAGGGCAACCCCTTATGCCTCCGGGTGTCACATTCCTTTACGTCACCACCTCGGAGTCTGGAGTGTTGGCACTCCAAGCATCTTCCGGATGCGAGCGACTTCCCGTGGGTTCCCGATTGGCCCTGCAATTGCTCAGTGCCAGGGCACGCTGTCCGCGGCTGACGGGAAGTTCAGGCGGCGTGTCCCCCGAATCAGAGGAAGAACCAAATGCTCAAGAAGGCGGCAGTCCTCGCGGTGAGCTGTGGTGCGTTGCTGGTTGGCTGCGGTACCGACCCGGAGATGGAGAACCAGGAGATCATCGCCAACCTGGTCGAGGCCGGGTATCAGGCCGACGACATCAAGGTCGTCGATGGTGCCGTGTACGCGGGGCGCGACGCTCACGTGACCCTCGAGGCGTCCCGGGAGATGCTCCAGGCCGGCGAGGGGACCGAGGAGCAGTACCGGACGAACAATCTCATCAACACCAGCGTCGTGACGACGATCTGCATCAATCCCACCGCCCAGTTCAACAGGTACGCCAACCTCAGCGCGGGTCTCGACCTGGCCATCGAGAACTACAACCAGCGGAACCTCGCCATCCGGTTCGTGCGCGGTCCGGCCACCGGCTGCACCGCGAACATCGCCGCGAAGACCGCGGGCGGCACCGGCGGCTCCGCGGGCTTCCCCTCGGGTGGCCTGCCCTATGGGACCATCAACATCGGCACCGGGCTGAACAAGTACAGCGTTGACGTGAACGAGCACGTCATCACCCACGAGCTGGGTCACTGCATCGGCTTCCGCCACTCGGACTATTACAACCGGTCCATCAGCTGCGGCGGCTCCGCCAGCAACGAGGGTGACGCCGGCATTGGCGCCATCCTCATCCCCGGCACGCCGAGCACGGGCACGCTGGGCGGGTCCATCATGAACTCCTGCTTCCGGTCGACCGAGACTGGCGAGTGGAGCAGCTCCGACATCACCTCGCTGGACTACCTGTACTGAGAGCTGGCGCGACAGCCCCCGGGTCTGTTCATGACTCGGGGGCTCGCTCCTCGCGGGCACCGTATTCCCGGGCGTCGCAGCCTGTGGACATGCGGTGAACAACGAGAAGTGGTTCACGACGTACAGCTGAGCCGCCCTGCGCCGGGCGGCCCAGGGGCCCAGGGTTGGCGGGGAAAGGCCCGACGGGTGTCGAGGTGGGAACGGAAGGGGACGTGAATTAGGCTCCGCGGCGTCAGCGTCAAAGCCGTGCCGAGGAACCTCCCGTGCGTCCTGCCTTGCTCTGCCTCCTGCTGTGTCCCCTGCTCATGGCTGCCGCGCCCCGCGCGGAGCCGTACGCCTTCCAGGGAGTGGAGCGCATCGTCGCCGTGGGAGATGTCCACGGTGACGTGGGGGCATTGCGTGAGGTGTTGAAGCTGGCCGGGCTCGTGGATGCGCAGGGCCACTGGACGGGTGGCAAGGCGCATCTGGTGCAGACGGGAGACATCCCGGACCGGGGCGACCAGACGCGCGAGGCCTACGAGCTGCTCATGCGCCTGGAGGTCGAGGCGCGCAAGGCAGGTGGCCGGGTCCACGCCCTGCTGGGCAACCACGAGGTGATGAACATGAAGGGGGACCTGCGATACGTCACCCCGGGCGAGCTGGCCTCGTTCGCGGACCAGAGTCCCGTGCCGGATGCGCCGGGCGCGCCCCGGGGAACGCAGGGGCACCAGGCTGCCTATGCGCCCGACGGGCGCTATGGCCGCTGGCTGCGCACGCACGCCGCCGTCGTGCGCATCAATGACACCCTCTTCCTGCACGGGGGCATTTCACCGGACCTGCCGGAGACGACGCTGGAAGGAATCAACCGTTGGGTGCTGCAGGACCTGACACCGGGCCAGCCTCCCGGGGGCGCCTCGGCCCGGAACGGTCCGCTGTGGTTCCGCGGCTACGCGCTGGAGGATGAGGCGACGTGGGAGGCCGGGCTCACGAAGGTGCTGGGCCAGCTGGGTGCGAAGCGGATGGTGATGGGGCACACGACGACGCAGGACGGGCGCGTCCGCATGCGCTTCGGAGGGAGGGTGGTGTTCATCGACACGGGGTTGAGCACGGGCTACGGCCACCATCTGGCGGCGCTGGAGCTCCGGGGAGATCGGCTCACGGCCCTGTATCCCGAGGGCCGTGTGCCCCTGCTCGTTCTCAAGGCTCCCGCGCCGAGCCCCTCCGTCCAGACGCCCCAGCCCGCCGCGGCGCCGCGGCCGACGCAGCGCGAGGCAATCTCCCGCTGAAAATCACGTTAAGGAGAGGGCAGTGCACGTACCGGGTTCTGGGAGCTGGGCAGGCGCATTCGAGGGTGTGCCGTCCTACCGGGGGTGAATAGAAGGCGAGCGCGGCCGTCGATTCGCCCATCGTCAGGAGGTGTCGCTGTGTCGCGAATCTGGAGTGCGCTCATCGCCCTCGCGCTCGTTGCGCCAGCCGCCTTCGCGGAAGGCATCGACACTCGTAGCAAGAAGCCGGACACGCCGTCGCGGCTGCACGGGCTCACCACGATGCTGCCAATGCCCAACGGCGGATTCCTCACCGTGGGCGGCTCGAACCTCCGGATGCTTGCGCCGGGCGGGCGGCAGTTCACCTCGCTCCACCGGATTCCGAAGGACAGCCTGTACCGTGTCGCCTCGAACAAGGCCGGCGACGTGCTCGCCGCGTGGGAGAAGGACGCTTCGCTGCACTACTTCACCGGCACGCCGCGACGGCACGTCACCCTCCCCAAGCCGAAACCGCCCACGGACGAACTCTGGGATTTCCAGGTCGGGTCCCTGGCTTTCCTCGAGAATGGACGAGACGTGCTGGTCCACATGGAAGGGCACAAGAAGCCGCGCGGCGAGGTGAGCATCGCCTACCGGGTTCCGCTCGACGGTGGCGCGCCCGAGCTCCTGTACCGCGTCGAAGAGGGGCGGCAGCTGGACAGGAGCCGGGACGTCGCCCTGTACCTGATACCGGAGAGGCCCGATCAACCGTGTGAGCACCGCACCTGCAATCCCGTCCGCGCGGTCGTTGCCTACGAGCTGACCGCGCACGGCGTGAAGCACACCGTCCTGCTCGACGGTAGGGCCACGCTGGTGAGCAACGCTCGGATGATCTGGGGGAACACCGACGAGCAGGTGTTCCTCGAGCTGAGCCTCGAGCGTAACGAGCGCGCCGTGCTGCGGTGGCGGCCGGGACAGCCGAAGGCGGACATCCGCCCGTTCCCGAAGTTCGCCTCGTACGACGAGCGCCTCTTCTCGACGAACTCCGGCGACGTGCTCCAGTTGCTCAACCATCAGGAAGAGGCGCTGGTCATCCACCGCCACACGCCGGACGGGAAGCAGGAGACGGTCCGGCTGCCGGCGTCCAACGACCCAGACACCATCGACAGCAATCTCCATGCGCTGGGGCTGCGGAAGAACGGCGCGCTGTGGATGCACTGGGGCGACTTCGTGCTGCTGTTCGATGTCAATCTGGCCCGGAACCCGCGCGCCTACAGCGTCGAGCCTCTGCTCACGCGCCGGACGGAGTGGGCGGACGTGGCGGTGTACGTCCAGGAGCCCGAGGTGCTGTGGATTGGCATCGAGGTGGGACGCGGCCGCGACTTCGCGCGGGTGCCTTTCGCCGAGATGGAGAAGCGCGCGAAGCCTTGGCGCGCGGTGCGGAGCACGAGCACCGAGTTCGACTGAAGTCCCATCAGTTCACCCGGTTGAGCCCCACGGAGGAGACCACGTCGTTCCAGGGACCTCCCGGGACGTTTCCGATGTTGCTCATGCCCTGGGAGGCGTTGAAGCACCGGCCGGTCTGGTCCGGGTGCTCGCAGAAGGTGGCCAGGTACGGGCCGATGATGCTGAAGGAGGACAGGATGTCGTCGAAGCCGACAGTCCCGAGCCGGCCCACGCCCGAGGTGAGGCGCAGCACGTTGCCCTCGAAGTTCGCGTGCTCGTAGAGGTACACGCCGTCCTGCGCGGAGTACCCCTGGACGGCGTAGGTGTAGTCGCCCAGCGTGAGCTTGGCGGCCATTCCATAATCCGAGTACGCCCAGTTGCCGAGCCCGCCCGGGGCCTGCTTCACCACCACGGACCAGCTCTGGAAGGGGAAGCGCGCCGTCACCCGGTTGAAGAGCTGGGAGGCCCGGTCCGCCGAGCTCCCCGTCAGGCTGCTCAGCTGCCCATTCACATATCCCTCCAGGTAGCTCTTGCTGACCGTGCTGGTCACCGTGCGCGAGGTGAAGGCGAGATGGGTGTAGCCATCCATGGAGTCGGACTGGAGGAAGTTTCCTTCGTAGTGCATCCAGCCGCCCCAGCCCGCCTTCAGCGCCAGCACATGCCAGTTCCTTCCCGGAGCGGCGTTGTGGATGAAGTCACGGACTCCGTACCACCGAGCCGCGGCATCGCCTCCGAGGGTGTAGGAGATGTTCCTGAAGATGGTGCCGAGGTCGGCGGGCAGGGTGCTCGAGGCGGGCAACAGCCGGTAGTTGAGGGCCAGGATGGCGTCGATGAGCCCCGCGCCAGGGAAGTCCATCATCATGATTCCCGCGCGCTGCACCTTGGCGCCGACGAGGTAGTCGATGGCGAAGTCATTGACGCCGCGGATTCCCGAGCCCGCGCCGCCCGCCACCATGTAGGGGAAGGCCCCCGCCGACGAGCCGCTCAGGAAGTTCACGAACAGCTTGGACGGGGAGCCGGTGTTCGTCTTCTCCAGGTGGGCGCGGACCTTGTTCCACTTGTCGTCGATGTCGAAGAGGGTGGACACGGTCCAGTCATCCTGGAGGTCCAACGACGACCAGGGGATGCCGTAGGCCCCACCCCCGAAGTCGTCCAGGATGACGAGCTTCCCGCGCACCTCTCCCAGGGTGGGCACGTGGCTTCCCCTCCAGATGTACGGCTTGAAGGCGGGCTGCTCCCGGTACCACTCGAAGGTCTGGGCGAACGTGCGCGTGATGTTCTCCTCCGTGTGCTCCTTCTTCACGCGCATCACGAGCGTCTCGCGAGGGTGCTCGCTCAGGAACTGGGTGGCGGTGTTCAGGACATCGGTGAAGTTGACGTTCAGGTAGACGACGCCGTGGTGGATGGTGAAGGCATCGCCAATGTGACGGCAGCGGATGTCAAGCGCCCGGATGCCCGCGTCGAGCTGGGCGCGCAGGTTCAGGGATTGGGTCTGCGTCAGGTCTCCGCCCGTGTTCGTGAACGCCATGGTGTCGTGCGTTCCGGGCAGGGACACGGACGCCAGGCTCGTCGAGTCGGGAAACGCGCCCATCCAGCCCGGGTGGCTCGTCTCGATGCTCCCTGAGTGGTTGTAGTAACGCCCGCCGGCGGAGGCGGGCAGGGCCAGGGCGAGCAGGCCCAGGACGAGGAACAGCGCCGCGTCTCGCGGGCGTACGGTGTGGCGCGGTGGGTGGCTCATGGAGGGGTTTTACTCGGAGTCCGGCTTGTTCGCGCTAACTCTCGTTGCCGGGCGAGCGCCTCACAACATCCTTTGACGAGGCACGCGGTTGCGCCTATGGTGTGATTTTGATTTGCAGAATCGAAATTGCGCCCTGCCCGTCGCAGGGACGCATCGAGAGCCTTGGCTGGACGAAATCGTGAGCACACCTGACCGGCGTTCCCTCCCTCTCTTCGCGATTCTTGGCGTCGTCGTCGTGCTGGCCGTCGTATGGGTCGGCGTGAAGTTCCAGCGCCCCTCCACCCCCGAGGCCTGGGCCGAGCCCGGCGTTCCGGCCGCCGTGGAGGGCCGCACCGTCACTCACGCCCAGGGCACCACCGTCGTGCCCCTGAACCCGCGAAGGGTCATCGTCTTCGACCTGGTGGCGTTGGACATCCTCCAGGCCCTGGAGGTGGACGTCCTCGGCGTCGCGGGAGACCAGTTCCCCGACCACCTCGCGAAGTACCGCGACGCGAAGTACGCGCGCATGGGGACCCTGTTCGAGCCCGACTACGAGGCCATCCACGCCGTGCGTCCGGACCTCATCATCACCGGGGGCCGCTCCAGCGCGAAGTACGCGAACCTCTCCCGCCTCGCGCCCACCGTCGACCTGCCGATGAGCGGGAAGGACTACCTCGCCACGGTGGTCGCCAACACGGAGCTGCTGGCCGGCATCTTCGGCAAGGAGGCGAAGGCGCGCACCCTGGTGGAGGAGCTGCGGAAGTCGATTGCCACGCTCAAGGGGACGACTGCCGGCCGGGGACGGGGCCTGGTGGTCCTCGTCACCGGAGGGCGCATGAGCGCGTATGGCCCGGGCTCGCGCTTCGGCGTCATCCACGACGACTTCGGTGTTCCCGTCGCCGCCGAGGGGCTCAGCGCGTCGCTACACGGAGAGGTCATCGGCGCGGAGTTCATCCGCGAGAAGAACCCCGACTGGCTGTTCGTCATCGACCGCGACGCGGCCATGGGCCAGCAGGAGGGCGGGGCCCGGCAGGTGCTGGGCAACGAGCTGGTCCACCAGACCTCGGCCTGGCAGAAGGGACAGGTCGTCTACCTGGACCCAGGGACCTCCTACCTGGTCGGCGGCGGTATCCAGTCGGTCAAGCACATGCGTGACCAGGTCGCGGCCGCCTACGCGCAGGCTCGCTAGTTGGCTCCGTACCCGTGAAGCGTCTGCTCGTTGCCGCGGCCGTCCTCGCCGTGCTGGCCGGAATCAGTCTCCTGATTGGCGCCAGTCACGTGTCGTGGGCCGCCCTGTTTTCACCCGGCCCGGATGACCGCGCCCTCCAGGTGCTGGTCATCAGCCGCGTGCCGCGCCTGTTCGCCATCATGCTCGCGGGCACGTCCCTGGGGGTGGCGGGCCTCCTCATGCAGATGATTGCCCGCAACCGCTTCGTGGAGCCCACGACGGCGGGGACGGCGGAGTCCGCGAGCCTCGGCCTGCTGGCCGCCACCCTCCTGGCCCCGGGCCTTCCCGTGCTCGGCAAGATGCTGGTCGCCACGCTCTTCGCCCTGGCGGGAACGGCGATGTTCCTGCTCGTCCTGCGGCGCATTCCGATGCGCTCGGCGCTCATCGTTCCGGTGGTGGGGCTCATCCTGGGAGGCATCATCGACTCGGCGACGACCTTCTTCGCCTACCGGTTCGACCTGCTGCAGTCCGTCAACGCGTGGACCACGGGCGACTTCTCCACCGTCCTTCGCGGACGGTACGAGCTGCTCTGGGTAACGCTGGGGCTCACCTGTGGCGCCTACGCCGCCGCCGACCGCTTCACCGTGGCCGGCATGGGAGAGACCTTCACCACCAACCTCGGGCTGAACTACCCGCGCATCGTCGCGCTCGGGCTCGTCATCGTCTCCCTGGTCACCGCGATGATTGTGGTCACCGTGGGGATGATTCCCTTCCTGGGCTTGATTGTCCCCAACCTCGTCACCCGGGTCCTGGGCGACAATGCGCGCCGGTCCATTCCCTGGGTCGCGGTGAGCGGTGCCGGCTTCGTGCTGCTGTGCGACATCGTGGGCCGTGTGGTGCGCCATCCCTACGAGATTCCGGGAGGGACCATCGCCGGGGTCATCGGCAGCGTCCTCTTCCTGTACCTCCTGCTGAGGAGGGACGCCCGTGTCGGGTAGCGCCGCGCTCGCCAGGCCCGAGCGCACCCTGCTGGTGCTCGGGGGCGTGGCCATGGCCTGCGCCGCCCTGTTCATGCTCATCGACGCGGGAGGACAGTGGGACTTCGTCCTGCCGTTCCGGGCGCGAAAGCTCGCGACCGCGGTGCTGGTCGGCTACTCCATCGCGGTCTCCACGGTGCTCTTCCAGACGGTGACGGGCAACCGCGTGCTGACGCCCGCCATCATGGGGTACGACTACCTCTACGTGCTCATCCAGACGTGCATGGTCTTCCTGCTGGGGTCGACCACGGTGGCGGGGCTGGACCCGAGGTTCCTGTTCGGAGTGGAGGTCATCCTCATGGTGGCCTTCTCCGCGCTGCTGAACGGGTGGTTGTTCGGCCTGGCCCGGGGCAGCGTCCACCTGCTGCTGCTCGTGGGCGTGATTCTGGGCGTGCTGTTCAGGAGCCTGTCGTCCTTCCTCCAGCGCGTCATCGAGCCCAACGAGTTCTTCTTCCTGCAGGACCGGTTCTTCGCGAGCTTCAACGACCCCGAGCACGAATTGCTGCTCCTCTCCGGCGCGCTGACGCTGGGGGCCACGGTGCTGGGGTTCCGGCTGCTGCGGGCCTGCGACGTCCTGGTGCTGGGCCGGGAGGTGGCCATCAACCTGGGCGTGGACCATGCGAAGACGGTGGCGTGGGTCCTCGCGCTGGTGTCGGTCCTGGTCTCGGTGTCCACGGCCCTGGTCGGACCGGTGACCTTCCTCGGGCTCCTGGTCGCCAACCTCGCCTATGCCGTGACACGGACGTACAGGCATGTGCTCGTCCTGCCCGCCGCGGCGCTCATCGCCGCCATCGCCCTGGTCGCGGGGCAGCTCGTCCTCGAGCGGGTCTTCGGCCTGGACACCAATCCGCGGGTCATCATCGAGTTCCTGGGCGGGTTGGTGTTCCTCGCGATGCTCATGAGAAAGGCCACGAGATGATCGAGGCGAAGAACGTCAGCAAGCGCTATGGCGACACGCTCGTGGTGGATGGCGTCACCCTGCGGCTTCCCGTGGGCGGCATCACCTCCATCATCGGGCCGAACGGCGCGGGCAAGTCGACGCTGCTCTCGATGATGAGCCGGGTGCTGCCCATGTCGTCGGGCTCCGTGCTGGTGGACGGACTGGACGTCACCACCACGCCCGGGGATGTGCTCGCCCGGCGGCTGGCCATCCTGCGCCAGGACAACCACCTCAACGCGCGGCTGACGGTGCGGGAGCTGGTGACGTTCGGCCGCTATCCGCACTCCAAGGGGCGGCCGACGGTACAGGACCGCGAGCACGTGGAGCGGGCCATCGAACATATGGGGCTTGGCACGCTCGCGCAGCGGTTCCTGGACGAGCTGTCGGGAGGGCAGCGTCAGCGCGCCTTCGTGGCGATGGTGCTCTGTCAGGACACAGACTACGTGCTGCTGGATGAGCCGCTCAATGGTCTGGACCTGAAGCACGCGGTGTCCATGATGAAGCAGCTCCGGCACGCCGCCGACGTGCTCGGCAAGAGCGTCGTCCTGGTGCTGCACGACATCAACTTCGCGTCCTGCTACTCCGACCACATCGTCGCGATGCGCGACGGGAAGGTGGCGTTCCAGGGTCGCGCGGAGGAAATCATGCGCTCCGATGTCCTGCGCGCCGTCTACGAGCTCGACATCACCATCCAGCAGCTTGATGGCGACTGGATTGCCACGCACTACCGCTGAGCCCGCGGCGCCTCCGTGTCACGGCATGCGGGGCGGCGGGCCCCCGGCGCCAACGCCGTCCGTCGGCGCCGGGCCGCCTTTCGTCGGGAGGCTGGGCGGCTGCCAGGGGGCAGGGCTAGGGTAGTGGCCGATGGAAGGCCGGGATACGCAGCGGCTGCTGCCGCGAGAGATGGTGTGGCTCTACCCCCTCGCTCCCCTGGCGGCGGCGCCGCTGCTGGTGGACGGGCTGCTCTCCATGTCCTGGAAGGAGGCGCTGCTCCAACTGGCGGGCATCTGCGTGCCCTTCGCCTCGCTGTCGCTCACCATCCACCTGCTGTACCTCACGGTGATGCCACGGCTCGTCCGGCACATCCGGAGCCGCGCCGCGGAGACGCTGCTGCACGTGGCCACCATCACCGGCGTCTCCGTGGTGGTGGCCGTCGCCGTGCATCCGGTGAAGGAACTGCTGTGCCAGCACCCCTCCATGCTGATGGACTTCAGCGTGACGTGCATCATCATCTCGAGCATCTTCGTGCTCCCTGCGCTCACCATCCAGCGGCTGCGCAACCGCGCGCTCGCCGTGGAGCGGCAGGCCCAGGCCGAGCGACAGGCGGCACTGCGCGCCCAGCTCGAGGCACTGCAGGCGCGCATCCACCCGCACTTCCTCTTCAACAGCCTCAACCTGGTCGCCACCCTCATCTCCGAGGACCCGGAGCTGGCCGAGCGCACCCTGGAGCGGCTGGCCGACCTGTTCCGCTACGCGCTGGAGAGCTCGAAGGTGCGCCTCGTTCCGCTCCAGCGCGAGGTGGACATCGTGCGCGACTACCTGGCCATCCAGCAGGTGCGCTACGGCCGGCGGCTCGAGACCTCGGTGGAGCTGGAATCCCGCGCCGCGCACGTGCAGGTGCCACCGCTCCTGCTGCAGCCGCTCGTGGAGAACGCCATCATCCACGGCCTGGCCAGCCGCCAGCAGGTGAGCGTGCACGTGCGGGTGCGCCTCGAGGACGAGCGCGTCCTGCTGGACGTGCAGGATGACGGGCCGGGCCCCGGCGCCTCGGAGCACCGCGGCAGCCAGACGAGCCTGAGCGACCTGCACGCCCGCGTGCGCCTGCTCTACGGGGAGCGGGGCGCCTTCGCCCTGGAGCCCGCCCCGGGAGGTGGGTGCATGGCGCGACTCGCACTCCCGGCCGGGGCCGCCGCATGAGGGTGCTCGTCGTGGACGACGAGGAGCCCGCGCGCCGGCGGCTGGAGCGCATGCTGCGGGAGCTGGCCGGGGTGGAGGTGGTGGGCCAGGCCGGTGATGCGGAGGAGACACTGCGGCAGGTGGCCACGCTCCGGCCGGACCTGCTGCTGCTGGACATCCACATGCCGTGCATGGACGGGCTGACGCTGGCGCAGCGCCACGCGGACCTGCCCCCCGTCATCTTCGTCACGGCCCATGACGAGCACGCGGTGCAGGCGTTCGAGGTCAACGCGGTGGACTACCTGCTCAAGCCAGTACGTCCGGAGCGGCTGGCGACGGCGATGGAGCGCGCGCGGCAGCGCCGGCTGGCCTCGCGGGAGGCCGTCTCGCGGGCGCTGGAGACGGTGAGGCCCGCGGGGGCCTCCACGCGCATCGTCACCTCCACCGCGGGCACGCTGCGCTTCTTCGACGCGCGCGACATCACCCGCTTCTGGTCCTCGGACAAGTACACCGTGTTCCTGGTGGACGGTGCGGAGCAGATGACGGAGGAGCCGCTGTCCACGCTGGAGGAGCGACTGCGGGAGGCGGGCTTCCTGCGCGTGCACCGGGGCGAGCTGGTGCACGCGAACAGCATCCGGGCGCTGCGCGGCGCGGACGGCATCCACGAGGTGGAGCTGCGGGACGGGCAGGTGGCGCGGGTGAGCCGCCGCCTGCTGGCGGAGGTGAAGCGGGGACTCGGGCTGGACTGAGCGGCCGTGCACCGCCGCCATCTCCTGGAGGCCGCCGTCCGTCCGCATGACGAGGCCTCCCGTCGGCCCCGGCCCCGGCGAGCGGCACGCTCCCCTACCTTGGGAGCATGCAACGCAAGCTGCTGCTGACCGTGACAGTCGTGGGCATGCTGGGTGCCGGGACTGCCCTCTCCTTCCATCCCCTGTCTTCGGGGAGCCGGGACAACCCGCTCACCCGCTACGCGCTCGACGCGGCCTCGCACTACACGCTGTGCGGGCACGTGGAGGAGCGACTGCCGGCGGGCAGCTATCTCTACCTCCTCGTGCGGGACGCCACGGGCGCGGGCCACTGGGTGGCCACGCTGCGCTCCACCGCCTCCGCCGCCGATGCAGTCCAGGTGCGGGTGATGGCGCGCTCCGAGCACTTCTCCTCGCGGAGGCTGGGGCGCGACTTCGCACCGCTGCACTTCGGCGCCGTGTCTGGCGCCACTTCCTGCCGTCCCGAGTCCCACCCTCATCAGGAGTCGAACCCATGAAGCGCATCCTCCTTTCCTACCTGACTCTGCTCGTCCTGCCCGCTTGTGGCGGGGGAGAGCTCCCTCCTCCTGCCATCGTTCAGGAAGACCCGCTCGCGGACTGCGCGCGGGAACGACTGGAGGAGGACCTGCAAATGCTTCCACTGGCCGGAGCCGCGGTCCGCGCGGACGGGACACTGGAGCCCGGCAGCTACATCGTGAGCAGCACCTATCTCAAGCTGAGGCCGGAGCCCGAGGCGCTGGCCCGCTTCCAGGCGCTGATGGGCCCCATCTCCGAGTCGCTCCAGGCCCAGCAGGGACTGGTGGCCCTTCAGGTGGCCTCGTCCGAGCGCTGCGGGACGGCGCGAACGCTCTCCGTGTGGAGGGACGAGGCGGCCATGTACTCCTTCGTCTCGGGCTCCGCGCACCAGGCCGCGGTGTCCTCCGTGCGCGAGGTGAGCCGCGGGGGCAGCATCGTCACGCACTGGACGGACAACGAGCGCGGGGTGTCCTGGACGAAGGCAGCGCGGCAGCTCGGGGCCGACCCAGGCCCGTTCTACTGAGCCGCCCACGGATGCCGGCGGACACGCCTACGGGGGATGGGGGCCCTGTCGAGGGGGAGGGAGCAGAGGGGCCGAGGAGGACCGCTGACGGTGCGCCACGGTGGAGAAAGGACCGTGGCGCCCGCTGGGGACCGTGAGCAGGGACTACGGAAACACGGGGTGCAGGGCGGTGGCCGTCCAGGGCGAGGCGCCGGTGTCCACCGCTACCAGCCGGAAGGACGCCTCGCCCTCCCCGTGCGTAGGCGACAGCGCGCCCGCGGCCACGGCGAAGACGCCCTTGCCGATGAAGGGCGCGGTGTCGAAGTCGAAGCGGGCTACCGGTGCGCGGTTGCTCGCGGAGGCGGCGGCCACGCCCACCTGGGCCTGGACCGCCGGCAGCGCCAGTCCCTCGGGCGCGGAGGCCTGCCGGTAGGGCACATCGTTGTAGGCCGCATGCATCGGGACGAGCCCGTTCTCCAGCGGCGCCACGTCCACCTCGGGCGCGTCCGGCGAGGCGTGCACCACGCGCAGCCTCAGGCTGTCTTTGTCCTGGGCGAAGCCGTCGGCGAAGGCGAGCAGCTCGAAGGTGGACGTCGCCGGGTCCCCCGCGCCGGGCGACAGGAAGCCGGCGGCCACCACGAGGTAGCGGCCTCCGGCCTCCAGCGCGGGCGTGCTGTCGGCACCGGCGGGGTGGCCGGCCGGGCGCGAGGCACCGGACGCATGCGCGAAGACGTCCAGGGTGTACGTGCCCGGCGGCACCTGGATGGGCTTGGAGAGCTGGCCGAAGGTCAGGTTGTCCACCAGCTCGGCGTTGCCCGCGAAGATGTCCACGGGAGGCGCGTCCGGCGAGCCGTGCAGCGCGTAGACGACGGGGTTCTGCCGGATGAAGCCCACCCCCGCCGCGAGCAGGCCGAAGCCGTTGGTGGCGCCAGGCTTCGCGGAGAGCTGCCCGGTGGCGATGACGAACACCTCGCCGCGAGATGGCAGGGCGGGGATGGTGAAGGCCGTCACCTTGTTGCCTCCCGCGAGCACGCCCACCTGGAAGGACTGGCCCGCGGGCAGGTCCACGCCGGTAGCGCCGGTGTCCTGGAAGCGCTGCAGGGCCGGCACCTCGGAGGAGCCGTCATCGCCCACGTCCAGCGCCACGGTGGGCGCGTCCGCGCCCGCATGGACGATGCGCACGCGCGCCCGCCCGTCCGCCGGAGCGCTGAAGCCCTCTGCAAGCGGCAGCACGCGGAAGGACTGAGTGTTGTCGCTGGCGCCGAGCAGGCCCGAGGCCAGCGCGCTCACGCTGGCATTGGCACCCAGCGTCAGCGGGCCGGTGGAGTACACGGGCGCCGAGCTCGCCGCCGCGCCCGCCGCACGCACCTGCACGTTGTACGTGCCCGCCGGCACGGTGGCGTAGCTCGTCGTGTCGCCGTACTTCACGTTGGTGAACAGCGGCGCCGCCTGGCCCTCGGCGTAGATGTCCACCGCCGGAGCGTCGGGCGATGCGTGGATGACGCGCAGCTTCGCGGGGCGGGTGTCGGGCGGCTCCTTGTCGTCATCGCCTTCACCGCAACCCGCGGACAGCGTGGACATCGAAGCGGCCAGCGCCGCCACCAGGACGCGGTTCTTCCAGAAGCTCCTCAGCATGTTTCTCTCCCATGAATTGACGAGTGGATTGACTGAAGGCCGCACCTCACGAGCGAGGTGCAGCGCGCCGGTGCCGCCCTGACGGAAAGAATCCACGGAGCTGGTTGAGGGGGCTGCGCCGTCTCTTCGAATTCACGTACGGACGGGCGAAAAAAGCGTTTCCAGGGTTCGTGCGTCCGCCGCGGAATGTCGCGCAGTCGGCACCGGCGCCGCCGACCAGGCCTCCACGGTGCTGGACAAGCACCTGGCCAACCGCCGCTGACGGGGGGCGAAGCCGTGACCCTGGCCGCCTACGCGGTGGCGGCGCCGCTGATGTCCGCGAGCGGGCGCGCCTGCCGCTGGACGACTCCCCGCATCTGCTGGCGTGGTTCGACCGTGGGCGAGAACTGCCGGCGTGGCGCAACAGCGACGCATGACCTGGACAAATCCAAGGCCTTCTTTTCCGCTCTCGGCTTCAGCTTCAATCCACAATTCAGCAACGAGAGCGCGGCGTTCATGGTCATCGTGGATGGCAGCATTCATGCCATGCTGATGACCGAAGCGTTCTTCAAGAGCCTCATCGACAAGCCCGTCGTGCAGGCGAAGGAGGCCAACGAGGTCATCATCTGCCTGAGCTGCGAGAGCCGGGAAGAAGTGGACAGTCTGATCGCCAAGGCCGTCGCCGCCGGCGGCCGTACTCCGCATCCGCCCGAGGACCACGGCTTCATGTATGACCAGGGCTTCGAGGACCTCGACGGCCACCTGTGGAACCTGGTCTGGACGGCGCCGCAGGCCTGATGCGGCCGGCCGGGCTGCTCAGCGCTCGTCCCAGTAGCGCCTGCGCAGCCCGTGGTTCACGGTGTCGGCCATCTCGCCGTGCGCGATGCAGCAACCCCAGCTTTTCCAGCACCCGCGCCGAGCCGATGTTGCGCGGGTCGAGGTCGGCCTCGATGCGGTTCAGGTTCAGGGCGTCGAAGCCATGGCGGATCGCCGCGCGGAGTGAGTGTTCGCAGGTCGCCATGGAGCGCTGACAGCAGGACGCTGGCTGCCACGCGCGGCGAGCCCCAGCTTGACTCAGCGAGGCCCGATGAATCGCGGCGCAGGCCTCGAGTGGAATTGCATCCTCCCGCCGCAGAGGAGTCACCACGATGAGAACGGTTCTGACCTTGGCTCTGGTTTCGCTGGTCGCTTGCGGTCCAGCTGCACCCGCCAAACCACCCCCGACCGGGAGTGCTGATGACCAGCAGCCATCGGAGCCGGAGTTGCCAGCTCGAGTGTTGGTCAGCGGGCTCGAAGGTCCGTGGGAGGTGACCTGGGGACCGGACGACATGCTCTGGGTGACGGAGCGGGCTGGACGGAGGGTCACGCGGATAGACCCTGAATCCGGGAGAACGCGAGTGGCCGTCACCATCGGCGAAGTCCTGGCCGACATGCAGCACCAGGGCTTGCTCGGGATGGCGCTTCACCCAGAACTGCTCGCCGGCTCCGGGAACGACTACGTGTACGTCGCCTACACCTACGACGGCACTCCGGGGGATGGCGATGAACAGGACAATCCCCGCGCGAAGGTTGTGCGCTTCACCTACCAACCCGACGCTGAAACGCTGAGCGAGCCGCGTGAGCTCATTTCGGGCATCCCAGCTGGCAATGACCACAACGGTGGCCGCCTGAAGATTGGTCCGGACGGGAAACTCTTCTATTCCCTGGGTGAGCAAGGCGCGAACCAGTTCGCCAACTTCTGCAAGCCCATCGAAGCGCAGCGACTTCCGACCGACAGCGAGGTCCAGAACGCAGACTGGTCTGCCTACAAGGGAAAGATTCTGCGGATGGAGCTGGACGGCTCGATTCCGGCGGACAACCCGATGTTCAACGGAGTGCGGAGCCACATCTACACCTACGGCCACCGCAACCCCCAAGGCCTCGTGTTCGGGCCGGACGGCACGCTCTACCAGGCCGAGCACGCCGCCAACGCCGATGACGAGCTGAACATCATCCGGGCAGGCGGCAACCATGGGTGGCCGCACGTCGCGGGGTACCGCGACAATCAGGCGTATGCATACGTCAACTGGTCCGCGGCGCCCAACTGCCAGGAGCTGACCTGGACGAACCTGACCGACCCGGCGAGCGTCCCGGCGGGCGTTCCCCGCGCCGATGAGAGCGCCTACACGGAGGCCTTCGTCGAGCCGATCATGACCCTGTACACCGTGCCGAACGGTTACGATTTCGAGGACGAGACCTGTGGTGAGCTGTTCTTCATCTGTCGGCCCTCCATTGCGCCGTCGAGCGTGGACTACTATCCACGGGACGGGGCGATTCCGGGTTGGGGTGGCTCCTTGTTGGTCACGTCGCTCAAGAACGGCGCGCTGTACCGCTTCAAGCTGAGCGGCGACGGCCAGGGCGTCCGGGACACGGACCAGCTCTTCGACACCGTGAACCGCTACCGCGACCTCGCCATGGGCCCTGACAACCGGACCTTCTACATCGCTACGGATTCCACCGGATTCACCCGGGACGCCAATGGCGGTGCCACCGACGTGCTCGCCAATCCAGGCTCCATCATGGTGTTCAGGTTCGCCAACAACAGCGGGAAGGCTCCGTAGGCGTTCTGCTCCTGGCGCTCGCGGTCATCGCACTGCGGTCCGCCATCCGTGAGGAGGCTACGTGCCGAACCAGGGCTGAGGACGCCCCTCGCCCTCAGCGCTTCGTCCGGCGCTTCACCAGCGCGTCCCAGGCGGCCATTGCGCAGTCGACGATGGCCGCCATCGTCTCCAGGGAGGCGCCATCACGGGCCTGGATGGAGAGGCCCTGCAGCACGGTGGCGTAGAAGCCGGCCATGGCCGAGGTGTCGGTGCCCGCTGGCAGTTCGCCCTCGGCGCGGCCCCGGTCCAACCGGCGCTGAATCGCCGTGGTGGAGCCCCTTCGCAGCTCCGCGAGGAACTCCCGCACGCCCTGGTTCTCCGCCGTGCCGGCCACCGCCGCGAGGACAATCATGCAGCCGCTCGGCTTGCTGGGACTCACGTACTCCTTCACGTTGTCGCGCAGCATGGCCTCGACGGCCGCGCGCGCCGTGGGAGCCTCCTGGAGGGCCCGGTTTGTCGCCCCGCCCTCCACGGAGTCGTAGAGCTCCACCGCCTCACGGAACAAGGCCTCCTTGCAACCAAAGGCGGCGTACAGGCTCGGCGCCTTGATGCCCATGGCCTCCGTGAGGTCACTGAGCGACGCGCCCTCATAGCCGCGCTCCCAGAAGACCTGCATTGCCTGCCGCAAGGCGGCGTCCCGGTCGAAGTGGCGCGGGCGGCCTCGTGTCGTCATCACCCGCTCCTTTCTGTATCGCTCATTAAATAAATCCGTTGACGGCTCCAGGCAAGGCGATTACCTATTCTGTATCAATCGCTACACAAAGGGGCTGACATGTCGGGACTCACGGGCAGGGTGGCACTCGTCACAGGAGGCAGCCGGGGCATTGGAGCGGCCATCGCCCGGCGGCTCGCACGGGAGGGCGCCGACGTGGCGCTGACCTATGTGAGCGCCGCGGACAAGGCCCACGCTGTCGTCAGGGACATCCAGGCGGCCGGTCGGCGTGGGTTCGCCATCGCCGCGGACAGCGCGAGCCCGGAGGCCGTCATCCGGGCGGTGGAGGGGACGGTAGCGGAGCTGGGGCGGCTCGACATCCTCGTCAACAACGCGGGCATCTTCCCTTCGGGACCGCTGGAGGAGGTGACGCTGGAGGAGGTGGACCGGACACTCGCGGTGCACGTGCGAGCGGTGTTCCTCGCCTCGCAGGCGGCGGCGCGACACATGGGCAAGGGTGGGCGCATCATCAGCATCGGTACCTGCTTCGTCGACCGGGTGCCCTTTCCTGGCGTCACCCTCTACACCATGAGCAAGGCGGCGCTGACGGGCCTCACCAAGGGGCTGGCGAGAGAGCTCGGGCCCCGGGGCATCACCGCCAACGTGGTCCACCCCGGCCCCATCGACACGGACATGAATCCGGCCAACGGCCCGGGGGCGGACGCGGAGCGGGCCCTCCTCGCCCTGGGCCACTTCGGGGAGAGCGAGGACATCGCCGCCACGGTCGCCCACCTCTCCGGCGAGGGCGGGCGCTACATCACCGGCGCCTCCATCGCCGTCGACGGCGGCTTCGCCGTTTGAAGGGGCACCGCCAGGGCCTGGGTCTTCCTCGGCCTCGTGCTCAGGCTCGGATTGAACTGCCACACGTAGGACTGCGTGTTGAGCGCCCGGGCGAGTGACTTGATTCCGGTGTTGAGCTTCTTCACCTGCGCTCGCGGTACGCTGGCGGGATGCGACGGATGACGGCTGGGACCGTGGTGCTGGCGGCGCTGCTGACGGGCTGCATGGGGCAGAAGCGGCTCGCGGAGGCCTGGCCTCCGGCGGACGCGCCGGCCCCGGCCCTTCCTTCCTCCAGCGCATCGCCCGCGGCGGTGCCGCCAGGGACCTTCGCCGAGTACGAGCTGGAGGGCTATGACGTGGCGCCCATGCTCGTGACCTTCACCGTGCTGGAGGAGCGCGAGTCCGAGCGTCTCGTCGAGGTGCGCGCCCGTCCGCGCGGACCGGGGCCGTTGTCAGGCCCGCTGCAGCGGCCGCTGGTGTTCGTGATGCGTCTGGAGCCCCTGCCCGGGGAAGCGCTCAGGCTGCCGTCTGGCCGCAACGCCGCGGCGGACCGCATCCCGGAGCCCGGGCACGACAGCGCGCATCCCTTCGAAGTCCGCCCCGCGAAGGTCGAGGTCGGCGGCGGCACGTTTGAGTGTGCCCGGGTGGAGCACCACCAGGGGGCCAACCTGACGCGCGGCTGCGTGGGCGCGACAGATGCGCGCATCGCGTTCGCCGGCGGCGCGGTGTGGCTCGAGGAGGCCTGGAGCGACTGGGCAGGGGTGCTCAGCCGGGCGCGGCTCGTCGCGCACGGCGTCCGGACGCCGGGGCCACGTGACGCGGTGGTGGCGGTGAGGCCCGGCCAGGTGGCGGTCTATGACGTGTGGATGGGGCAGGAGCCGTCCGTCGAGACGCACGTCTGGAGCACGGGCCATGCGCGGGTCCGCCATTCCGTCAGCGGGACGGGGACATACCACCCCCTCATCGAGTCTCAATGGGAGGGCACCCTGCTCGACGTGGTCTTCCTCCTCGCCCGGCTGGAGCCCGGACGCAACCTGTACGCCAGGGAGGCCGCTCCGGCCGAACGGAGCGTCGTGCAGGTGGGGGATGCGCGTGTCGGGGTCATCCTGCGCTCGCTCGCCGGACGGAGCGCCGGCGACGTCGACTTCACGCAGCAGCTGACACTGGCCGAGGACCCCTGGGGGCTGAAGGACGCGCCCGTCTGGGGCCGGTTCTGGCCACTGGTCAGCATGACCGACATGAAAGGGGGCCACACCATTCGTATCGAGCTGAAGGAGTGGAAGTAGCGGGGCGGCCTCCGCCTCACCCGCGGCCTGCTCACACCTGCTCGGGCCAGAGGTAGGCCCAGGAGCCCGCCATCTGGGTGCCGGTCTCCCCCTGGATGACGTTGGCCAGGCGCGCGTCACTTCGCGACTCCTCCATCCAGTGGACCTTGCCTGAGGGTTCGATTTCCGCCGCCTCCAGCAGCAAAGAGCCCCGTGGCGCCGCAAGGTGCCACGGGGTTTTCTTTTCGCCCGGCCGAGCCCTTGGCACCACAAGGTCTTCGGGGGTCGGGGCGCGGTCCAGGCCCTGGCTGACGCTCAGCAGCCGGGCCCGTTGAGGCAGGGGGCCGTGGACTGGATGTACTTGTAGCACTCCTGGGGAACGACCGCGCGCAGGTTGGTGCGCGCCTGGTTCTTCGCCTCGGTGCAGGCGTCGTGGGAGCACCCAGGGGCTCGCCCCGTGCGACACACCCCGCGATGCTGCGCGGGGCAATCCGGAGCGTTGTTCGCCACGCAGGCCTCGCCCTCCTGCCACTTGTCGGCCTTCGCCAGCGCCTCCGCCTGGCTCCTGTCGGCCGGCGGCGCCTCCGCCGCCTTGCTTCCCGACGCGGTGGGCTCCGAGGGACAACCGCTGACACCCACGGCCAGGGCAACAAGTCCCGTGGCGAGCAGCGCGCGCCGAAGCCAGACACCGTGAGACGAACCGCGATGAACAGCCTGGTGAACCGAGTGCATGACAAGTCTCCTGACGTGAGGGAGACGGCGCGACGGCCTTCACGGCGCGCGGGTGCACCGGGCCGGACCACCCGGCCTCCGGAGCCGCGCTCACCGTCCCCGTGCACAGAAGACGTTCCACCCCTCGACACGGTGAATATGACCTCGGGCGTGATTCCCGCGCCGCGCGCGCGACATGTGCGCAGAAGAGGGATGGATGGAATGAATTCGCGGCTGGCGCACTCGGCGGTCGCGGCTTCCACCCCGTCCCACCCGGCGGGCGGTGGGGCATATTGCGAGAATGGAGATTCCCTTCGACAGCTTCAATCGGGAGGAGCGCGCGGCCTGCTCGCACCTCTTTCGACTCCTCCACGAGAGGCTTGCCACCGCGCCCCAGGCGAGCGCGATGGCCCGGGTGCTGGCCGTCCTCCGTGTGCGTGGCCTGGACGTTCCCGGCGAGGCCGCGGGTGCCGTGGTCCTGGCCGAAGTCGCCCTCATCCGGGATGCATACGAGACGTGGAAGGGCAGCGACGTCTCCAGCCGCATGGATGAGCTGGTCGGGCTTGTTGCCGAGGCACGTCCGCACACCCGGTGGTCACAGCTGGCGTCGGTCCTCCGCGACCCGAAGCAGACCCACCCGGCCCAGGTGAGGACGAAGGCAGACCGCCTCTCCATCGGGGTCGGGCCCGAGGGCACCGTCCCGGGGAGTGCGCTGGACGTGCAGAACCGCGCCGTCTACGGCGCGCTCCAGGGGGTGTTCAACGCGAAGCCGGACCTCGCGCTCGTGCTTCCCTCGAAGCTCATCGTCTTCGAGGCAATGCTGACCGAGGCCTTCGACGCCGAGCAGCTCACGCGCACCAGCTTGCTCGCACGGCTGTGGGCCTCGCCTCTTCTCCACGGCTACCTCGGGTACACGTCCCCGCCTCCTGTGTCCGTGGCCAGGCTCGGTGACGAGGAGACGGGTGCCGAGCTCACCTGGCAGGACCTCCATCGCATCGCGACGGAATTCTACCCACCGAATGACCGTACGTGCGTCGCACTGCGCGCGGCCGAGGACCTCCTGGGCGCACGCCGCCGTCCCATCAGGCCCCTCACTGGAGTCGCGATGCCCCCCGCTGGCGAGTCGCCCAGAGGGTCGCATGAGATGAGCATCACCCGGGCGGCGCTGCAGGACGTGAAGGCCCGCGTCGCGGAGCGGCTGCGGTCGGACACGGCCTTCGAGGACGGCAAGGTCGAGGCCCTGGACAGGTGGATGGAGCCACTCCCGCCCACCGCCGAGGAGTGGGCTCGCGAGCTGCGCAAGCGCAACGTGGAGCCCTGGGGCTTCTACGCCGCCGCGTGGCTGCTGCGCGAAGCGGCTCCAGCCCCAGCTCCCACGGAGGTCGTTTCCGGCGACCTGGAGGTGGGGCCCGGCGAGGTCCGTGTCATCCCGGGCGACCTCCGCGTCGAGGGCCACCTGCGCATCGTTGGCACCCTGCTCGTGCTGGGGGATGCCGAAGTCACCGGGCTCGTCCGGGACTGTGACCCGGACTCCCGGGTTGCCATCGCCGGAGGGCTGCGGTGTGGAAGCCTCGTCACGGACGGGGCCTTCTTCGTCGGCGGGGACCTCGTCGCGGAGGACCTCATCCACGGCTTCCGCAATGACAAGTCCTTGATGGTCTCCGGCGGCATCCGCGCGCGACTCTTCCTCGGCGAGGACCATGACATCCGCTTCGGCGGCGACCTCGAGACCGGCTTGGGCTCCGACGAGGACTTCTTCCGGAACGATGAGCTCCTCGCCCGTGTGCGGCTGTGGCTCGTGGACGAGGTCGTCGACGCAAACGGGCTCCGCCGCGACGCGCTCATCGCGTGCCTCCGCGAGGGTCGCTCCATCTTCCGGAGAAAGTAGCCCTGGTGCAAACCCTTCGACGAGCGCCTCCAGGTTCTGCTGGAGGACACTCCCGAGGCTGACGCCGGAGCAGGGCCGCTGCGCCATCGTCCGTCCGGTCGGGTTGTTCGGAGCACGGGCGGATGGCTATCTCGTCCCCTTCGGGGGAACACATGGCCGCTGTCCAATACGTCTTCCTGTCGGACCTGCACTTCGGGGAGCGCAACAGTCTGCTGAGCGACCCCACCAGCAATGGCGCCACGCGGCCGCTCATGGCCAACGATGCGCTGGACGGCCTGGTGGCGTGCTTGCGGGATGTCGCGCGGGCCAATCCTCCCGGCATCAAGCCCTACCTCGTCCTGGTCGGCGACATCTTCGAGCTCGCACTCGCGCCCACCCACGTCGCGCTCGACGGGTTCGACCAGTTCATCAGCCGGCTCTTTCCAGCCGACGGCGAGGCGCTCTTCTCTCCCAATATCGTCTTCATTCCCGGCAACCACGACCACGAGCTGTGGACGGGGACGCGTGACGAGCTCGTCGCCGAGCGGATGATGCGCGTCTCGCCGGATGCGCCGCTCGAAGCCTCGGCCCCGACGACCCTCATCTTCGCCGAGCTCCACCCCGCTCCCGGGGCACTCCCCGAGCAGCAGCCCACCGAGAACGCGCTGCTCACGCGCATGCTGCGTCACCGCCATCCCGCCCACCCCGACTTGCGGGTGGTGCTGGGCTACCCGAACCTGGGCGTCATCCGGCAACAGCGGATGCTGCTCGCCCACCACGGCCACTTCGCCGATGACGTCTACCTGCTGATGACGCCCCTGGCCCGGGCCATCTACTGCGAGACGGACGAGGCACCGACGATTGCCCAGCTGGAGACGGACAACGCCGCGTGGATCGACTTCCTCTGGTCCAGCCTCGGCCGCGAGGGCCGGGTGGGCGCGGGGGTGCGACGCAGCTATGACATGCTCAAGACGGACCCGGGAAAGGTCCTGCTCGCCAGCCGCCTGGCCGGAGCGTTGGTCTCGCTGAAAGGCCGGAAGTTTGGCCGCCGCCTGCGCCAGCGCCTGCTGTTGCCCTTTCTCCTGCGGGCCCTGGACCTCATTGAGGAGAACGACGTGCGCCAGTCGCTCGCGTCCCGGGAACAGGTGGACGAGGGGGTCATCAACTACCTGAAAGGGCCGCTCGCGACGGAGGTGGCTCGGGAGCTGAGCGCCCGCAATCATCCCTTCCCCACCGAGCAAATCTTCACCTACGGACACACCCACCACCCGCTGGCGCAAGAGGTGGAGCTGCCGGAGCTCGGCTCACGCGTGCGCGTGTACAACACCGGCGGCTGGGTCGTGGACACACCCGAAGCGCGTCCGGCCACCGGAGGCGCCATGCTGCTCGTCGATGACACGCTCGACACCGCGCTGGTCCAGCTCTGCGCCCAGACGACAGAGCCCCACCGCTCGCCGGTGATGGTGTTGCGCGCCGGAGACGAAGCCGCCGCGGGCCCGCTGATGGCGCACGTGCGCGCCCTGGTGGACCGGCCGGAGGGCCCCTGGCGTGCGGCGGCCGCCGCCTGTGGCAACGCCATCCTCCGGCGGCGTGCCGAGCTGTCGGCGAACCTGCTGCACGAAGTGCGAGAGCTTCCCCTGACGGAGCGGCTCGCCCTGGGCTCCGAGTACCTCTACAAGCTCTTCCTCAAGCGAGAGCGCCGGGTCCGGCACCAGCTGAAGCTGCATCTCCTCACGCAAGGGCAGCGCGAACCGACGCGGTCACTTCCCGCCTCGGACTCGCGGCCGGACGTGTCTTCCCCGCACTGACGCCCCGGGTGACACGCGCTCGGAGGAGCTGAGGAGGTCTGGGGTCGCTCGCTCACTGGGGCCGGTCCTCCCCAGGAGGCGCAGCGAGGGCCCCGACCGCTGCTCGACCGGCAATGAGTGTCTATCCCGCCTGGGGTCATCATCGTACCGCTGAGGGGACGACGATGCGTCGACGCGATGAGTCCAGCCTGGGGTTCCGGGATGACTCCGACTTCGGAGATTCCTTCCTGCTTGAGGTCATCGGGTCCGCTCCGCTCCTGCCAGGTCCCCAACCAGGAGATCGGCTCGGGGGGAAGGATGGCAGGCGGTTCGAGATCATCGGGCAGCTTGGCAGGGGGGGCATGGGACTCGTCGTCCGTGCCCGGGACCACGTGCTGCAACGCATCGTGGCGCTCAAGTTCCTCTCCGCGGGCCAGTCGCTGACGCAGGAGTCGATGGACAGGCTGCTCCAGAAAGAAGCCCGGCTGGTTGCCCAGCTCGACCACGAGAACATCGTCCGGATTTTCGATGTCTCGGAATGGAAGGGCTCTCCCTTCCTCATCATGGAGTGTCTGGAGGGACAGTCACTCAGCGCGCTGCTGGAGCACGGCGCGTTGGAGCTGCAGCGGGCCCTGGGAATCCTGGGCGACGTCGTGGCCGGGCTGGCGCATGCCCATGCGCACCACATCATCCACCGCGACCTGAAGCCGAGCAACGTGTTCATCCTCCCGGACGGGCGGGTGAAGCTGCTCGACTTCGGACTGGCCCGGTTCGACTCCTCGCCCGAAATGGCCAGTGGGGGGACGCCTGCCTTCATGGCTCCCGAGCAATGGCGGGGAGAGCCGCAGGACCTGCGCACGGACACCTGGGCCGCCGGGCTGCTGCTGTACAAGATGCTCACGGGGGAGCTGCCCTATGCCGCCGACAAGCTCCACGTGCTCCGCGAGCGGGTCCTCTCGCCCGGGCCCGTCCCGCCGGTGCGCAGCCGTCGCTCGGACCTGCCTGACCCGGTGAGCTGGTTCCTCGCACGGGCACTGGCCAAGAATCCGGCCCGTCGCTTCCAGAGCGCGCTCGAGATGCGCGAGCAACTGAGGATGCTGGAGTGGACCCTGTTCCCCTCTTCGGGGGCGTCGCCCCCGCGCTTCATTCCCCACCGGCGGCAGGTAACGCTGGTGTGTTGCCGACTCTCGGCGTGCCTCGAGTCCTTCGACTCCGAGGACCTCGGCGACCTGCAGGCGGCCTTCCAGCAGGCCTGCTCACGCGTCATCGAGCGGCACGGGGGGTGGGTGGCGCTGCGCATGGGAGACGAGGTGCTGGGCTGCTTCGGCTATCCGCTCGCCCGCGAGGATGACGTCCTGTGCGCGCTGCGTGCCGCACTCGGGCTGGCGAAGGTGGCGAGCGAGCTGCCACAAGCGGAGCAGACCGAGCTCGCGGTGCACGTGGGCGTGCATACGGACATGGTGGTGCTGGACGCGCTCGACCCAGCCGGGGGGAAGGGACACGCTCCTTCCATCCAGGGCGAGGCGCCCCGCCTGGCGACCTGGCTGGCCAGACAGGCGGCGCCCAACACCGCCAGCCTCAGCGACAACACCTTGCAGGGGGCGCGTGGGAGCTTCGTGGCAGAGCCGCTGGGCCAGCAGGTCTTCGCCTCCTCGCTGGGCGCGCTGCGGGTGGGCATCCACCGGCTGCTGAACGAGCGGCCGGAGACCACCCGCTTCGGGCGGACGCTGTCCCGGGGCCTCACCCCGCTGGTGGGCAGGGTCGATGAGCTGCGCCAGCTCCTCGCCCGGTGGGAGCGCGCCCGCCAGGGGCACGGAGCGGTGGTCCTGCTCAGCGGCGAAGCAGGCATTGGCAAGTCCCGGCTCATCCAGGAGCTGTGCCAGCACGCCGTCCATGAAGGGGCGCGCTGCATCTCCAGCCAGTGCTGGCCCCAGCTCAGCCGCAGCGCCTTCCATCCGGTGCTCGAGTGGATGGCACCCCTGCTCGAGCTGGGCCCGGCGGACTCGCCAGCCGCGAGGAAGTGGGCTCGCCTGGAGGAGCTATCGAAAGTCCTGGAGCTGCCGCATCCGGAGGGACTGCTCCTGCTCGGGCAACTCCTGGACCTCCCCCCACGCGGGGACCTGCCGCCCCTCCTGATGTCTCCCGACCAGCAGCGGGAGCACACCCTGGAGACCCTGGCCACCTTCCTGTTGCGGTTGCCCGCACGACTTCCGGGAGGGGGCCAGCCGGGCTCCCTGCTGCTCGTCCTGGAGGACCTGCACTGGGCCGACCCTTCCACCCTGCGGCTGCTCACGCTGCTGCAGGAGCGCATCGAGCTGTCGGGGGTGCTCCTGCTGTTGAGCACACGGCCCGAGCCGCGGTTCTCCTGTCGGCGGCATCCCGGCTTCCAGCGGCTCGCGCTGGAGCGACTCTCGGAGGAGGACACCGCCGAGCTGGTGCGGCGGCTCACCCAGGACCGGCCCAGCCTGCCAGGGGAGACGCTCAAGCTCCTGGTGCGGCAGACGGAGGGCATTCCCCTCTTCGTCGAGGAGATGACCCGCATGGTGCTGACCCGGGCAGTGCCCGGCGCCGAGATGTCTGGGATTGGCCCCCTGCCCGTCACCCTGCAGGAGCTGCTCCTGGCCCGGTTGGATCCGCTCCCCCAGGAGCAGAAGGAGCTGGTCTGGACGGGGGCCGTGATTGGCCGCAGCTTCACGCGGCGGCAGCTGGCGGCCGTGGTGGAGCGCGATGGCGCCTCCCTATGCCGGGAGCTCGAGGAGCTGGTCGACGAGGGACTGCTCCTGCACAAGGTGGATGGCACGGAGCCCTGCTACGAGTTCAGGCATGCCCTCATCCAGGAAGAGGCCTACGAGTCCCTGCAGAAGCCCCGCAGGCGGCAGTACCACCATCGGGTCGCCTTCCTCCTGGAGCACCCCGGGGAGGGCGTCAGCCCCGCTCCGCCCGAGCTCATCGCCCACCACTACACCCAGGCGGGAGAGTCGAAGCCGGCCATCCAGTACTGGGCCCAGGCCGGGGAGTTGGCCCTGCGGCGCTCGGCGTTCGACGAGTCCGCGGCCCATCTGGAGCAGGCGCTCGCGCTGTTCAGGCGCCTGCCCCGGGCGGCCCAGCGGGTAGAGGAGGAGCTGCGGCTGCTGGTGCTGCTCGGTCAGGCCCTCATCTCCGCGCGGAGCTACGCGGCGCCCGAGGTGGCTCAGCTGTACGCGCGCATCCCGGAGCTCTTCCAGGACGTGCGGGACACGCCCATCCTCGTGGCCGCGTGCAGGAGCCTGTTCGTCAAGAACATGATGCGCTTGAACTTCCCGGTGGCGCTCAAGCTCTCGGAGCAGATTGTCTCCCTGGGCCAGCGGGACCAGGTGCCTCAGCTCCTGGTCGTGGGCCGGTTGATGGGGGGGATGAGCCAGCTGCTGCAAGGAGAGGTGGTGGAGGCCGAGGCGCTGTTCCACGAGGCCGTGGCCCAGGGCGCCTCGGAAGCGGAGCTGATGCCGCAGGCGCTCGGGGTGCTCGAGTCCGAGCCGCTGGCGATGGCCCAGGCCTACGAGGCCATCACCTGCGCCATCCGTTGCGAGCGGGAGCGGAGCCTGCGGCTCATCGACGGGGCTCTCCAGCGTGCCGAGCGGCTGGGCCACCCCTACACGTTGCTGCTGACGTACCAGGCGGCCGCCCAGATGCACTGGGTCCGGTTCGATGTGCACCGGCTGCTGGAGGCCATCGACAAGGCCCTCTTCATCTTCGAGCAGGGGCAGTTCCCGACCTGGGAGGGCTGGGCACCCGCGCTACGCGGGTGGGCACTCATCCGGCTCGGCCGCCAGGAGGAGGGCTATGGCCTGTTGCTGCGAGACCTCGAGCGCATCCGGCAGGCGGGCGCGGAGTCCGGCGGAACCTATTTCTTCTGCCTGCTGGCGGATGCGCGCCTGCGGCTGGGGCTGATTCCCGAGGGGCTGGACGCGGTGGCGGAGGGACTGGCCTGGGGAGAGAGGACGGGAGAGCACCTGGAGGATCCCGAGCTGCACCGGCTCCAGGGGGAATTGCTGCTGCGCCAGGGCGAAGCGGCCCGGGCGCTGTGGGAATTCCACGAGGCGATACGGATTGGCCGGCGGTCCGGGGCGCGGTGCATCGAGATTCGGGCCACCCTGAGCCTGTGCCATCTGCTGCGGGAGCAGGGGAGGAGCCGGGAGACGCAACGGTTGCTGTTGGAGCTGCTCGAGCCACTGCCGCCGGGCCTTGACTCTTCCGAGCTTCGGGTTGCCAGGGTCCTGCTGGGCAGGCTTCAGGATGCACACGCCGAGGAAGAGGCGGTCGACTAGGTCCTCTCCGCTGCCCCTGGGAGGTCAGTCACATCCACTCGGGGGTGGCTCCGTCTTTACTGAAACCGCCCTGAGGTGTGTGCCGCGGTTCCGGTGCGCGGCCTCGGGCGCTTGAGTCCCTTCCCTTGGGGCTCAGGTTCCCCCAATTGGAGCCAGGCATGCCTCCCGACGACACGCGGCACGGCAATGGATTCTCATTCGAGCATCCCCAGACGGAGGAGGAGCTCATCCAGCTCGTCAGGAAGGCCCGGGTCGAGGGCGCCCAGCTCCGGGTGCGTGGCTCGGCGCACGGCGTGCCCGGGAGCATCTATTCCGACGCGGGTGGATACCACATCAACGTGCAGCTCGACCGGTACACCGAGATTCTCGAGTGGGACGAAGTCGAAGCGGGCAGGCGGATGCGCGTCACCGTCCAGGCGGGCTGCCACATGGGGGTGGATCCGCAGGACCCTCTGTCGAACAAGGAGAACAGCCTCGTGTGGCAGCTCGACACGCGCGGCTGGGCCTTGCCGGACCTTGGAGGAATCACCCACCAGACGGTGGCCGGCTTCCTCTCCACGGGTTCGAGGGGTGGCACCCTCCAGCACGACCTGGGCGCGGCCGTCGTCGGCATCCGCCTCATCGATGGGACCGGCCAGGTGCACGACCTGGCCCCCAAGCCGGATGACCCCGAGGACGAGAAGCACAATCCGTTCTACGCCGCGGGGGTCTCCATGGGACTGCTGGGCATCGTGTCCACCGTCACGCTCGAGTGCGGGCCTCGTTACGACGTCCAGGGCCTCCATTCCACCATGCCCACCCAGAAGTGCCCCGCGAACCTGTTCAGGGACGGCAAGGCCGGGCTGGAGGGGTTCTTCCAGGACAAGAAGAACCAATACACCCGGCTGTTCTGGTGGCCGCAACAGGGTGTCGACATGGTGGAGCTCTGGGCGGCGAAGCGCTCCGGAGCCAGCTACAAGCAGGCGTCCACCCTCCGCAGGCGCATCAAGCACTGGTGCCGGGTCTCGGGACCGCGCACCTTGCAGCGACTGAGTACCCGGCGCTTCGCGCGCAGGCCCTTCGTCGGGGTTCCGAGAATCGTCCAGAGGCTCGTCATCCGCCCGTTCTTCACCTACCTCGCGACGGAGGATCCGCTGCCCTACAACGCAGAGACCCGGGACCTGGTGAGTGACGCCCTGGGCCTCTTCCTGGGCGGGCGCAGGAAGAAGAAGCAGCAGGGAAAGCCATTCCGGGACGTCTGGTACAAGGCGCTGCCTCTGGACGACAACATCTCGGACGAGAATGTGCCAACGGAGTTCACCGAGCTGTTCATCGACATCGCCGATACCGGCAGGGTGATGAGGCTCATGAGCCAGTTCTTCTGCCCCCACCCCCAGGACGGCAAGGGCACGAGCGCGGCGGAGGGCATGACGCGGACCGGCCCGTACGCCTTTGAAGTCTACCCGGGTCACAAGAGTCGCTTCTGGCTGAGCCCCAGCCATGGGCGGCACTCCGTCAGGCTGGACGTGTTCTGGTTCCGCCCGGGCGCGAAAGACGGGAGGAGCTTCGAAGCGGACCGGGAGCGTTTCTTCGAGCAGTTCTGGGAGCTGATGAGGAAGAAGAACATCAACTTCCGCGTGCACTGGGGCAAGCACCTGCCCAAGGCGGACTCGCCGGCCGGTGCGGACTACCTCCGCCTGCAATACCCCATGTGGCGGAAGTTCATGGAGGTCCGGCGGGAGATGGATCCGGATGGCATCTTCCTGAACACGTATTGGAAGGAGCACCTCGGCCTGGGGGTTCGCGTGCGGGCGCTCCTGCCCGCGTCGACTCATGCCTTGTCGTCCGCTACCCCGCCCGCGCAGCTGGAATCGCGGCCGGCACGGTGCCCTTTCTTGATTTCACTCCTCAGCCTGTTCTTCCGCCTCCGCCGCCTGTACTTCCGCTTGAGGAATGGCGGAGCCCACCAGGAGACCTCGGGGCATGCCCCGCATGTAGAACGGGCGAAGCCCGTGGCTCGAGTGCAGGGCCCTCGCAGGGCGGCCGCCTGAGGCTCAGACGGTGCGCCGGATGAGCTGGTAGATGCGCACCTCGTTGTCGGAGATGGCCGTGAGCTGCGCATTGGGGAGCCGCGAGCCATCCGGCAGCTCGCAGCTCTCTATCCATGCGCCCGTGTCGATGAGCGCGAAGAAGCCATTGCTGCTTTCGTCAACCGCGATGCGCGCATGGTGGGTGTGCCCGATGACGGCGTAGTGCATGTTGAACTGGAGGTCCCGGTTGAGGCGCTGGCACAGGTCCTTCGCCGGGCCGAGAAACTTGTGGCTGGTCAGGTTGAACCGCTCGGGGACGTTGACCTGGTGGGGTTGGAGCGCCGCGACAGCCCCGAGCCGCGCGGTCCCGGCGATTCCCTCCGTGAGATTCAGCTCCCTGTTTTCCGTATGGACGAGCGCGAGCATTTCCTCCAGGTGGCGCTCCTCCGGCTCCCGCAAAGGGGAGATGTAGAAGACGACCAGGCTCTGGAAGGCGTCGGGAAACTGCTCCTGCCAGTCGAAGATGTCTCCGTGCAGTGCCAGCCCCGCCGCGCTGGCGCTCGCGGGGGCCAGGAAGAAGCGGCGCTTGCTCATCCTGTTGAACCGCTCGTGGCGGAAGAGCTCGAAGTCGTGGTTGCCCAGCAGGAAGCGGGCCCCGAGCCGCCCGGAGCCGAACTCCGACATCAGGGCCGGGTGGCTGTCGGTGATGCGGGCGGCCGCGTCGAAGCCCGGGGTCAGGAAGGGAGTCTCCCTCCAGATGTCGAGGAAGTCGCCCATCTGGAAGACGCCAATCCTCCTCGCGCGTGCCTTCTCCACCGACCGCAACTCGCCGAGGGCTGCGAGGGCCGAGGTGAGCATTCCTAGCTCGTTGGTCCCGTACTTGTAGCGCGGGCGGACCTCATTGCTGACGAGGTGCAGGTCGGGGATGAAGAGGTGGAGGTCCGTGGTGCTGTTGAACCCCAGGCGCGGGTCCCGCAGGGAGGCGACGAGCCGGACGTCGGCCACCGAGCCGAGCGCGGACAGCACTGCGTCGTGGAGGCTCATCGTAGGACCTCTTGCGGCTCGTCGGGCTTGCGCATCGCCGGGAACACGGTGAGCCGCGACAGCTTGCCCTCGGGCCCGCGCTCGAAGAGCCACCAGAAGCGGCCGTCGCTCAGGGCGTATGGAGGGTTGAGCGGGGAAGGCCTCTCCTGCCTTGCGTCAATCACGTCCCGGAGAGGCTTGCTGGAGAAGAACTGGCGATAGGGGCCGGAGCCCATGTCCTCCCGGTTGATGTCCTCCTGGTCGAGGTTCTCCGGGGAGGACAGCAGCTCGAGCAGCGGCCCGTAGTGCTGGTCCGCCTCGGGAAGCTGGGGTGGCTCCTCCATCAGGTCCCGGTCTCCGCCCGCGCGGAGGAAGGCGAGCAGGTGCTCGCGCCCCTGTGGGTCCAGGGGCAGGGTCACCGTGTCGCTGCGCAGCACCTCCTCGCGAACGGCGACGAAAGGGAAGGGCGCGCGACAGCACCCCGTGGCGCCCACCAGCAGTGCCGAGAGAGACAGGAGCCCGACGATGCGTGCCGACAACCCCATGCTTCACCTCCGCTCCACGCGCCGCGTAGCGCGTCAGGCGACCGGGGCAGCATCACCCTCGTGAGCGAAGAGCGCACCTGCCTCCCGGACGGGGGGAACACTCCATCTGGCAACAGATGGGCTGCATGGCTCTCGGGCGCCCCGGAGCGGGGGCTCTCCGGCGGAGCAGTCCATCGAGCCGCTTCGTCGCCTGGTACAACTGAGAAGAAAGAACCCCGTGGCACCAGCAAGGTGCCACGGGGTCTTCTTCTGGTGCGGCCCGGCGCCCAGGTGCTTCACCCGCCGCTTGTCGGAGCGTTGTGCCGCTCCAGGGCGCCTCGTTTCACTTCAAGGGCAGGGCCAGATAGGACGGGCTGCTCGACGATGAGGAGAACTTCACCGTGGAGAGGAACGGCGCCTTGTCTGCGTAGAGCGGATCGACGGTGTCGATGACGAGCGAGAGGCGATGACCGCTGGGAACGTCATAGGCCGTCGCCGGGAAGTCGACCTCCACGGTCCGGGGCTGGCCAGCCACGGCATCCCGGAGGGTGACGGCGACGTGCGAGACGAGGCTTCCCGTCCCACCCCAGTCCGTGTCGTAGAGGTAGGCGATGACCGTCGTCTGGCCGGAGTTGCTCGGTGTGACGGTCAGGCGCAGGCGCGCCGCCCCGCGCACGCGCTGCGGACTCGACAGCCAGTCCGACTGCCAGACGCCCGCGTTGTCCCGGTCCACTGCCGGAATCCACGCCGTGGGCGGCTCACCCGTGATGGCCTCCGCGCCGTTCGTCAGCAGCGCCAGGCCGCCGTTGGCGACGGTGTCATCGCCCGCGATGATTGTTGCGTTCCAGCCCGCCTGCGAGCCCGCCGCGAGCTCGCCCTCCCGGCTCCACCAGTGCACATCGCTCAGGTTGTAGCGTGCGCTGCTGGTCGAGACAGTGCCCCACGACGGGTACGACTCATAGGAACCCTGGCCCCGGAGCTGGAGCTGGACCGGGTTCTCCGAGGCGATGCCCGTGTTGATGCCACGCAGGTACTGGTCGAACCAGCGACGCGTGCTCGTCCAGGCATCATTGGGCAAGCCGAGGATGCCGGTCAGCTCGGGGATGGCGTGGTCTCCCGGGCGCAGCTCCAGCCGCTTGGGCACGGACAGCCGGTTGAAGAAGTCGGTGAGCTGATTCGGCCCGAAGAAGCTGTCGCCGTAGGCGTTGGCCATGAGGATGGCGGGACGGTTCGCGTTGATGCGCTCCAGGTACGTCGCGGCGCTGCGCACCTGGGCGTAGGCGACGACGCTGGCCACGTCCTCATTGGCGAAGAAGTTCGAGAGGGCTTGCTGCAGCTCCGGCGAGGGCCGGCCCGTCAACTGCGCTGAGAGTGCCAGCAGTGCCGCGCTCTGCAGGTGGCGCGTCTGGTTTCCGAACAGCGAGAAGGGGAGGTCCGTCCAGCAGCTCATCGCGGCCACGGAGCGGATGCGCGAATCGAAGGCCGAGCCAATCAGCGCCAGGCCCGCGCCATAGGAGACGCCCGCCGCACCGATGCGAGTCGGCTCCGAAGGGGTATTGGCGAGCGTCCAGTTGATGACTTCGGTCAGGTCGCCGATGTCCTTGGGCCCCGCCGTGTCGATGGTGCCCCCCGACGCGTAGAAGCCGCGAGGCGTGTAGGAGACCACCACGTACCCGGCGTCGGCGAACTTCTGCGCCTGCACGAAGTACTCCAGGTTGGGCAGTGCCCAGCTGGTGATGAAGATGATGGCCGGGTACCGCCCCGGCGCATCCGGCGTGAAGACGGCGCTCTTGAGCGTCACTCCATCACGCGTGGCGATGTCGACGATACGCAGGGATGAGGCCGCGGACGCGGGGGTGGTGATGGCGCACAGCAATAGAACCGCGGATACGGCGAATGCACGAAGCCAGGACATGCACTCCTCCTATGGGTGGGACGGGGGACTGGGCACTGCACGGATGGATTGCTTCGAAGCTGCCGGGCCAGGAGCCCGAGCACGCGCTGGGGACACAGTGGGCCTGCCAAGATGACGCCTTGCCGCAACAGCTCTTCGCAGTCGCGGCCCCGCCCTTCATCGCCGAGCTGCGCCGGTCACGGTGGCTGCTTCATGCCATCGAGCTCCACCAGCTCATCTCGAACCTACGGTACCGAAAGTTACGGAGTCGTAGATTGATTGTCAAACCGGGATTCCATGATATTTCGCGTTGATGTCCTGGCTCATTCGGGGCCAGGCGCCCCTCGGCCGCGAATCGGCCGCCCGAACGGGGCAGCAACTACGTTTGCGTAGGTAGCGGAAGGAGTCCTGGAGCCGTTCATGAGGGCTGAGCCACGGGACGTACGGGCGAAGGGCAGCGCGGGGGCGGGCGGGTGTACTAGGGTGTTCTGCGATGACCAGCCGTGCTCAACGCCTCCCTGCCTCTGCCCGCCGAGCCCAGCTCATCGACGTCGGGCGCTCCGTCTTTGCTCGACGCGGCTACGAGGGGACTTCCGTCGAGGAGCTCGCCGAAGTCGCGAAGGTCTCCAAGCCCGTCATCTACGAGCACTTCGGCGGCAAGGAGGGCCTCTATGCCGTCATCGTGGATCGCGAGATGGAGTACGTGGTCAGGCGCATCGCCGAGGCCATCGCGGTGGGCACCGCCCGCCAACGCGTCGAACAGGGAGCCATCGCATTCCTGATGTACGTCAAGGACCACCCTGATGGCTTTGCCGTTCTTGCTCACGACACACCCGTGACTTCTGCTCGCGGTGGGATGTCGTCACTCCTCAACGATGTGGCCGAGCGCGTCGGTCACATCTTCCTCACCTCGTTCAAGTCCGCGGGCTACGACCCCAAGGTGGCGCCAATCTATGCGCACGCCCTGGTGGGCATGGTCACCTTCGTTGGCCAGTGGTGGACGGGCGTGCGCAAGCCGCCCGTCGAGGAGGTTGCCGCGCACATCACCTCCCTGGTCTGGATGGGGCTGCGCCACCTTCCCAAGCGCCCTGAAATCTCCTCGAAGCGGCGGAAATGAAGCATCAGGGGTGTCTCGGCCCACGCTTGTAATGGCCTGACCCGTGAAGGCTCACGGGCTGGGCAGAGGCGAGTCTCATGAGCGCTTCGCGAGCTCGCCTGGCGTCACCAGCGCACGCGCCAGGGATGGAGCCCGCGCTGCCGGCCGAAGCCGCCCAGGCTCTCATGCCTGGCACCCAGGAGCTTCAAGCGCGTGGCCAGAGTAGAGTCGCTTTTGTACTCAGCGTACAGGAGCCACCATGAAGCTGATTTCGAGCAGTGCCATCGTGACGGGCGCGGGACAGGGCATCGGACTGGGAATCGCCTCCCGCCTCATGCGGGACGGAGCCAACGTCCTCCTCTTCGGGCGGACCGCGGAGAAGGTCGAGGCGGCCGCCACGGAGCTCAACCGGGCGATGGAGGGGCGCGCTCGGGCCGTGCCCTTCGCGGGAGACGTGGTCCGCTCAGAGGACGTAGCGCGAGCCATCGAGGTTGCCACGCGTGAGTTCGGTCTCCCGGGCATCCTGGTGAACAACGCCGGGTCGGCCACCCTCCGCCCGCTCCTCGAGTTGCCAGCGGAGGAGTTCGACCAGATTCTGGCCATCAACCTCAAGGGACCATTCCTGTTCACCCAGGCGCTCGCGAAGGCACTCGTCGCCGCGAAGCAGCCGGGCTCCATCGTCAACATCTCCTCGTTGAACCAGACGGCCGTGACGGACGGGCTTGCCCACTACTGCGCCTCCAAGGCGGGGCTCGCGAACTTCTCGAAGGTCGCTGCTTCGGAGCTGGGGCGGTATGGCATCCGGGTGAATGTCGTGGCTCCGGGAGCCATCCGTACGCCCCTGGCCGAGGGGGCAGGGCTCATGAAGGGAGCCATGGGGCGGGAGTTCCTCGCCCACACGCCGCTGGGGAAGCCGTGCGGCGAACCCGAGGACGTGGCGAAGGTGGTGTCGTTCCTCTGCAGCGACCTCGCGTCATGGATTACCGGTGACACCCTCGCCGTCGACGGTGGCAATCACATTCGCGGGTTGCACAGCTACGCGGACACGCTGGGCCTCACCCGCCCCGTGGAAGGCTGAGCCGGCGGCCAGGCGCCCTGCTGCCGTGCCGTCCGGCGTAGCAGGGCGAACAGAGGAGGCACGACTCGCCGCGATTTCGTCAGTAGTCCCAGCGGTACACTTCCAATTCCTTCACGTCGTACCGGTTCGCGCCACTCATGCTCGGGCCGAAGTACTGGTACGTCTGGTCCGACGAGAAGGAGTGGACGTGCGTGCCACCGCCCGCGCTCGTGCGGGTAGCGAGTGTCACCCAGGAACTCATTCCTGGCGTCCAGCCCATCAGCGTGTAAGCCGGGGGCGCGTAGCTGCCCCACTTCACGACAACGCGGCGCACGGCCTCCGTCCTGCCCAGGTTGACGTTGAGCCACACCGTGTCCGCGGTGCTGGCGTGGTACGCCGAGCGCCATGCGCTGCGATAGTTCTCCAGGTGGTACGCCCCATTGCCGTCCACGGCGGAGTCGGGCGCGCTGATGCCCACGTTCTCCGAGTCGCTCGCGGTGGCCACCTTGCCGAAGGCAAGGTTGGGGTTGGAGTCCAGGTCGAGCGAGCTGCCCAGGTCGTTCACCACTTCGAAGTCGACGATGAGGTTCGCGGTCTCCGGTCGCGCCTCTATCGACACGGCGAGGAGCCGCGTGTCCGCAGTGCGCTCCGGAGAAGGAAGGCACAGCCGGAGCTGCCCGGCGCGGGCAGCTCCGTGCGAGGCGGGACAGTGAGGCTCGGCCTCAGGCTCCGCTCAGAAGACGCACATGAAGTTGGGTCCGCAGTAGCCCTGCAGGCCGTCGCAGACGCAGTTCCAGTCGCCGCCGCACCGGTAGCCCGTACAGGTCGGGCCTGGGTTCCCGCCACCGCCTCCACCGCCCCCGGGCGGGTACGTGTACTGGCAGTAGAAGTTGACGCAGACCGCGGTCTCCGCGGTGGGACACATGTCCTCGCACATCCAATCCGCCCCACAGCGAGCGGCCTCACACGTGAGCAGTGACGCCTCCGGGGTGGACTCCTCGCGGGAGACTGCCTCGGTGGGAGCCTCGGCCATCGCGGCCGTGGCGAACGTGAGCAACAGGGCGACACCCCATGAATGATGAATGCGACGCGAAGACATGCTGGGACTCCTCTTGGTGATTGCTCAGGCCCATTTCAGGCCCGTACGGGGAGTGTGAGACTAACACCAACACGGGCCGCGCCGTGGCGGTCTCGGTGAACAGCCTCACGAAGAGCAGCGACGCGGTGTCCTGGGCGGTTTGCAGCCTTCCGCGCCACAGTTCCGCCCGGGCTGTCGCCGAGGCGGTCTCAATCCCTGTCGCGCCGTCGCTCCAATCTCAGTTGCACAGTTGTTTCGTGCAGAAACATGATTTCATGGGACACATGGATACTGCTGCAATGCACTGGGAGTGAACTGGAGCCAAGGCCCATGGTGGGCGGGGCTTCCGGTTCCGGAGTCCCCCGCCATGCTCCCTCAGCCTCCCGGGAGCTTGCCCTCGGCGAACCGCTGGACACCCGGGCCGCGGCGTCAGTCCAGCAGGTTCGCCAGGCCCGCGTACGTGTTGGTGCCGGGGATGCCGTCAATCGGCCCCGTGTAGCCGCCCCGGCTCGCCAGGGACTGGAGCACCTTGTAGGTGTTCGTTCCGGGGACTCCGTCGATGGGGCCCGTGTACCCGGCGCCGCTCAGGAATGTCTGGAGGCCCCGCCACGAATTCACGCCCAGGGCTCCATCGGTGGGGCCCATGTACCCGCCCAGGCGCGCCACCCGCTGGAGCGCCGCGTACGAGTTCGTGCCCATGACGCCATCAATGGGACCCGTGTATCCAAACCCCCGCAGCACGGTCTGCACGCCCTTCCAGGAGTTGGTGCCCATGGCTCCGTCGATGGGGCCCGTGTAGCCGCCCTTCGCGGCGAAGCGCTGGAGCGCCGCGTACGAGTTCGTGCCCATGACGCCATCCACGGGCCCCGAGTAGCCATAGCCGCCGAGGACCTGCTGGATGCCCTTCCAGGTGTTCGTGCCGGGGACGCCGTCCACCGCGCCGGTGTACCCGCCCGCACGGGCAATCCGTTGCAGCGTCACCCCCTGGGCATTGGTGACGGGCGGCACGGGGCCGGAGGACCCGTCCAGGTACGCCTGGATGCCGTTGTACGTATTGGTGCCGGGGATGCCGTCAATGGGGCCCGTGTAGCCACCGTCCTGGGCCAGGAGCTGCAACCCCTTGTAGGTGTTGATGCCCGGGACGCCGTCGGCGGGGCCGTCGTAGTACCCCAGCCCGCTCAGGACCTTCTGGACTCCAATCCAGGTGTTGGCTCCCGGGACGCCGTCGATGGGGCCGGTATAGCCGCCCCGGCGCGCCAGGTTCTGCAGGATGGTTCCCTGCTGGACGGTGATGACGGGGTCTCCTCCGCCTCCTCCGCCAGAGCTCCCTCCGGGGATGGCCGTCGGTGGAGGGGGCGTCGCGCCCGACGGGGGCTGGGCCAGTCCGGCGAACGCGGACAGCTTCGCGACATTCAGGTCGAGGGGAATCCCGTTCTGGTTGCCGGACGACGTGTACTGGTGGATCTCCCACGTCGGATAGGCCGTCCCGAGGGTCGGGTTGCCCGGCGTGCCCGTGTAGTGGGCAATCCAGAGCTTCGAGCCCACGGCCTGCGTCTGCGGCCAGGTGTTGGCCCTGAGCAGACTCGAGTAGGTGTACAGGAACGGTGCCTTCCCCAGGCGCGTCTTGACCGCTTGCATGAAGCTCGCGCTCATGGAGTCGTTCCAGAAGATGCCGTCGTCGATGGCCTCGTTGTCGAGCACCAGCAGGTCGCCCGGTCGATGGTCATACAGGTGGTCCATGAAGTACTGGGCGTCACCGGCGGGGTTGTACGAGCCAGCCACCCAGTAGTGCCCCACGATGAGCCCGGCCGCGCGCGCCCGGGCGACCTGCCGGGTGTAGTACGGCGCGACGTAGAGGGGTGAGACATTGGATCCGCCGGCTTTGACAATCGCGAACTGGTAGCCGGCGCTTCGGATGGCGTTGAAGTCCAGGTCCCGCTGCGTCGTACCGACATCAATTCCATACACACCGCTCATCCCCGACGGGGGAGGCGTCCCGGGGTCCTGGGCCAGCCAGGTGTTGAGGCCCGCATACGTGTACTGCCCCGGGAAGCCATCCACGGGGCCCGTGTACCCGCCGAGCTGGGCGAGCCTCTGGACTCCCTTCCAGGTGTTCTCACCCGGAAGGCCGTCGATGGGGCCGGAGTAGAAGCCCTTGCCCGCGAGGACCGTCTGGACGCCCTTCCACGTGTTGACCCCGGGCACGCCGTCCACCGGGCCCGTGTAGCCTCCTCGCTGGGCCACGCGCTGGAGGAGCTTCCCCTCCTCGATGCTGACCTGGATTCCCCCGGAGCCTCCACCGCTGCCGGTGCCTCCGCCGCTGCTGGTGCCGAGCACGTTCCGGATGAGCGGCGCGGGGTCGCTGACATTCTCGCCAAACGCGCAGCGGTCCGTGGAGCCTCGGGTCATGTGGAGGTGCGGCCCGGTCCACGCCGAGCCATGGTCATCTCCGTGGCCCGCCACGTAGGCGATGATGTCGCCCTGCTGGACGTAGTCGCCCACCGCGAAGCGCGTCCGGATGACGTGGTCGTACGCGGAGAAGTCACCAGGCGCGGACTCCACCGCGATGGTGTGTCCCACGATGGAGGAGTACTGGACGCGTCGGACGATGCCCGAGCGGAGCGCGGGAATCGCCTGGCCGGCGCTCGCGTAGATGTCGAGCCCCCGGTGGCCCGCGGGGCCGTAGTAGGGGCCGGTGACTCCGAAGCGGGTCCCCCAACGTGACTCCGCGTAGAAGGACTGCACGTTGGCCGGCGCGAGGGCCTGGTCTTCCTGGGCAACAGGGGCAGGGCTCCCGGTGCCCTCCGTGTCCAGGCCGCCGCAGGCGGTCAGCACCACCAGCCCCAACAGCACCATCATGGTGTTCGCGGTGAGCCTCTGGACCAGGCTCCCTGGACGGAATCTGCGGTTCATGCGGCGCTCCTGGGGGGATGGAATCATAGGGTTACGATACCTTCTCGGAATCCCGCTTGCGCTCGGATTGATGCGGAAACTAGCGCCTCGGCTTCGCGGTCTTCCCTTCGATGAACACAGTCAAGCCATCGAGCACCCGAGCCAGCCCGAAAGCGAAGGCCCCCTCGGGGTCGTGCGCTCCGTAGGTCTCGCCCGTGGTCTTCCCGACGCGCGCCAGCACGGGGTAGGGCGTGTAGTCGAGCGTTTCGAGGAACGGCGCGACGCGGTACCACCACTCCTCGTCTGTCATTCCAGTCACATCCCTGACCATCTTCTCTCGCGCCGCGTTGCGCACCGCGCCGTGGACGTAGTCGAGGACCAGCGTGATGACCCGGTCCATTTCGAGGTCGGTGAGCCCCAGGCCTTCGATAGCGCTCAGCGCGACATCGGCCGAATGAAAAGTGTTCGGGCCCAGCGCCGGCCTGTGCGTCGCAAGCTGAATCACCCATGGGTGGGCCAGATAGAAGTTGCGATAGTCGGTCGCCACCCGGGTCAGATTGGCTCGCCATCGGGTGGGCTCGAAGACGGGCCTGTCCTTCAGGAGCTCACCCGACACGGCATCCATCATCAGGTCGAGCAGCTCCGCCTTGCCGGGGATGTGCGTGTAGAACGACATGGGAGAGATTCCGACAGCGTCCGCGACCCGGCGAGTGCTGACGGCTTCGAGCCCTTCGGCATCGGCAATGGCGATGGCCGCGGACACCAGGTCCTCGACATGGGCCTTCGCCTTCGGGCCTCGCCGCGGCGCCTCTGTCCTTCCCCACAGCAACTGCAGTGATTTCAACGGGTCGCCCCGTCCGGAAATCTCGTCGCTCAATCCGTACCCCGCAATAACTATTTACAGTGTACGGGGTTGTTGTGCTAAACCTCGTACGCCGTACGAAGTTACGGCGCGACTGAAAAGATGTCGAGCGTTTTGAGGAGAAGGAAGCAATGTACGGTTCCATCAAGATTCGCGGGGCGCGCGAGAACAACCTCAAGAACGTCTCGCTCGACATCCCCAAGCGGAAGATCACCGTCTTCACCGGAGTCTCGGGCTCGGGCAAGTCGTCCCTCGTCTTCGGCACCATCGCCGCGGAGAGCCAGCGGCTCATCAACGAGACGTATCCGGCCTTCGTGCAGCAGTTCATGCCGCACTACGGCCAGCCGGATGCGGAGAGCCTGGAGAACCTCTCCGCGGCCATCATCGTCGACCAGCAGCGGCTGGGCGGAAATTCGCGCTCTACCGTCGCCACCGTCACGGATGCGGCGCAGATGCTCCGCGTGGTGTTCTCGCGTCTGGCCGAGCCCCACCTGGGCAGCCCGGGGTTGTACTCCTACAACGACCCGCGCGGCCTCTGCCCGGAGTGCGAGGGTATTGGCCAGGTCGCGTCCATGGACATGGACGCCGTCATCGACACCTCCAAGTCCCTCAACGAGGGCGCCATCCTGCCCAAGGACTACGCGGTCGATACCTGGTACTGGGCCATCTACGCGAGGTCCGGCTACTTCGACCTCGACAAGAAGTTGTCCAGGTACTCGAAGGAGGAGCTGGACAAGCTCCTCCACCTGGACGACGGCCGGAAGATCAAGGTCGACAAGATAAACCTCACCTACGAGGGCCTTGTCCCCAAGTTGCGCAGGACGCTGGGCGCCAAGGACCCGGAGACCGTCCAGCCGCATGTCCGCGCCGAATACGAGCGCATCTTCACCCGGGCAACCTGTCCTTCCTGCCAGGGCGGGCGGCTCAACCAGGCCGCGCTTGGCAGCCGCATCCAGGGAAAGAGCATCGCCGAGTGTTCCGCGATGCAGGTCTCGGACCTCGCCGCGTTCGTCCGCAAGCTCGCCGCTCCCTCCGTGGGACCGATGCTGGAGGCCCTGGCCCACCGGCTCGACAACCTGGTGACGATTGGGCTGGGCTACCTCAGCCTCGACCGCGAGAGCTCGACCCTGTCGGGCGGAGAGAGCCAGCGCGTCAAGATGGTGCGGCACCTGGGCTCCAGCCTCACCGACGTGACGTACATCTTCGACGAGCCCAGCGTGGGGCTCCACCCGCACGACGTCGGCCGGCTCGCGGGCCTGATGCAGCAGCTCCGCGACAAGGGCAACACCGTGCTCATCGTCGAGCACAAGCCGGACATGATTGCCATCGCCGACCACGTGGTCGACATGGGGCCGAAGGCCGGCAGCGGGGGCGGACAGGTCGTCTTCGAGGGCACGTACGAGGGCTTGCTGACCTCGGGCACGCTCACGGGCAACCACATGAAGAAGCACCAGCCCATCAAGACCACGCCACGCAAGCCCACGGGGCAGCTCCAGCTCGAGCGCGCCCGCCTCAACAACCTCCAGAACCTCTCCGTCTCGATTCCACGTGGGGTGCTCACCGTCGTGACGGGCGTCGCGGGCTCGGGGAAGTCGTCGCTGATTCAGGGCTGCCTTCCCAGGGCGTACCCGGAGACCATCATCATCGACCAGAACCTGGCTCGTGGCTCGCGCCGCTCCAACACCGCCACGTACACCGGCATCCTGGACAACGTCCGCAAGGCCTTCGCCAAGGCGAACAAGGTGGACGCCGCGCTGTTCTCCGCCAACTCGAAGGGCGCCTGCCCGGACTGCAGCGGGCTCGGCGTCATCTACACGGACCTGGCGCACCTGGACCCGATGGTGACCGTCTGTGAGACCTGCGACGGCAAGCGGTTCACCGACGAGGTGCTGGCCCACACGCTGCGCGGCAGGTCCATCAGCGACGTCTACCGGATGTCCATCACCGAAGCCGTGGCCTTCTTCACCGAACCGGCCATCGCCAGGATTCTCCAGGGGCTGGAGGACGTCGGGCTTGGCTACCTCACGCTGGGGCAGCCGCTGTCGACGCTCTCGGGCGGCGAGCGCCAGCGCCTGAAGCTCGCCGCCGAGCTGGGCCGCTCGGGCAACATCTACGTGCTCGACGAGCCCACCACGGGCCTGCACATGAACGACGTGGACACGCTGATTGGTCTGTTCGACAGGCTGGTGGATGCCGGGTCGACCGTCATCGTCATCGAGCACAACCTCGACGTCATCTCCCGCGCGGACTGGGTCATCGACCTGGGACCCGGCGCCGGCCATGAGGGCGGCCGTGTGGTCTTCGAAGGGCTTCCCGGGCAGCTCGCCTCACACAAGGGCTCGCTGACCGGCAGGCACATGGCCGCCCGGTCGCAATGACTCGGAACAAACCCGCCCGCGACGTGCCAGGCGCGGGCCTTGCTCACCCCTCCAGGCCGTCCAGGATGCGGCCCAGGGGCGTGGGCTCGCCGCGCAGCTTCTGGAAGAAGTTGCGGTTGTCCGAGCCCGCGTCGTAGTTGCCGAGGTTGGCGTCGTTCTGGTTCCCGTTGGGGCGCATGCCCGAGTAGTCCTGACGCAGCGGCAGCCCGTGCTCCGTGCGGAGCTTGTTCTCGCTGGGCGCCCAGCCCGCGGGCGTGTGCGGCGTGGGACGCAGGCCCACCGTCTCGAACTCCTCCGTCAGCCGGAGGCGCGTCTCGAGCGTGTCCTTCATGTTGGCCTTGTGCTCGGGGAAGCGCTGGAACACGTCTGCGTTGTCGTGCTTGCTGACGGCCAGGGGGCTCACCTGGAGGCCGTTGGCCGCGCGCCAGGCGTGGACGGACTCGTGGCCCAGGCTGTTGAAGCGCGGCCCCGCGGCCTGCTCGTTGTACTTGATGTCGCTGGGCCGGCCCGCGCCAGGCTGGCCGTCGTAGCGGTACGCCGGGCGCAGAGAGGAGTAGGTGCCCTCGTGGCGGGGCGCGTGTGCCATCGGCATGAGCGCGTCGTTCCGGCCCGAGGAGATGTCAGCCACCGTCACCGGCTTGTTCAGGGTGCCCGACACGCCGGGGTTCACCGCCTGCGTGCGGCCGTTGAGCTCCGTCATCAGCCGGTGGCCCTCGGGCTTGCTCATCAGCTTGTGCGTGGAGTTGCGCACGTCCGACGTGAAGTCCGCGAAGTCCGCGCCCGACTGGCCGCTGTCACGGCGCGTCCGGATGCCCTGCAGGTCCGGGTGCGTCACGCCGTAGTCCGTCGGCTTGAGCTGGTTCTTTCCCGCCTGGAGCTCGCCGGGCGACGGCCGCGGGGCGCTGGGCTTCGGGGCGCTGGTCGCGTCCGGCTTCGCTGACGCGCCAGGGCTCGGAGGACGCGAGGCGGACGGCGTGGAGGGGGAGGACTTGGGAAGGGAGAAGGACGGCTTCGAGCGGAGCTTCATGGGGAGCCTCTGGGGTCTGAGGTAGGCGACGTTCCGACACCAGAGCATCTCCCGTGCCGGCCGAACCGCGTCGGGCCTCGCGCACGGACCCCCGTGATTTCAGGGGGTTCCACGGGCCTCTGGGAGGGCTCCAGGCCAGGGCGCCTGGTAACTCCGCCTACCGGCTGGTAACCGGAGTTACCAGCCCCTGCGCCTTGAGCCAGCCGGGCCAGCGCGCGCTTTGTCGCAGGCGCGCCGCCACGGCCGCCGCGCAAGGTCCACCCCGGCGGTGCCTTCCCGGCACCTCGGCTGCAATTTAAGCCGAGAACCTCGACGCGAGGGCCCCATGGCAGGCCAGCAGCTCGAAGACATCCATGCGGAAGTGCTCAAGGTCCAGCGGCATGTCACTGGCTTCGTCGAGGCGAACCTCGGCGCGCTCGCGGCCGTGCAGCCCGGCTACTGCGCGAGCGCGGAGAACCTGCTCGCCTACGTGGCACTGAGGCAGCTCGAGCTGCGCCGGCTCCAACTGGAGCTGAGCGAGGTGGGGCTCTCCTCCCTGGGACGCAGCGAGGGCTCCGTCCTCTCCAGCCTCCACGAGCTCGTCCAGCGCATCGAGGACTCCCTCGCGCGCGGCGCTCCGGAGCCCGCCGGCCCCCCGCCCGTCCCCTCACCCGGGGGGCTACGCCGCGTCGAGGCCGAGCGGCTCCTGCACCAGCACACGGAAGCGCTCCTGGGCCCCCGGCCGCGGTCGCGCCACGTGTACATCATGGTGACGGCTCGGGACGAGGAGCCGCCCTCGGAGGAAGAGTGCGCCGCCCTGCTCGGGGCGGGGATGAACGTCCTGCGCATCAACAGCGCCCACGGAAGTCCCGGCGTGTGGCGCCGCACGGCCGAGGTGGTGCGCCGGGTCGCCCGTCGCATGGAGCGCCCGGTCCGCGTCCTCGTGGACCTGGAGGGGCCGAAGATTCGCACCACGCACGTCTCCCCGGGCCCGGCCGTCCTCCGGTATCGCCCGCGCAAGGACGCGCTGGGGCGCGTGGTCGGCGCGCTGCGCATCCCCCTGCTCGGCACCAGTGCCTCCGTCTCGCCCACTCCCGAGGAGGCCCCCCCTCCGCTCCGCGTGCCCGACGCCTGGCTCGACGGCATGCGTGTCGGAGACACCGTGCAGACCTGGGACAGTCGCCAGCGGGAGCGGCACTTCCGCATCACCGAGGTGGGGCCCCACCTGGCCTTCGCCGAGCTCGACAGGACGTGCTACCTGACGCCTCGGACCGAGCTCGTCTGGATGCGGGGTGCCGAGGAGCAGGGCCGGGCCTTCCCCAGCGCCATCCCCCAGCGCCCCGGCTACGTCGAGCTGTCCGTCGGAGACCGCTTCCAGCTGTGGATGGACGCCGTGGAAGGTCGGCCCGGGGTGCGCGAGCCGCTCGACGGGACTGCGTGGCACGTCCCGCCCAGGATTGGCCTGGACATGGCGGGCGTCACGCTGCAGCTCAATCCAGGGCAGCGCGTGCTCCTGGACGACGGCAAGCTGGAAGCGGTGGTCGAGGAGGTCGACGCGCGCCATGTGACTGCACGGGTGGTGAGAACGCTCAAGGAGCGCGTCAAGCTCCGGGCGGAGAAGGGCGTCAACTTCCCGGACAGCGACCTGCGCGCATGCGTCGTCTCGCGCAAGGACCTGGAGGTGCTCCCGGGGGTGCTGGAGTTCGCGGATGTCCTGGGCGTGTCATTCATCCGCACCCCGAGCGACCTGCGAGAAGCCCTCGCCGCCATTCGCGCGGTCGCTGGGCAGCACATGCCGGGAATCATCGTCAAGCTGGAGACGGCTCGCGCGCTCCAATCGCTTCCCGGGCTGCTGCTGGAGGCCATGCGGCACACCCCCGTCGGCCTCATGATTGCGCGGGGCGACCTGGCCGTCGAAATCGGCTTCGAGCGCCTGGCGGAGCTCCAGCAGGAAATCATGTGGTTCGCCGAGGCCGCGCACCTGCCCGTCGTCTGGGCCACGCAGGTCCTCGATACCCTGGCACGGACCGGCATTCCTTCCCGCGCGGAGATTACGGACGCCTCCATGTCGGTCCAGGCGGAGTGCGTCATGCTCAACAAGGGCGCTCATGTGGTGGACGCCTGCCGGACCCTGGATGCGATTCTGCGGAAGATGGAGCAACACCAGTTCAAGAAGCGGAATCTCTTCCGCCCCCTGAGGATTTCACTCTTGATGGGCGGACTCCCGAGCCCCTGAGACGCCTCGAGGAGCTGCCGCGGCGCGGAGCCTGCGTCAGCGCCCGTCCGGAAGCTGCGTGTAGTCGTGGAAGTTGCCGTACAGCCGCTCGTCCGGAGCGCCCTCCGTGACGGCATGGACCAGCAACGGTCCGCCCACGAAGCAGCCCTTCCACGAGCCGCCAATGCCGCCGAACACTTCTTCCCGGTCCCCGCGCGAGCGCTGCAGGTTGTGCCCCACCTTGAAGGCCCGCAGCTCGCTGGCGATGCGGCGGCAGGTGTCGGGCTCGTCGCAGGCGATGGAGGCCACCAGCGAGCCGTTGGACACATTCATCTCGGCGACGAGCTCCTCCTCGCTGTCCACGACCACCAGCGTGTCCACGGGGCCGAACGGCTCGCCGTGGTAGAGCTTGCAGTTGCGCGGCACGTGCAGCAGCGCGTGCGGGGCCAGGTACGCGGACACGTCCTGCTCCGGCAGGAAGCGCTCCGGCTCCAGGCGCCCGGCGAAGAGGGGCACGGCGCCGTGTGCCTCCGCCTCGCTCATCAACCCGTGCAGCTCCTCCACCTTCTGGCTGTTGATGAGCGGTCCGAAGTCGAGCGTGGGAGGCACTCCGTCGGGCGACTCGGCCAGCAAAGGATGGCCCACCTTCAGGGCGGAGACGACGGGCAGGTACGTCTCCAGGAAGCGCGGCATGAGGCTGCGCTCCACCACGAAGCGCGGGTAGGCCGTGCAGCGCTGCTTGCCGTACTCGAAGCCCTTCTTGAGCTGCTTCGCCAGGCCTTCCCAGTCGCTGAAGTGCCAGATGCCGTAGGCGTTCACCCCCTCCATCTCCAGCATGTAGCGCTTGTTGCGGTCATAGAGGCTGGCGGCGATGTCTCGCCCGTTCGCCTTGCCACCCACGAAGGACAGGCAGGCGATCTCCGGATTGCGCACCAGCGCGTCGCTGAGCTGCCCGCCGGAGCCGCTGATGAGCGAGACGGGCAGCCCGCAGCGGCGTGCGAACGCCATGCAGAGCGTCAGCGAATAGAGGCCCCCATCCGTGGGCGTCTTCGCGATGGCGCTGTTGCCCGCGAGGACCTGGACCAGCACGGCATGGACCAGCACGGACAGCGGGTAGTTCCAGGAGGCGATGTTGGAGATGAGCCCCAGCGGCCGGCGGCCATTCAGCATCGGCTCGATTTGGGAGACGTACCACTCCACGCCGCTGATACAGCGGTCCACGCTGACGCGCGCCTGTGGCACGGGCTTGCCAATCTCCCAGGCCAGGATGAGGGCCAGCAGCTCACGCTGCTCACGCAGCAGGGCCAGGCACTGCGAGACACGCTCCCGGCGGACGTCGAGGTCTTCATGGGCCCAGGCCCGGGCCTCCACCGCGGCGGCGCTCGCGGCGGTCCTCGCGGTGTTGGCATCCACCATGGGCAGGTGCCCCAGCACGGTGCCGTCCACCGGAGACAGGTAGGGCTTGCCCTTCCCCGGATGGCCCCAGGCGCCTCCGACGAGGTTGAGCACCCGGCCCGAAGGGGCGAAGGCCTCGGGGACGAGCGCGCGAATCCGACGCTCCAGATTGAACCACTCCGCGTAAGCAGGCACCGCACTCGCCATGGCACGCCCTCCCGCAAGAACGCCAGGCCGGCAGTCCACCCCCGCACTGGCTCATCGCGCCAACTTGGGTGCCAGCGCGGCGCGAGGCAACCGCCGCTCCCGGGTCACCTCCTGCGTCGCCTTTCATGCGATGCGCTTGTCCCAGGCACGGCTCAGGGATACCAGTGCGGGCCACCATACCAGCCGGTGGAGGTGCCCACGGTCACCCCTCCCCAGGGCGCGGGCACCGCGACGCCGAGGCCCACGCCGACCTGGGCATTCGCACAGGCGGAGGTCATCAGGGCGCCGCCGAGCAGCACGAGCCACGCGGCGTGACGGAGGGACTTGCGCAGGGACATGGGGCGTTCTCCTCGAAAGGCAATCACTTGGAGGCCGCCGGAGTCCCGGTGTCCTCGAACGGGAAGCGCTGCAGGGCGAGCACCGCCCCGCTCGGGTCGGCGATGAGCGCCAGCGAGCCTCCCCGCACGTCGGGCCGGGGCGCCATCAGCACGCGGCCGCCGAGCTGCTCCGCCCGCGCGGCGACCGCCGCCGGGTCATCCACCCGGACGTAGGTGAGCCAGTTGGGCTTCACGCGCTCCACGGGCTTGCGCAGGATACCGGCGCGGGGGTGCTCCCCCCCCTTGAGGACGTAATAGAGACCGCCGCGCTGGTTCCGCTCCTCCACCGCGTAGCTGAGCAGCCCTTTGTAGAAGTCCACGGCCGCGACGGCGTCATCGGCCAGGTACTCCATCCACAGAATCTGCCCGGCCTGGGGCAGGCCCATGTCGGCCGGGTCCCCTGGCTCCGAGCGCACGAGGCCCACCGGAGCCCCCTGCGGGTCCGCCACCACCGCGGCCCGGCCGATGTTCTGCACGTCCTCCGGCCCCACCAGGGCCTTGCCGCCGGCCGCGCGAATCTGGCTCACCGCGCGGTCCACGTCGGGCACGGAGAGGTAGCCGAGCCACTGCGAGTACCCGCCCTTGCCGACGCCGGTGGGCTGGACGATGCCGCCGATGAAGCGCCCCTCCGCCTTGATGAGCGAGTAGGGGCGCTTGCTGCCCTGCACGTCCTGGAACTCCCAGCCCAGCAACTGGGTGTAGAAGCGTTTGACGGCGGCGGGGTTCTCCGTGACGAGGTCATGCCAGACGAACTTCCCGTAGAGCGGCTTCGGGGAGAGCACGAGGCCACCTTCCCTGTGGGTGGCGACGACGGGGGGGCCAGGGGTGGCGGCAGTGACACAGCCGGCCACGGCGGAGAGGACGCCGCCCAGCGTGCACAGTCCCAGCGCCAGCAGCAGTCCACCGCGAAGCCGGGCCTTGCCTGGCGATTCCATCGTTGCTCCTCCTCCGCTGCCCGAGTCGTCGGGGCGGGCAGCCGGCGGGGCTAACGAGGTGGGGGGCGGGATGCGGCCGGACAGTCATCAAGGTATGGGGCGAGGGAGCACGCGAGGCAAGTCACGCAGCCTCCGGTACGAGCGCCATGTCCGCGGTGGACAGTGCCCTGCGCCTCCAGGGGCAGGACGACGCGCCCGAAGGTCTTGCTGAACACGCGCGAGCCGGGCACCGACATGTCTGGGATGGCCCCCGCCGAGCCCGCGCGATTCAGCGGACGAGCTGGAAGTGGACGCCCGCGCCCGCCGGGCGTCCGCCTCCCGCCGCTCGCGCACCTTCAGTAGCGGATGCCGAAGTTGACCGGGATGTACTGGCCGTCGGCCTTGCGCGAGCCGCCTTCCGGAAGGTCGAAGCTCGGGCCGAAGATGTAGTGGTAGCGGCCCTCCACGTAGAGGCGGAGGTCTCCATAGACTTTCAGGGTGACGCCGACACCGCCGCTGAGACCGAAGTCCGTGCTGCTGCGCGAGCCGAGAATCTCCGTCACTGGCACCACGCTCGTGGTGCAGTAGTACAGCCACGGGTCGCAGTACGGGACGGCCGCGACGCCCGCAACCTCTGTCAGCTCCACCCTGCGGTAGTACAGGCCTGGCCCGGCGATGAGGTAGAAGCCGATGGGGCTGCGGGGCATCACATTCCAGACGGCGTTGACGCTGCCGTACTGCATGTAGTGGTTGCCGTCGATGCCTGTCCCGGTGAGCACGTCCGCCTGGATGTCATGGCCGCTGAAATAGTACTCGGCCATGACGCCGAGGTTCCTCTTGAACTGGAAGCCGGCGCCCAGCTGGAAGCCGCCGCCCGTCTTGAAGCGGTCCCCCGCGTCGGAGATGGGGAAGGAGACGCCGCCGCCCGCGTTGAACATGAAGTGCCGCTCGGGACCCTCACTGCTCTGCGTTTCGAAGCCCACCATGGCCGCGTCCGTGCCAGACGTCGTCTGGGCACTCGCGCCCCGAGGCACCGTGAGCGCCAGCAGGGCGAGGGGAAGCAAAGTGTGTAACCGCATGACAATCTCCTTGTGACACCAGTCTGCGTGGTGCCGGGAGCGTGGGGACGGGCCGCCTGTCCGCACACCGTCCCACCGGGGTGGGCCGGGCAGGGGGGCGTGAGTCCATTTCCGACCCGGCGCCCGTTGTCATGTCGTTGCAGCTGAACTCCAGTCACGAAGGCGTCAGGCGCGCAACGCGCCCGCCGGCCACCGGGGAGGGGCGGGCGGTGACGCGCTCACTCCCCGGCCTTGGGCGGGAAGCGCGCCAGCATCTCGTCCACGGCCTCGCCGATGCGCTTCTGGGTGTGTGACGCGGACGGGTTCTCGTTCACCTCCGCCTGGGCCGTGCCGCGCCAGACGAGCTTGTTCTCCTTCGCGGCCACCATGTCGAGGATGATGGTGCCCTCTTCGTACTCGTGCACGTAGGTGGACGGCGCCCCGTACCCGTAGCCCCCCCCATAGTAGGGGTTCCACATCGGGTCCCAGCCGTAGCCGTAGTAGGAGTTCACCGTGTTCACGTCCACCTTCGAGTCGATGGCGCCCTGCCACCCGATGCGGAAGTCCGGATTGGCGTTCGCGTCCACCTGCTGGTAGCCGCGTCCCTGCAGCTCCTGGTCCACTGCCTGCCGGATGTAGGAGTCGATGATGTCGTTGTAGACGCGCGGGTCCTTGCCCTCCGGCTGCGGCAGCCAGGCGTAGGTGCGGAAGCTCTCGAGCTGCGGCACGGCCTTGGGGTCGTAGTGGGTGTTGACCTCGATGCCCGCGCAGGCGGCGAGCATCAGGCCCAGCAGGAACGGAGCGATACGAAGCGGCAGCCGCATGGGCGTCTCCTTGGGTTTGCGCCGAGGCGCGCGGCGTCGGCCTTCTGACAATGCGCTCGGCACGGAAGGGTGCCGAGTCCCGCCCGCCCGGCGGCCCCTGCCGGAAGTCCGAGGGAAAGCAGCCTTCTTGCCTCCGCTCGCAGGGCCGGCAGTGCGCGCACGAGCTTGAACCGGCGGACAGCGGTCCCCACCTTTGGGGCATGCTCCCACCCCCCGCGATTGTGGATGCCCACTGGAACTCGGCGCTCCTGGCGCCAAAGGTCGTGCCGGTGCTCGATCCGCTCTTTCGCCCGGCCGCGCTCGCCTGGCGTGCCTATCAGCAGCGCGCGAGAGAGACCGGGCATCCGGTGCAGGTGCGCTTCGCCCTCGAGCAGAAGGACGGCGCGGTTTCACGCTTCTCGGCGGACCTGCTCCCGGCGGGCGATGCCCTCGCCACCGCGAACTTCAGGATGCTCGAGCGACTGGTCAAGCTCTCACTCTGGGCGCGCGGCGGCTATCGCATCCACCTCGACGCGCCCGCTCCACTGGTCGCGGAACTTCGCGCGCACTTCCGAGAGAGTCCGACGGGTCGCTTCGACTCGCGCATCGTCGGCGAGAGCGTCTACGGTCATCCCATCGAAGTGGTGGCGGCACGCGAGTTGCCGCCGGCGCGCTCGGGCAGCACCTCGCTGGGCGGCCACCTCGACGGCTGCCGCATCGGCTTCGACCTGGGAGGTAGCGACCGCAAGGTGGCCGCCATCATCGACGGCCACGTGGTCTGGAGCGAGGAGGTGGAGTGGGACCCGTACCACCAGCCGGACCCCCGGTATCACTGGGACGGCATCATGGACTCGCTGCGCCGCGCGGCGCAGCACCTCCCTCGGGTTGACGCCATCGGCGGCAGCGCCGCGGGCGTTTACGTCGACAACCAGGTCCGCTTCTCCTCGCTGTTCCGCGGCATCCCGCCCGAGCTCTTCGAGCAGCGGGTGAGGAACATCTTCCTCGACCTCCGCCACGCCTGGAACGACGTCCCGTTCGACGTGGTCAACGACGGGGACGTCGCCGCGCTGCTCGGCTCCATGTCCATCGACGACGGTGGTGGCGTGCTGGGAATCGCGCTCGGCACCAGCACCGCGGGCGGCTACGTCACCGGTGAGAAGTGCGTCACCCCCTGGCTCAACGAGATTGCCTTCATCCCCATGGACTACCGCGCCGGTGCCCCGCGCGACGAGTGGTCGGGCGACGAGGGCTGCTGCGTGCAGTACCTCTCGCAGCAGGCCGTGGGGAGGCTGCTCGGACCGGCCGGCATCACCGTCCCCGGCGAGCTGCCGCTCCCAGCGCGGCTGAGGCAGTTGCAGGAGTTGATGCTGAAGGGCGATGAGCGGGCCGTGGACGTGTACCTCACGCTCGGCGCCTATCTGGGCTATGCGCTGGGCCACCTCGCGAGTGTCTATGACTTCCGTCACGTGCTCGTCCTCGGGCGGGTCACGTCCGGACGGGGCGGCGCAATCATGCTCGACACGGCGCGGGAGGTGCTGCGCGTCGAGTTCCCCGAGCTCGCCGCCCGCGTGGACCTGCGGATGCCGAGCGAGAAGGACAAGCGCCACGGGCAGGCGATTGCCGCGGCCAGCCTGCCCGCGAGGCCGAAGGCGCCCGCACCGGCTTGAACGCCCACCCGCCTCAGGCCTGGCAGCGCCAGCAGCCACGGGAAGACGCGGTCCGCCTTGCTCCGGGCCCGGCCGTCCACGTGCTGGCGCGCCGCCACTCGCGCGGCGCGCGGGGCGTCCATCGCCGCCCCGTGCTCTCGTCCTACGCCGGTGAGCACGGCCTGCCACGGGCAGGCGCACGACCACGCCATCGCTCCCAGGGTTATTCAATCGCTTCACGCACATGCACAGCATGTGGCGCATGGACTCCAAAACCAGAGTACGCCCCGCTGAGACTCCCTATCCTCCCATCTCCGACTACGCGTTCCTCAGCGACTGCCACTCGCTGGGCATGGTTGCCCGCGATGGGACGCTGGAATGGATGTGCTTCCATCGCTTCGACAACAACCCCGTCTTCGCCTGCATGCTGGACCGCGAGAAGGGAGGCTTCTTCCGCGTCGCCCCCGTAGCCCCCTCCACCATCACCCGGCGCTACCTGCCGGATACGAATGTCCTGGAGACGCGCTTCACCACCGACACGGGCGTCATCACCGTCACGGACTGCCTTCCGTGCTGGGAGGACGAGCGCGAGTCCGGGAAGCTCGCCATCACCCAGCCCCGGCACCTCCTCATCCGCCTGGTCCGGTGCGAGAAGGGTGAGGTGGAGGTGGCCGTCACCTTCTCCCCGCGCTTCGACTTCGGCCGCACCACGCCCTACCTCCATCCCATCGCGGATGACCTGGCCGTCGTGTTCGGAGGCGCGGACTCGCTGCTCCTGCAGTGCAACCTCGGCCGCATCACCTCCGACGCGAAGGGCGGCTGCGACGCCCGCGAGGTGCTGCGGGCCGGCGACACGCGCGAGATTGCCCTCCAGTGGGCGCGCCCGCACCAGATGAAGCCGGCGCGGCTGGAGTCGGCGGACCTGCGCACGCGCGTGGAGCGCACGGAGTCCTGGTGGCGCTCCTGGGCGGGCCGGTGCACGTATGAGGGGCCCCACCGCGACCTGGTGGTGCGCAGCCTCCTCGTCCTCAAGGGGCTCACCTACGCGGACACGGGCGCCATCATCGCCGCGGCCACCACGTCCCTGCCCGAGGAGGTGGGCGGCGTGCGCAACTGGGACTACCGGTTCAGCTGGCTGCGGGACTCCTCGGTGCTCATCGCGGCGCTGGGCATGTTCGGCTACCGGCAGGAGGCGCGCCAGTTCGCCCGCTTCCTCCTCACCACCACGGCGGGCCGCACGGACGAGCTGCAGATTCTCTACGGCATCGGCGGCGAGCGCTTCCTCCAGGAGACGGACCTGACGTTCCTGGACGGGTACCGGGGCAGCCGACCGGTGCGCACCGGCAACGGCGCGTTCGACCAGCTCCAGATGGACACCTACGGCGAGCTCATCGGGGTGATGTACGGCCTCATCCACAACCTGGGCATCAACTACGAGAAGCTGATGGCGGACCCCGCCACCCGCTTCTGGATGGACTTCATCCGGCAGGTCGCGGACACGGCGGCGAGCCGGTGGAAGGAGCCCGACGACGGCATCTGGGAGACGCGCGGCGGCCGGCAGCACTTCGTGTTCTCCAAGCTGATGGCGTGGGTGGCGCTGGACCGCGCCATCACCCTCTTCGAGCCCCTCCCCGAGCTGAACCCGGACCTCGATGGCTGGCGGCGCGCGCGGGACGAGGTGCGGCAGGCCATCGAGACGCAGGGTGTGGACCCGGACACCGGCGCCTTCGTGCAGACCTTCGGCCAGAAGGCGCTGGATGCCACGGGCCTCCAGGTGCTCCTCTCCGGCTTCCTGCCCCCGGACGACCCACGCGTGGCGGCGACGGTGGAGCGCATCGACAAGGAGCTGACGCGCGACGGCCACGTCTACCGCTACATCGACCGCAAGGACGGGCTGCCTGGCGAGGAGGGGACCTTCGCCTTCTGCACGCTCTGGCTGACCACGTGCTTCGCGGTCCGTGGCGACGTGGAGCGGGCCGAAGAGCGGCTCGGGCAGGTGCTGGAGTACGTGAATGACCTGGGCCTGCTCGCCGAGGAGATAGACCCCGTGAATCACGAGTCCCTGGGCAACGTGCCGCAGGCCTTCAGCCATGCGGGGCTCATCCAGGCCATCGTCAACATCGAGAACGCCCGCGCGGCCCGGAGCGAGGGCCGCGCCCCCGCGGTCATCGCCGGCCCCGCGCCCCGGGAGGCGAAGGAGCGCGCCACCATCCCGGCATCGGAGCCGTCGTCTCCGACCTGAGCAGACTCGCCTGCTGCCCGCCCGCGCCCGAGCGCGCGGAGGGCAGCAGGCGTCGGGTGCGGTCACCTCCAGGTGGTTGATTCTGGACGGGCCGCACCTCAGGTTTCAGGCAGCCCGCGAATCAGGAGCCCCTCCACCTGGGGCTCCGTGGAATGCGGCCGGAGGCAGAGATGGGGAAACCAATGCCATGGGGACGAAGCCTTTCAATCGCCAAACGCTTGCGGCGGTGGGGCGGGTCCGTTGCGGTGCTTGCCACACTTGCCGGCGGAGTCGCCGCGGCCGCCCCGCCTCCCGAGGCTGAGCGCGCCCAGAAGCCTGTCGTCGACCCCAAGGCCCGCGCGCTGGTGGAGAAGATGAGCGACTTCCTCGCCGGCCAGCAGCGCTTCAGCGTCCAGACGGATGGCTCGATGGAGGTCGTGCTCAAGACAGGAGAAAAGATCGAGTACGACTTCTCGAGCACGGTCCGACTCCAGCGGCCCGACAAGCTCCGGAGCGACCGGCGCGGAGAGGTGGCGGACGTCGAGTTCTATTACGACGGGCGCACCTTCACCCTGTTTGGCAAGAAGACCCGTTACTACGCGACCACCGAAGCCCCACCGAAACTTGACGACGCCATCGATGCGGCTCGAGAGAAGCTGGGCCTCGAGGCGCCCGGGGCGGACCTGCTCTACAGCAACCCCGCCAAAATCCTGATGGAGGACGTCGTCTCGGGAAGCAACCTGGGCTCGAGCTTCGTCCGCGGCGTTCCCTGCCAACACCTGGCGTTTCGCGGAAACGAGACGGACTGGCAGCTATGGATTGAAGACGGGCCCGTGCCCGTGCCACGCAAGCTCTTGATTGTCTCGAAGAAGGTCGAGGGCCTGCCCGAGTTCGTCGTCGAGCTCTCGGAGTGGGACTTCTCGCCTCGCTTCAACGACTCGGTGTTCCGCTTCACCCGGCCCGACGGCGCCGAACGCATCGACTTCCTCGAGGCGGTGCCCCGCCCGGGGCCACAAGGAGACACGAAATGAAACGCGCCCACCTCTCCGCCCTCACCTTGGCGTCCGTGCTCTTCGCGGGCGAAGTCCTGGCCGTGGTTGGCAGGCCGCTGACGCCCGTGAGCGTCGCGGGCGTGGCCCGCCGCACCACGCGTCGAACCGTCTATGCGGGAGCCGCTGTCGGCGCGGCGGCGGTGGGGACCGCCGCCGTGGTCGGAACGACGGCCGCGGTGATGTCCACGCTGCCCGCTGGCTGCGTCAACGTCGTCCAGGGGGGCGTCACCTACCACCAGTGTGGAGGCACGTATTACAGGCCTTCCTACCAGGGCACCAACCTCGTGTACGTCCCGACGTCCATGTGAGGTCCGGGCCCGCGGCTCGAGGAGCCCGGGCCCGAGTCCTGTCCCGCTCACCTGAGGCCTGGCGCCCGCGGACCGGGCGCCAGGCCTGCCGTGCTGAGCACGCGCCGGGTGTGGAGGGCAATCATCGCCTCTTCATCCGTGGGAATCACCCAGGCGGAGACGCGGCTTCCGGGCCTGGTGATGCAGGGGCCGCCGCGCGCATTGGCTTCTTCATCCAGCTCCAGCCCGAGCCAGCCCGCCTCGCGACAGACCCGCTCGCGAATCGGCGCGGCGTGCTCGCCAATGCCGCCCGTGAAGACCACGGCGTCCAGGCCATGCAGCGCCGCCGCGAGCGAGCCAAGCTCCCGCTGGATGCGGTAGACGAACAGCTCCAGCGCCTCGGCGGCGGCGGCACTGGAGCTGTCGAGCAGCTCGCGCATGTCGCTGGATTCGCCGGAGACGCCCAGCAGGCCTGATTGCTGGTAGAGGAGCCGCTCCAGCGCGCGCGCGTCCATGCCGTGCCGGTCCATCAGGTACAGCAGGGCCCCGGGGTCAATGGCACCGCAGCGGGTGCCCATCATGAGTCCGTCCAGGGCGGTGAGGCCCATGGTCGTCGCCACGCTACGTCCCCGGAACATGGCGCACAGGCTCGCGCCGTTCCCGAGGTGCGCAACCACCGTGCGCCCTTCGGCGGCCGCGGGCACCACGCGAGGCAGCGTGGAGGCGATGTACTCGTAGGAAAGCCCATGGAACCCGTAGCGGCGGATGCCCTCCTCGGCAAATCGACGGGGTAGGGCGAAGGCCTGGGCCACGGGCGGCTGGGTGCGGTGGAACGCGGTATCGAAGCAGGCGACCTGCGGCACCAGTGGCGCCGTCCGCATGACGGCTCGAATCGCTTCCACGCAGTGGGGCTGGTGCAACGGCGCGAGCGGAATGAGCGCTTCCAGCTCCGCCAGGGCCGCCGCGTCGACAAGGGCGGGCCCGGAGAAGCGCATGCCGCCATGGACCACGCGATGGCCGACGGCGGCGATCCGGTGCCCGCCGAGTACACCCCCTCGGCCCCAGGCGAAAAGGAAGTCGGTGGCGCCCTCGTACCCGAGCCGCGTTCCCGCGGCCCAGTCCCGCTCACCGATGACGGCTCCATCCGCGTGTGCGACGAACCGCGGATGGGTCGACAGCTCCTCGAACTCCCCCCGCAGGAGGAGCCGGAGCGGCTCCTCCTGGAGGAAGACGGAGAACTTCAGGCTCGAAGAGCCGGCGTTGAGCACGAGCAGCGCGTCCGGCACGTCCTCCGTTTCGAACGTTGGCTGCTCCATGCGTGTGCCTCTCTCTCAGTCCGGCCAGGTCCAGTCAGCGATTTCAGGACGGTCCCTGCCGTGCTCGTGCGCGTAGGCCAGGTTGTCGATGATGGCGTTCTTCATCTCTTCCTTCAGGTGCCCCGCCTTCGCGTGCAGCCCCGGCACGCGGTCGATGACGTCGATGACCAGGTGGAAGCGTGACGTCTCGTTCAGGATGGCCAGCTCGAAAGGCGTGTTGATGTTGCCTTTCTCCCGGTAGCCATGCACGTGCAGGTCTTCGTGGTCGATGAAGCGATAGGCCAGCTTGTGGATGAGCGATGCATAGCCGTGGAAGCTGAAGATGATCGGCTTTCCCGGCGGGAACAGGCTCTCGAGCTCGCGCTGGGTGGACCCGTGTGGATGCTCCGCCGACGACTGCAGCTTGAACAGGTCGACGACGTTGACGAAGCGCAGCTTCAGGCCCGGTGCGCGCGCGCGCAGGATGGAGGCGGCGGCCAGGGCCTCCTGCGTCGCGACGTCGCCGCAGCTGGCCATGATGACATCCGGCTCCGAGTCCTCGTCCGTGCTGGCCCTCTTCCAGATGCCCAACCCCTTGGCGCAGTGGGCGACGGCCTCGTCGATGCTGGTGAACTGAAGGTGCTTCTGCTTGTCCGAGACGATGACGTTGACGCAGTCAGTGCTGCGCAGGCACTGGTCCGCCACCACCAGCAGCGTGTTGGCGTCCGGAGGCAGGTAGATGCGCGTGACCGAGCCGGACTTGTTCGTCACCAGGTCGATGAACCCCGGGTCCTGATGTGAGAACCCGTTGTGGTCCTGACGCCAGACCGTCGAGGAGAGCAGGATGTTCTCCGAGGCGACGGGCGCGCGCCACTTCACGTAGTTCTTGCTGATGTCCAACCACTTGGCGTGCTGGTTGAACATGGAGTCGATGACGTGGGCAAACGCCTCATACGTGTGGAAGAGGCCGTGGCGCCCCGTGAGCAGATACCCCTCGAGCCAGCCGAGCAGCGTGTGCTCCGACAGCATCTCCATGACGCGGCCGTCCCGCGCGAGCTCGGCCCCGTCGGCGTCCTCTGGCAACAGGCTGGCCATCCAGGTCTTCTTGCTCACCTCGTAGATGGCCTGGAGCCGGTTCGAGGCTGTCTCGTCCGGGCCGAAGACGCGGAAGCTCGTCGGGTTGTCGCGCATGATGTCACGCAGGAACTCGCCGAGAGGCTTCGTGTTCTCATGCAGCTTGGTGCCGCGCGAGACGACCTTGACCGCATAGTCGCGGAAGTCGGGCAGCTTGAGCTCCTTGCGGAGCAGGCCGCCGTTGGCGTGCGGGTTCGCGCTCATCCGCCGGGGCCCCTTGGGTGCAAGCGACCTGAGCTCCGGAATCAGCCTTCCCTGCTCGTCGAACAGCTCTTGTGGCCGGTAGCTGCGCATCCAGTCTTCGAGCGCCTTCAGGTGCTTCGGGTTGTTCCGAACGTCGCCGAAGGGGACCTGGTGTGAGCGCCAGGAGCCCTCCAGCTTGTGCCCCTCCAGCTCCTTCGGGCCGGTCCAGCCCTTGGGCGAGCGCAGGACGATCATGGGCCAGCGCGGACGCGTCGGGGTGTCCGTCTGCCGTGCCGTCTTTTGCAGGGCCCGGATCTCCTCGACGGCGCGCTCCAGGGTCTCCGCCATCTTCTGGTGCATCTCGGCCGGGTCGCTGCCCTCGACGAAGTAGGGCTTGTAGCCGTAGCCGACGAACAGGGCTTCGAGCTCTTCCGGACTGATGCGGGCGAGGATGGTGGGGTTGGCGATCTTGTACCCGTTGAGGTTCAGGATGGGCAGCACGGCGCCGTCCCGCACGGGGTTGATGAACTTGTTCGAGTGCCAGGCCGTCGCGAGCGGTCCCGTCTCGGCTTCGCCGTCACCCACGACGCAGGCGACGATGAGGTCGGGATTGTCGAAGGCCATGCCGTACGCGTGGGAGAGGCTGTAGCCGAGCTCGCCGCCTTCATGGATGGAGCCCGGTGTCTCCGGGGTGACGTGGCTGCCGATGTGACCGGGGAAGGAGAACTGCTTGAAGAACTTCTGCATCCCCTCCGCGTCCATGCTCTTGTCCGGGTAGACCTCCGAGTAGGTGCCCTCGAGATACGCCGGCCCGAGCACGCCCGGGGCGCCGTGGCCCGGCCCGGCCACGAAGATGACGTCGAGGTCCTGTTCGACGATGAGCCGGTTCAGATGGATCCAGGTGAACGACAGCGCCGGGCTCGCGCCCCAGTGGCCGAGCAGCCGGTGCTTCACGTCCTCCGGCACCAGCGGCCTCTGCAGCAGCGGGTTGTTCTGGAGGTAGATCATCCCCACCGAGAGGTAGTTGCACGCCCGCCAGTAGGCGTTCATCAACTCCACTTCCCTGGCTGTGAGCGGTCCGCCCCCCCGGGCCGGCTCCCTGGCCGCCGCGGGGGGCTCCTGGCCGTGCTCCCTGGCGGACAACGGCGACCCATATTCTGATGCTCCCGTCCCTGTTGGGTGTGCCATGACATTCCTCTCATCAATGTTGAGTGTGGAGTCGGGTTAACTGTGAATGGAGGGTGGCTTCTCTGCCCGGGCCATGCCCGCTTCGCCCTCCATGTTGCCGCTGTACCTGCCCAGGGCCGCCGCGCTGTCGCACCAGGCGCGGTGATGGAACACCTGCTGGGCGGCAGGCACGTTCTCGCGCCGGCCCCGCCAGACTTCGAGCGCCTCGTCCTGCAGCGCGCGTCCGTAGGAGAAGGTCAGCTTCCAGGGCTTCGAGCTGTCCAGCTCATTGATGGCGTTGAGGTGCTTCGTGGCCAGGACATGGTCCTGTCCGCCGGACAGGAAGACGACCCCGGGAACCGCGGGCGGCACATGGCGCACCAGGGTGCGCAACGTCGCCTCCGCCACCTCCTTCACCGAGCCCTGCCTGGCGGCCCCCTGGCCCGCGGTGATCATGTTCGGCTTGAGCAACATCCCTTCCAGGGACACCTTCGCGTCAAAGAGCTCGTTGAAGACCGCTTGCAGCACGCGCCCCGTCACCTCCTCACACCGCTCGAGCGCGTGCGCTCCCTCCATCAGGACTTCAGGCTCCACGATGGGAACCAGGCCCAGCTCCTGGCAGAGGGCGGCGTAACGCGCGAGCGCGTGCGCATTCGCGTGGGTGCACCTCTCGGTCGGCAGCCCGTCGCGGATGATGATGACCGCGCGCCACTTGGCGAAGCGCGCACCGAGCTCGCGGTACTCCTCGAGCCGCGCGCGGAGCCCGTCGAGCCCTTCAGTGACGAACTCTCCCGGCGCGCCGGCCAGGGGATGGACGCCAGCGTCGACCTTGATGCCAGGGATGATGCCGCGGCCAGCCAGCAGGTCAATCAGCGGGGTGCCCGTCGAGCTGTCCTGACGGATTGTCTCGTCCTGCAGGATGACACCGCCGATGAACGAGGCGATGTCAGGCGCACTGAAGAGCATCTCGCGGTAGGCGCGGCGGCTGTCCGCGGTCGACTCGATTGCGCGCGCTTTCAGGCGCTTCGTAATCGTTGCGACCGTCTCGTCCGCCGCCAGGATACCCTTTCCGTCAGCAACGATTGCTCGCGCGGTTTCGTCGAGCCCTGGCCTCGTCGGCATGTGTTCCTCCCATTCGTCGGAAGAGAACCTGAGCGCGCCCTCTTGGGCCGACAACCAGCCAGGGGGCGCTCGATAAGGGGCCTGCCCTGGCACTCCGGGCAGGGTGGTGTCACCTGGATTGCGATGCCATCTTGACCCTGGACCCAGCCGTAACTGGCAGCGCCTGGCGCGCGGTTGCAGCAGCGAGCGGGCGGGCGCTGGAGACAGCCATGACCATCAAGTTGCTCATCGCGGACGTGGACGGGACCATGGTGACGAAGGACAAGGTCCTCACCGCGCGAACCTGCGAGGCCGTCGCCCGGCTGCGCGCCAGCGGTGTCATGTTCACCGTCACGAGCGGGCGACCGCCGCGCGGGATGGCAGGGCTGGTGGCCGCGCTGAAGCTCACCGACCCCCTGGCCGCCTTCAACGGCGGCGTGTACGTCAAACCCGACCTCACGACGGTGCTGGAGCAGCGGACGATTCCTCCCGACGTTGCCAGGGCGGCTGTCGACTACCTGCTCCAGGCCGGCCTGGATGTCTGGGTATACCAGGGGGCCGATTGGTTCCTCCGAAGCCCCGAGGCGTTCCGCGTGGCGCGCGAGCGGAACAACGTCGGGTTCGACCCGGTCATCATCGCGGACCTGCACCGCGTGCTCGACGCACCCATCAAGCTCGTGGGTGTGAGCGAGGACACCGCGCTGGTCGCGCGCTGCGAGGCCGAGCTCGCCATGCGACTGGGCACCGAAGCGTCGGCGGCACGTTCGACGCCCTATTATGTCGACGTCACGCACCCCGAAGCGAACAAGGGAATGGTCGTGCGTGAGGCCGCTCGCATCCTCGAGATTCCCCTCGAGCAGATCGCGGCCATCGGGGATATGTCCAACGACCTGCCGATGTTGACCACCGCCGGCCTTGGCATCGCCATGGGCAACGCCAGCGCCGAGGTCCAACGGTTCGCACGCCACGTCACGCGCACCAACGACGAGGACGGGTTCGCCTACGCGGTCGACGCCTTCATCCTGGGCCAGCCGCCCCGCGCACGGACGCGGCTGGGGCTTCCGCCCCGCACGCGCGCCTGCCTCTTCGGTCTTGATGGCGTCCTCACCCAGACCTCCAGCTTCCATGCCCGGGCCTGGAAGCAGCTGTGCGACTACTACCTGGTGCAGCGTGCGCGAGCCTCGGGGCAGCCCTTCATCCCCTTCGACCTGGTGCGCGACTACAGCCGCTACTTCGACGGCAAGCCGCCCCTGGAGGACCTCCGCGCGTTTCTCGACTCCCGCGCCATTGCGCTGCCGGAGAGCACGGTTCGCGCGCTGAACGACCGCAAGGCAGCGGTCCTGGTCGAGCTGCTCCGGCAGGAGCGGGTGGAGACGTATGAGGGAGCGGTCCGCTACGTCCAGGCGGCGCGCGCGGCCGGCCTTCGGACCGCGGTCGTCTCCCCGAGCAGGCATTGCGACGAGATGCTCCGGTCGGCAGGCATCGCGGACCTCTTCGACGCGCGGCTCGACGCCGCGCCGCCCCACGAACTCTACCTCGCGGCGGCCCGGGCCCTCGGGGTCGGCTCCGAGGAAGCGGTCGTCTTCGAGGACGCGCCTGCCGGCGTCGCGGCCGCACGGGCGGCCCACTTCGCCTATGTCATTGGCGTCGACCGGCTGGGCCGGCCCGCCGAGCTGCGCCGCCACGGCGCGGACGTCGTGGTGGCCGACCCGGCCGCCCTCCTCGAGCAGGACGGCACCTCGCACCTCGCTCTGGAGGCAGCGCACTGAGAACGCGCCGCGTCCCGGTGCGGACGGACGCTCAGTACCTGTCGGGGATGAAGTTCTTCCCCTTGAGCGAGGCGTCGTCGTCGTAGGAGCCACGCATGGAACGACGGGGCAGCTTCACCTTGGCGCGCTTCACCCGCTTGTGGGGAATCTGCTCCAGCAGGAAGCGGATGCAGTTGAGCCGCGCCTTCTTTTTGTTGTCGGAACGCAGGATGTGCCAGGGCGCATGCGGCGTGTCCGTCGCGGCCAGCATCTGGTCCCGCGCCTGGGAGTAGTCGTACCAGCGCGTCCAGGACTTGATGTCCATCGGGCTCAGCTTCCACTGCCGAAGAGGGTCGCCAACCCTCGCTTCGAACCTCCGCTCCTGCTCCTCCTTGCCGACCTCGAGCCAGATCTTCAGCAGGATGATTCCGCTGTCGACCATGTACTTCTCGAAGACGGGACAGCCTATCAGGAAGCGCTTGTGCTCCTCGGGAGTACAGAAGCCCATCACCGGCTCGACCCCGGCCCGGTTGTACCAACTGCGGTCGAAGATCACGATTTCGCCGGCCGCGGGAAAATGCGGCACGTACCGCTGCAGGTACATCTGGGTCTTCTCCCGGCTCGAAGGCGCCGGGAGGGCGACCACTCGAAACACCCGGGGACTCACCCGCTCGGTGATGGCGCGAATCGTGCCACCCTTGCCCGCGGCGTCCCGCCCTTCGAAGACCACGATGACGCGCATTCCCTCCTGTTTGACCCAATCCTGAAGCAGGCAGAGCCGGGCCTGGAGCTTGCGAAGCTCCTTTTCATAGTCCTTGCGCTTCAGGGGCTCCGTGTCAGCGACTTGTGCCATGGCCTCATGGTTGTGCGGCCCTCCGGCACGCGCAATGCGCACCTTGGGGGATGCGTCAGACAGCCGAAGGAGCCAGCCTTGAGACGCAAACCCTGTGCGGCGGGCGACATCAGGCCGCCCCCAGGTCGGTGTCAGGCCATGGTGAAAGGACATCGCGGATTGCCCTGCGGGGCATTCGGATAGCTCGTACTTCCCCGCGCTCCGCGACGTGTCGATCATCCCTGCCATCGAGGTGTCTTGAATGCGGGGGACGGACAGCACCAGACAGGGGATGCACCCGGGGCTCGCACCCTTCGTCGGCGCCTTGCCGCTGCTCGGCGTGCTATCGGCGCTCTCCGGGTGCACGGTAGGCCCCACCTTCACGAAGCCCGAGGCCGCGGTTCCCCAGGAGTGGCGCACCCAGGGCGACCCGCGACTCTCGAAGCAGGCCGAGGTCGACACCCGATGGTGGAAGTCGTTCGGTGATCCGGCGCTCGATCGCCTCGTCGAGCTCGCATACCAGCAGAACCTGCCGCTGCAGATTGCAGGTCTGAGGATCGTGGAGGCGCGCGCCCAGTTGGGCATCGTCACCGGCCAGCAGTATCCGCAGGTCCAGGTGGCCACCGGCAGCGCAACCGCGGTGGGGCTCAGTGAGAACGGCGCCAATGCGGCCAATTTCGGTGTCCTCGACCGCCACTATCTGGATTACCAGCTGGGCTTCGACGCCATCTGGGAACTGGATTTCTGGGGCAAGTACCGGCGGGGAGTGGAGGCGCAAACCGCCAGCCTGCTCGGGTCGGTGGCGGACTACCAGTCCGCCCTCGTCTCGCTCACCGCGGAGGTCGCGCGAACCTATGTCGTCGTCCGGACGTTCGAGGTGCTCATCGAACAGGCCCAGGCGAACGTCAAGATTCAGGAGGAAGGCTTCCGGATCGCCGAGTCGCGCTTCAGCAACGGCGCCACCTCGGAGCTCGATGTGGCGCAGGCCGCAACCCTGCTGGAGAGCACCCGGGCCACCATCCCCCAGCTGGAAGGTGGGCTGGAGCAGGCTCGCAACGCCCTGAGCACGCTCCTGGGCCAGCCCCCGGGGAACGTGGAGGCCTTGCTGGCGGGCCCCAGGCAGATTCCGATGGCGCCCGCGACGGTGGCTGTCGGCATGCCGGCCGAGATTCTGCGGCGGCGCCCGGATGTCCGCAGCGCCGAGCTCTATGCCGCCGCGCAGTGTGCCCGAATCGGTATCGCCGAGTCGGAGCTCTATCCGAGCTTCTCCATCTTCGGGACGATCGGACTCGAGGCGAGCACCAGCGGCAGCTCCTCCGGCAATCTCTTCTCCCTCGGCAGCCTGGCCTATTCCCTTGGACCGCGGATTGTCTTTCCCTTCCTGAACTATGGCCGCCTGAAGAATGGTGTGCGGATCGAAGACGCGCGGTTCCAGCAACTGCTCGTCAACTACCGCAACACGGTGCTCAAGGCGGCCCAGGAGGTGGCGGACGCACTGACGGGCTACGCCAATGCCCAGAAAGCCATGGCGTTCGAGCAGGCCGCCGTGAAGGCCGCGCAGAGGTCGGTGGAGCTCTCCCTGGTGCAGTACCGGGAAGGCGCCGTGGATTTCCAGCGCGTGCTGGAAGCGCAACGCTCGCTCCTGGAGCAGCAGAACAACCTTGCCCAGACGAACTCCTCCATCGCCACGAATCTGGTCGCCCTGTACAAGGCGCTGGGCGGCGGCTGGGAGGTGCGTCAGAACCAGCCCGTCGTGCCGGAGCCGATGCAACGCGAGATGGATAAGCGGACTGACTGGGGCGACATGTTGTCCAAGCCGCGAGCGCAGGAAACAAAGAACAGCTCGCCACCGGGAAAGCAATAGAGGGTCTGCCATGCCCAAGAACCCGAAAGGGAAGACGAAGTGGGTCATTGGGTTGATCGCCATCGCGGTCGCCGCGTTCATCGGCTTTCGGTACTGGAAGGGGAAGCAATCCGAGCTGCCAGAGGGAATCGTCTCGGGTAACGGCCGAATCGAGGCGAAGCTGGTCGATGTCGCCGCCAAGGAACCCCTGCGGGTGGAAAGAATCCTTGTCAACGAGGGCGACCTCGTCAAGCCGGGCCAGGTGCTGGTGCAGTTGGACACCAACACGCTGGAGGCCACTCTGGCGGAAGCCCATGCGAACGTCGCGGCCGCGGAGGAACGCCTGGCGGTGTCCCATGCGTCGATCGTCAAGCAGAAGAGTGAAATCGAGCTTGCCTCCATCGAGGTCGCTCGCGCCCGGAAGCTGGTAGCGCAGGGCGCCGGCTCGCAGCGGGATCTGGACGTTCGAACGAGCCAGCTGGCGACCACCAGGGCCACCCTGGCGGAAGCGGAAGCGATGCTGAAGACCTCCAAGGAGCAGATTGAGGTCGCGCGAGCGAATGCTGAGACGGTTCAGACGCGCATCGCCGACGCGACGCTCAAGTCTCCCGTGACGGGAAGAGTCCTCTATCGCCTCGCCGAGCCCGGCGAGGTGCTCGCGCCCGGTGGACCGGCGCTGACGCTCGTGAACCTGGAAGACGTCTACATGGAGATATTCCTCCCGGCCAGCGAGGCCGCCAGATTGAAGATTGGCTCCGAAGCGCGCCTCACCGTCGACTTCGAGCCCGAGCAATCGATCCCCGGGTATGTCTCCTTCGTGTCCCCGGAAGCGCAGTTCACCCCCAAGCAGGTCGAGACGAAGAGCGAGCGGGAGAAGCTGGTGTTCCGGGTGAAGCTCCAGGTCCCCCGGGAACTGGCCGGCCGCTATGTCGAGCGCATCAAGACAGGCATTCGCGGGGTCGGCTACGTCAAGGTGGACCCCGCCACCCCCTGGCCTGCCCAATTGCAGAACGTCATCAAGGCTGAACCCGATTCCAACTAGCCCGGTGACCCGGGAGGGTTCAGCCAATGGTCTCATCCGCGTCTCCAGACTCGCCGGGCGGCTCCGCCAACAGGCCCGTGGTCTCCATCCAGGGCGTGACCCACCGCTACGGCAGCGTCGTGGCGCTCGACGGCATCTCGCTGGATATTCCCAGCGGCATCATGGTGGGCATCGTGGGGCCGGATGGCGTCGGCAAGTCGACGCTGATGGCCCTGGTCGCCGGCTCCAAGAAGATGCAGGAAGGACGGGTGACTGTCCTGGACGGGGACATCGCCGACGTCCGGCACCGGCGCGCGGTGGGCCCGCGAATCGCGTACATGCCGCAGGGGCTGGGCAAGAACCTCTATCTGGAGCTCAGCGTCTACGACAACGTCGACTTCATGGCCCGGCTCTTCGGGCTGTCAGCCGCGGAGCGCAAGGTGCGCGTCCCGGAGCTGCTCGAGGCCACGGGACTGGGCAAGTTCGCGGCCCGTCCCGCCGGCAAGCTCTCGGGGGGAATGAAGCAGAAGGTGGGGCTCTGCGGCGCGTTGGTCCATGACCCGGATCTGCTCATCCTCGACGAGCCCACGACCGGCGTCGATCCGCTCTCCCGGCGGCAGTTCTGGACGCTCATCGACGATATTCGCGTAGGGCGCCCGGGGATGAGCGTCATCATCTCCACGGCCTACATGGACGAAGCGCAGCAGTGGGATTGGATCGTGGCCATGGACGCGGGGCGCGTGCTGGCGACAGGGTCCCCCGCGGAGCTGATGGAGCGCACGGGGACGCAGGACCTGGACCGGTGCTTCATCGCGCTGCTGCCCGAGGAGAAGCGCAAGGGACATAAGGAAATCATCATCCCGCCACGTGCACCGGGCAATGCGGAGCTGGCCATCGAGGCCGAGGGGCTGACCTGCCGCTTCGGTACCTTCACCGCCGTCGACCACGTCACCTTGTCGATTGAGCGCGGTGAAATCTTCGGCTTCCTGGGCTCCAACGGTTGCGGCAAGTCCACGACGATGAAGATGCTGACCGGCCTGCTCCCCCCCACGGAAGGGTCTGCGAAGCTCTTCGGCCACTCCGTCGAGGCCGGAAGCATGGAGGTACGCAAGAACCTGGGTTACATGACGCAGGCCTTCTCGCTCTACGGCGAGCTGAGCGTCCATCAGAACCTGGTCCTGCATGCCCGGCTCTACCATCTGCCGCCAGACCAGGCGAAGGCGCGCATCGAGGAGCTGGTAGAGCGATTCGGACTGGGCGCGCATCTGGATGCGTTGGCCGATGCGCTGCCGATGGGGCTGCGCCAGCGGCTCTCGCTGGCCGTCGCCGTGCTGCACGGGCCGCAGATCCTCATCCTGGACGAGCCCACGTCGGGAGTCGATCCGGTCGCCCGGGACAGCTTCTGGGAGCTGCTGATCGACCTGTCGCGGAAGCAGGGCGTCACCATCTTCGTGACGACGCACTTCATGAACGAGGGGATGCGCTGCGACCGGATCTCCCTCATGAACGCGGGCAAGGTGTTGGCGGCGGATGCTCCCCAGAAGCTGATCGAGGCACGGAACGCCGACAGCCTGGAGACCGCCTTCATCGCCTACATGGAGGACGCCATTGCCGAAGCGGCGCGCACCGAGAGCAAGGCCCCCCCTCCCGTCCCGGAGCCCGCGGCCAAAGCGCCCGTCGCCCCACCCAAGGCCGCGCGACCGGACCGGGCCGGCCTCCGGCTGCGGCTCGGCCGGCTGCTCGCGTACGCCCACAATGAGACCATCCAGATCCTCCGCGACAAGGTCCGGCTGACGTTTGCCTTTGTCGGCTCGGCGGTGCTGATGCTCGTCTTCGGCTTCGGCATCACGACCGACGTCGAGAACATCCGTTTTGCCACGCTGGACCTCGACCAGTCGCCAGAGAGTCGTGCGTATCTCGAACAATTCGGCGCGGTGGAACGCTATTTCGCCTCGACTCCGCCGGCCCAATCCGCGGACGAGGCGCTCCGCCGGCTCCAGTCAGACGATGTCTCGGTGGTGCTGGAGATTCCGCCCCGGTTCGGTCTGGATTTTCGCCGGGGCTCCGGACCCGAGGTGCTGGCGCTGGTGGATGGCGCCATGACCTTCCGTGGGGACACCGTCGAGCAATATGTCCAGGGCGTCCACAACGGGTTGCTGCGGGATCCCGCGAGCGGCTTCCAGACGGCCGGTGCTCAGAAGCACACGGCCAATATCGAAGAGCGATTCCTGTACAATCCAACGTTCGAGAGTGTCTATTCCATCGTGCCGAGTGTCCCGGCGCTGCTGCTGCTGCTGATACCGGCGATTCTCATGACGGTCAGCATCGTGCGCGAGAAGGAGCTGGGGTCGATCATCAACTTCTATGTCACGCCCACGGGGAAGCTGGAGTACCTGCTCGGAAAGCAGCTGCCGTACATCGCCATCGGCATGGCCAACTTCTTCATCCTGACCGCCCTGGCGCTGACCGTCTTCGGTGTGCCGATCAAGGGCAGCTTCCTGATGTTGACGCTCTGCACGCTGTTCTACGTCGCGGCGACGACAGGCCTAGGGATGGTGACCTCGACATTTACCGGTAGCCAGGTCGCCGCCGTCTTCGTCACGGCCATCCTGACCATCGTGCCGACCATCCAGTTCTCCGGCTTGTTGCAGCCTGTCTCCACGCTGCAGGGCGGCGCCTTGATAGTCGGTTCCATCTGGCCGGCCTCCTATTACATGCACGCCAGTCTGGGCGCGTTCACGAAGGGACTGGGGGCGGGTCTCCTCATGCGGGATGTCGCCTTCCTGGCCGTGTGTATTCCCATTCTCCTGGCCATCAGTGTCGTCGGCTTGAGAAAGCAGGAGAAATAGGGGTGAACTCGCTGCTGAACATTCTGTGGCTCGGGCTCAAGGAGCTTCGCAGCCTGCTGAGCGACGTGGTGATGGTTGTATTCGTCATCTATGCGTTCACCCTGGCAATCTATGTCCAGGCCACGGGGACCTCGAGCGAGGTGAACAACGCATCGATTGCCTTCGTCGACGAGGACGGGTCCGCGTTGTCCAAGGAGTTGCTCAACGCCTTCTATCCACCCCGTTTCAAGCTGCCTGAAGTCATCTCCCCCGATGCTGTCCAGGCGGACATGGACAGAGGCCGGTTCATGTTCGTCGTCGTGATTCCGCCCCGCTTCGAGCATGACCTGCGCGCGGGGCGCAATCCGGACATCCAGGTGAACATCGACGCGACCGCCATGCAGCAGGCGGGCATCGGCTCCGGCTACATCAAGAACATCATCAACGACCGGATCTCGTCTTTTCTCAGTCGCGCTGAGGTGACGGGGCCGAAACCCGTCAACCTGGTCGTTCGCAAGCTCTTCAACCCCAACGGGGTATCGTCCTGGTTCAAGAGCGTGGTGGCCATCATCAATCAGATAACCCTGCTCACGGTCGTCCTGACGGGCGCCGCGGTCATCCGCGAACGCGAACACGGAACGCTGGAGCACCTGCTCGTGATGCCGCTGACCTCGTTCGAAATCGCGATGGCGAAGGTCTGGGCCAACAGCCTCGTGATTCTCGTCGCGACCGGGGCTTCGCTCCTCCTGGTCGTGGACATGGTGCTGGAGGTGCCGTTCGCCGGCTCGGTGGTGCTGTGGTTCGTCGGCGTCGTGCTCTACCTGTTCTTCGCCACGGCGCTCGGCATCTTCCTGGGGACGATTTCACGTTCGATGGCGCAGTTCGCGCTGCTGATCATCCTCGTCATCCTGGTGTTGATGCTGCTTTCGGGTGGGAGCACTCCCGTCGAGAGCCAGCCGAAGTGGCTGCAGTACGTCACCTACCTCCTGCCTTCCCGGCACTTCGTCAGCTTCTCGCAGATCATCATCTACCGCGGCGGGGGACTGGGAGCCGTCTGGAGCCAGTTCCTGATGGTAGGCGCGGTGGGCGTGGGGTTCTTCGTCTACAGCCTGGCGCTCTTCCGGAAGTCCATCGCGGTGAGCAAGTAGCGGCGTGCACCGCAACCCGGGTTCGTGTCTGCCCGTCCCGCGTTCACCTCGCGGTGGCGAGGGGGTGGGGCGCGGCGGCCTGCGCCTGGGTGACGACGAGGCGCTCCATGGCTCGCGTCATCGCCACATAGAGCAACCGGGCTTCCTCCTTGGGGCTCTCCGCCCTGGAGTGCGGACGGCCCAGGCCCGGAATGGCGACGACGGGGAACTCCAGTCCCTTGCTGGCGTGGACGGTGAGCACCTTCACGGAGTCTTGCCGGGCATCGAGGGGAGACTGGCGCGTGTGCTTTCCCACCCATTGGAAGGGGACGCCCGCGTGCGCGAGGCGCTGGGTTGCGGCCTCGCCCACCTCGGAGCTCCGGTACAGCAGCGCCATGTCGCTCCAGCGGAAACCCTCCGTGTGCAGTTGACGGAGGTGGCCGGCCACGTAGTCGGCCTCCTCCCGCAGACTCGGAAGGGACACCAGCCGAGGTGGAGGGCCCTGCCGCCCGGCTGTTTGAGGGAGGACGAGGGGAATACCGTCCTCGTCCGCGTCTTCTGGCTGGAGGACGTCCTTGGCGAACGCCGCGGCGAAGCGAAGAATCTCGGCCGTGTTGCGATAGTTGAGCCGCAGGATGGTGGTGCGCCCCTGGGCCTGGATTCCAACGCTCCGGAAGCTGAACCGCTCGCGGCGGTAGATGGACTGGGCGTCGTCGTACAGCACCAGGAGGGAGTTGGTTTCCGGGCTGACCATCTGCGCCACCAGCTTCAACCACTCCGGCTTGAAGTCATGTCCTTCGTCCACCAGCACCGCGCCATACTGTCCACGCGGAATGAGTCCCCGGTCCGTGGCGCGGATGACCCGCTGAGCGAGCTGTTCGGCGTAGTCGCCGGGAGCGAGCCCCTCGGGCGGCAGGCCCGCCTGGAAGTGCACCAGCTGCTCCCGGCACCAGGCATGGAAGTTCCGGACCCTCACCTGGTGCTCGAGCCCACGTGCTGCCATCGTCTGCTCGAGCCAGGCGGCCAGGGCCCGGTTGAAGCAGAGCACGAGCACCGGCCGCCGCAGCACCCTGGCCAGTTGGAGGCAGCGGAATCCCAGAATCATCGTCTTGCCCGAGCCCGCGACGCCGTGAATCACCCGGTGCCCCTCGCCCAGGCTGCGCGCGAGCTGCTCCTGTTGCAGGTCCATGATGTGGAGGAGGTCTGGCAGTGTCGCCTCGGCATCCGGTTCCGCGAAGAGGTCCAGTTGCGTGCCTCCCAGCCGCAGCTCGGGAAAGATGTGCCAGCGGATGCGGTCGATTTGGGGCAGGGTGAGCGGTCGCTCCCGCTGCCAGGGAAACATGGCCCAGAGCCGCTGCTGGAAGGCCTCGGGAGGAAATTCCTCCGTCATCTCGTCCTTGCAGAGGACGCGGTGGGCGGGAAGGACCTCGCCCAGCTTCCCTTCGTCGAACTGGCGGCGGGTGATGTTGGAGAGGACGACGCCGTAGCTCCAGGGCAGGCTCAGCTTGCCTTGGAAGCCGCCGCCCACGTGCGTGAGCGCCGGGTCCCGCGCCAGCAGGGTCTCGATGTCCTGCGCATAGACGCGCGCCTGCTCGAAGGGGTTGGCCACGCGCCTGGGCCCGTTGCTGGTCAGGAGCGTGGCACCGGCCTTGTCGAAGGCCTGGATGGCTTCACGTCGCCAGTCCTTCACTTCGAGGACGAGAATTCCCCGCCGCGGGTGGAGGACGATGAAGTCGGGGTGATGGCCCGTTGCTCCAACCGGCACGTCGTACCAGAGGAGGTAGTCGTCCTCGAGCTTCTCCTCGAGGCGGCGAGCAAAGCGCTTTTCCCCCGCCTGCATGCGACCCAGGCACTGGTTGAGGGCTGGAATCAACGTGGCCAAGGCCTCAATCCTCTCCTCTTCGCAGACGTGCCTGGGAAGGATACCCGAAACGGGGCTCCCCTCGCGGAGCCCGGGCCAGGGGGCGGGTTGGAGCGCGGGGGCCGGCTCCGCTCAGAAGACGCACATGGAGTTGGGTCCGCAGTAGCCCTGCAGGCCTTCGCAGACGCAGTTCCAGTCGCCGCCGCACCGGTAGCCCGTACAGGTCGAGCCAGGGTTCCCACCGCCTCCACCTCCGCCCCCGGGCGGGTACGTGTACTGGCAGTAGAAGTTGACGCAGACCGCGGTCTCCGCGGTGGGACACATGTCCTCGCACATCCAATCCGCGCCACAGCGGGCTGCCTCGCACGTGAGCAGCGAGGCCTCCGGGGTGGACTCCTCGCGGGAGACGGGCTCCTCGGTGGGCGCCTCGGCCAGCACGGCCGTGGCGAGCGTGAGCAACAGGGCGACACCCCATGAATGATGAATGCGACGCGAAGACATGCTCGGACTCCTCTCGGTGACCGCTTGGCCCCATTCCTGGGCCGCACGGGGAGTACGAGACTAACACCAGTCGGGTCGAGCGTTCTCCAGGGCCCGGAGCGCGCACCGTCACCAGCAGGCCGGCCCCCCCGTCCCTCCGTTTGTGGCCTTCTGCGTCACGGTTCCGCCCGGGCGTAACCGAAAAAGGTCTCAATCCCTCGCGCCAGCGCGCCAATCCCAGCCACACGGTTGTGACTTTCATAAACCTGATTTCAGGGGACACCTGGATACTGCTGCAATACACTGTGAGTGAACCGGAGCCATGACCCATGGTGGGCGGGGCTTCCGGTTCCGGAGTCCCCTGCGATGCTCCCTGTCACCTCCCGCTGGAAGCGCCTCGCCCTGTCGGCGATGGCGCTCACGTCTCCCTTGATGGCCGGCTGCACGGCCGAGCCGGCGCGCGAAACGCCGCCAGCCGCCGTGCGCCAGGAACGGTCCACGGATTCGCTGCAGATGGCGAAGCTGTACGCCGAATGGAAGCAGCACCACGCCGGCACACAGATGCCGCTCGACCTGGGCGACGCGAAGCAATACGCCTTCGTGTTGAAGCGCCTGGAGTCGGCCGGCAACAACCTGGCCAACTCGCCCCGGCTGTTCTCCAGCCTGGCGCAGCAGCGTGAGCGCGTGCTCGCGGAGAAGGCCGGCGGTACCGTCCAGGCAGCCCAGACGACCGCCGAGTGGTGCGCCCACCTGTTGCCGCTGGAGGAGGTCGCCCATGGCACCAGCGCGACGACCTTCCAGGGCTCGGGCTACATCACCTGCGCGGGCGGCGCGGACTATTCGTACGTGGACTTCAACGCCTACTCCACGACGCCCGAGCGTCAGGAGTTCCAGCTCCTGGCCACCACCGCCACGGAGGCCTACCTCGCCAAGACGCTGGAGACGGACCCGCTGGACGTGGTGTTGGACGCGGGGCCGGACCGGGTCCTGTTCTACGACTCGATGGGCATGGCCTATGACGAGGCCAGCGGCCGCATGGAGACGTTCTACTCCACCGCGGACACCACGGTGCTGCTGCTGCCCCCAGGCCTGAACTTCGACCATCCGAGGGAGCTCATCGGTGGCAACCTCGCGGGCAACGCCATCCGTACCTGCCTGGAGCGCGGCTCGGCGACGGGCGCGATGGACTGCGACTACGCGCTGGCGAAGAAGGACACCGCCGGCAACGTCGTCGCCTTCGCGGGCGGCTACACGGGCGTGGCGGCGGTGAATGCGCCGACGTCGCTCACCGCGCGCCGGTGGACGCCGGACACGGCGGCGTACTGGCCCACGCCGGGCACGTTCAGCAGCAGCAAGCTGTACCTGCCGGCGCAGGGCACCTACGTGACGGGCCTTCCGTCCTCCTGCACCGTGCAGTCGGTGACGAGCGAGGTGAGCATCATCCTCCTGAGCGCGGGCGGCCGCTGCAAGGTGGCCAACGTCGCGGCGGTGCCGGGCCAGGTGGTGCTCACGGGCAGCCTGCCGTTGGGCGCGGGCGTGGACGCCTCCAGCCTGCCCTTCAACGGCCTGATGGACCTGGGCACGGACTGCCTCGGGCACGAGCAGGACGTGGCGATGCAGGCCTTCACCACCGTGAATGCGACGTGCCCCCGCGCGGGTGGCGGCTTCAGCCCGGTGAAGCGCCTGGGCTTCCGCCGGCTGGCGGTGCTGGACTTCAAGAACAGCTGCCTCGCGGCGGGCACGCGCGTGCTGCGGGCGGATGGGAAGTCCGTCCCGGTGGAGTCGGTGCAGGTAGGTGACCAGGTGCTCACGCACGTGGGCGGCCGTGCCCTCACGGTGACCACCGTGACGAAGGGCACCGAGTCCCAGCCCCTGGTGCGCCTGAAGGCAGGCAAGGGCCGCGGCGTGCTCGTGACGAACCGCCACCCCATGGTGAGCCGCACCCGCGGCGTCGTGGCGGCGGGTGAGCTCGCAGCGGGTGACGTGCTGCTGACCCGCGACGGCGAGGCGGCGCTGACCGCGGTGGAGCGCGTGCCCTACAAGGGACAGGTCTACAACCTGACCCTGGGCACGGACGCGGAGCTCGTGGACGTGGGCGCGAAGGAGCACACGCTCATCGCCAACGGCTTCGTGGTGGGTGACGCGCGGATGCAGACGGACCTGGAGCGGCAGAAGCACCTGCCCGTCCCGGCGGACCTGCTGGCCGCCCTGCCCGCGGCGTGGCATGCCGACTACCTGAACAGCCAGGCGCGCCGGCCGTAGGCGTCAGGCTTCACGCGGGGCGATGACGCAGCCGCCCGCGGTGGTGGCGGCACAGGGGCCCGCTCTGTGCCGCCAGCCCCCAGTGGCGCCCCCGCTCAGCTCTCGGCGGGGCAGGGGAGTCGTCCGAGGCCTGGCGGTTGCCCCGACCGACACGGCCCGGAGGTGTCGCTCCGGGCCGTGGTCAGGGGGCTTCGGCGTCAGTCCAGGAGGTTCGCCAGGCCCGCGTACGTGTTGGTGCCGGGGATGCCGTCAATCGGCCCCGTGTAGCCGCCCCGGCTCGCCAGGGACTGGAGCACCTTCGGGGAGGGGGCCGTCGGGCACGGCCGCGCGGCCCACTCCACCCTATTCACAGAGGTGTGGAGTCATTGAACAAGTCTACAGTCACGCCATTTGATTCCATATCACTGGATTGCTGCAGCCAGACTCCCTTGGCCCAAGCGCAATAGTTGCGTCTGACAATTACCATTGTCAGCCAAACGAAAGTTGTGAGAGTTTGGGCGCCGGGACCTGCTCCCTCAGGGCGGGCCGCCTTCCCAGACACGACAACGACGACCTGTCTCTTGACGAGAGCAGGCGGGCCTGGCTCCTGGCGGCGGGAGCCTTGGGGTGACATGTATGCGCAAGCTCGGAGTGTTGGTTGGATCGGTTGTACTGGCCTTGCTGGCTGGCTGTGGTCCCGTGGACGAGCGGCTTCCGGAAGAGGGCGCTGAAGCCCTGACGTCCTCGCAGGCGGAGGCCGAGGTTCTGCTCGGGCTTGCGGATGCCTGCCAGCAGGACAATTACAATCAGTGTGTGGCCGCTGGGTATGGCGCCTGTAGCGCCTGGTCCGCCACGTCGGATTGTGGTCCCACCTCCTGTGATCCCGAATACGGCCTCAGCCCCTGCTACGTCCGGGACTGCACCGAGGGGCCGTGTCAGAACATCCCGCTGGGCGCCACCTTCCAGTCGACCCAGAAGTACCGCGTGTGCTCCAACCCCCTGGGGCAGACGTGCACCGAGTGGCTTGTCCTGGCCGACTTCCGGCGGGTGAAGTGCGGGTGCTGATGACGCCCTGAGTCGCGTGTCGGCCGTGCCCCGCGTGCGCGGCCGACACGGGCCTCACCAGTCGAAACGGATGAGGCGCTCCAGGTGATAGGTGGACGCCTCCTCCAGCGGCTCGAGGAGCACCAGGTCCTGCTGGCACGGGCAGGTAGGAGGCTCAGCCCGCGTGCGTTGCCACGGCCAGGGCCGACGGAATCGTCTCCTTCATCAACTCCACGAACCTGCGCAGCCTCGCCGGGTGGAACCGCGCATACGGATAGAGCAGGTACATCGGCAAGGGCGCGGCCCGCCAGTGCGGCACCAGGTGCAGGAGCCGGCCACGCACGATGTCCTCGTTCAGCACCCAGGCCGACCCTACGCAGACGCCGAGGCCCTTCACCGCGGCGCTGCGGAGAGCGTAGAGGCTGTCCGTGCTCAGGCGCGGCTGGAAGACGATGGGCTGGACCTCGCCGGTGGCCACGTGGGTCAGCGATAGCTCGTTGCGATAGAACGTGCGCAGCGACAGCCAGGGTAGCCGTGCGAGCTCGTCGGGATGGGTCGGCACGGGTACGCCCGCCAGCACCGACGGCGCGGCCACGACGATGCGTGGCACCTCGGCCACGCGGATCGCCACCACGCTGGGGTCATGCACCTCGCCGACGTGGATTGCGCAATCGATACCGTCCGCGATGAAGTCCACCGCCCGGTCGTGCAGCAGCCATTCGACCGATACCCGCGTGTGGCGATTCAGGTACTCCGTCAGCGGCTCCACCAGCAACTGCTGCCCGAACGCATGGGGCACCACGACGCGCAGCGTGCCCTCCGGTTCGTCGCTCGCGCCACGCAGGTCGGCCTCGAACATCTCCCAGTTGGCAAGCAGCTCCTTCGCGCGCTCGTAGCAGCGTACGCCGTCTTCGGTGAGCTTCATCGCATGGGTGGAGCGCTGAAGCAGCCGCAGCCCCAGCGAGCGCTCCAGCGCCTGGAGCCGGCGGCTCACCGTCGGCTGCGTGGTGCCCATTTGCGCTGCGGCGGAGGACAGGCTCCCGGCGTCGACGATGCGGATGAAGGTCTGCATCAGCTCGAGCCGGTCGGTGGTGGCTGGCGCCGCGGGTGGGAGGACCCTCTGCTGGGAACCGCGCGGCCGAGCCGGCTTCGAGGAGTTTGGCATACGCGGGACGTATAACCGATGTGCGGAGCGCGCTACTACCGACCTCCATCCCTCGGGCGCACACTTCTCTCGTCTCGCACCGCCAGGGGTGAACAACATGTCCTTCATTCGTGCCGTACATGAAGCCGCCGGCAACCGCAGCATGCCCGCAGCGGTCTCCGCCGCTACGGCCAGTCCGTCTCAGCTCGCGACCGCCAGCCACGGAGGCAGCGAGCCCTTGTCGAGCGGTCTGCGCCTGCTGCTGGCCGCGGGCGCTGGGCTGTCGGTGGCATCGATCTACTACAGCCAGTCGATGCTGGGGGTGATGGGGGCCACCATCGGGGCCTCGGACACGGCGGTGGGCTTCGTGCCCACGCTCACCCAACTGGGATACGCGCTGGGCATCCTGCTGCTGACGCCTCTCGGCGACCGCTTCGACCGGCGCCGCATCATCCTCATCAAGGCCGCCCTGCTGAGCGGGGTGCTGCTGCTGGGCAGCGTCGCTCCGGGCATCGGCCTGCTGCTGGCGGTGAGCTTCGCCATCGGCCTGACGGCGACCCTGGCGCAGGACATCGTGCCGGCCGCCGCGACCCTGGCCCCCGAGCGCGAGCGCGGCAAGGTGGTCGGCACGGTGATGACCGGCCTGCTGCTCGGCATCCTGCTCTCCCGCGTCATCAGTGGTGTGGTCGCCGAGCACTTCGGCTGGCGCGCCATGTACCTGATGGCCTCCGCCAGCGTGGCCCTGATTGGCGTGGCGGCCTGGCGCGGCCTGCCGCGCTTCCGCCCGACCAGCACGCTCTCGTATGGCGCCCTCCTCGGTTCGCTCACCCGCCTCTGGAGCAGGCACGGCGCCCTGCGCCGGGCCGCGCTGGCGCAGGGCCTGCTCTCGGTGGGCTTCAGCGCGTTCTGGTCCACCCTCGCGGTGATGCTGCATGGTGCACCGTTTCACCTGGGCAGCGCGGCCGCCGGTGCCTTCGGCCTGGCCGGTGCGGCGGGGGCGTTGGGCGCGCCGGTGGCGGGCCGCATCGCGGACCGCTTCGGCCCCGAAGTGGTCACGCGCCTGGGCGCCGGACTGACCGCCCTCTCGTTCGCCACGTTGTTTGCGTCGCCGTGGCTCGAACCGAACGCACGGCTGTGGCTGCTCGCCGCCAGCGCGATTGGCTTCGACCTCGGCGTCCAGATGACGCTCGTGGCGCATCAGACGATTGTCTTCGGCATCGACCCCGCAGCGCGCAGCCGGCTCAACGCGGTGTTGTTCGTCGGCATGTTCATCGGCATGTCCATCGGCGCGGCGAGCGGCAGCCTCGTGCTGGCCCGGTGGGGATGGGTGGCGGTGACGCTGCTGGCGACTGCCTCGGCGCTGGCGGCCTTGCTGGTCCGCCTGTTGCCGGGAGCACGCACGGCCCGCTGAGCCGCTGCGGTGCGACTTCCGCACCTCACGGCCCACGGCCGCCGATCATGTCTCGCGGGTCCGTGCGCCTCGGGGCAGGGGCCTACAAGCGGGAGATGCAGATATGCGCGAAGACATGCCAGGGCGACTCGTTCGGATTGGCTCGCAGCACGACGTCCGCGACCTGCTCCGTGTTGCCGGACTGGTGTTCCATGAGGATCTGGGCGTCGACGTTCGTGGTGAAATAGGTCTCAATCAGACTGGGTATCGTGTTGGCGGTGCTGATGCTGCCGACGGCGATGGCCTCCTCGTTGGGGATGTCCTCCGCAACACCTCCGGCGAGCCGCAGCCGGCAGTACCCGCCGTTCGCCAGCTTCTTGTTCTGTATCATCCCATCCAGCGTCTCGCCCTCGTCGGGCGGATACAGATAGGCCGTCGTCGAGAATCCGGTGATGTGGTACGTGCCTGGCGGAAGCGTGATGATGCCTGTGGCAAGGTCGAGCTGGATGGCGTTGTCCGGCGAGCGCGCCTCCACGCGGGTGAACACGCGCGTGTGCATTCCTCCCACTTTCATCCTCTTCGTCTCGGGGGAGTCCTCGGCGAAGACCGCGAACGAGCGGGAGTAGCTCACCGGTTCCGTGGTCCAGAAGTAGCTGTCCCTGGCCTTTCCGTCCCTGCCGTCGAGCGTGAAGACCAGCTTTTGGTCGTTGTCGCGACCGCCTGAGAGCCACCGTTGCTCCTTGCCGCCCACCTTGAGGCAGATGGCACTCCCTCGCTTGACGCTGCCGCTGCCCACGGTGTCGAGGTCCTGCATCACGGTCCAGCGGTAGCTCTCCTCCTTCGAGCCTCCCTCGCCGTCGCGCGTGCACACCAGCTTCTGGTCGTTGCCGCGGCCGCCTGAGAGCCACCGCTGCTCCTTGCCGCCCACCTTGAGATAGATCGCGTCGCCATAGCTCACGGGCCCGCTGCCCACGGTGTCGCGCTCTTTCATCACGGTCCAACGATAGCTCTCCTCCTCCATGCCGCCCTCGCCGTCGAGCGTGTACACCTGGGCTTGCTGATCGCTGCGCCCACCCGAGAGCCACAGAGGCGCTTCGCCACGTACCTTGTTGAGGTAGAGCGTCTCCCCATAGATGAGTGCATCCGTGGTGGGTATGCACTCCGGGGCGGGCTGGGGCTTCGCCGGGCTGCTCATCACGCGCTCGCGACTGGCTTGCTTTGACAAGGCATCCTCCTGTGGGTGCGCTGGACGATGGCACATGGAACAACGAGGCTTTGGGGAGGATACGAAGCGATACAAATGGAGCTGGCGCGGACGTGCTCGCAACGATTCGGCTATGCTCCATCCGGGAGCACCGGCGTCCATGGAGAAGAAGAGTCAGACATCCACGTCGGCACCGAGCGTCTTCATCGTGGACGACGACCGGGCACTCACGGCAATGATTGCCGACTACCTGCGACTGCACGGTTTCAGCGCCGAGAGCGAAGGCAGCGGCGAACGCGCGGTGACGCGGATCCTCGCCACGCGGCCCGACCTCGTGGTGCTCGATGTGATGCTCCCCGGCAAGGATGGCTTCGCAGTCTGCCGTGAGCTGCGCGGCGCCTATCCGGGCCCGATCCTCATGCTGACCGGACGTGGCGCCGAGGTGGACGAGGTCGTGGGTCTGGAGAGCGGCGCCGACGACTACCTGCCGAAGCCGGTCCGTCCCCGCGTGCTCCTTGCTCGGCTGCGCGCGCTCCTGCGCCGCACGAGCACGCCCCCCCAGCCGGATGGCACGCCCCTTCGCGTCGGCGAGCTCACGGTCGACTCCACACGGCGGACAGCCTGGCTGCGTGGGAAGGAGCTCGACCTGACCTCTGGCGAACTCGACGTGCTCCTCCTGCTCATGGCCCATGCGGGACAGGTCGTGAGCCGGCAGCTCATGTACCAGCGGCTCCGGGGCGTGGAGCAGGACGACATCGATCGCTCCGTCGACCTCAGGGTCTCCCGGCTTCGCCACAAGCTGCGCGAAGCCTCCGGCGAGGCGGATGCCATCAAGACGGTCCGCGGGGTCGGTTACCTCTACACAGTGAGCTGACCCGTGGACAGGCTCTTCCTCCGCGTCTATCTCCACATCTTCGCGGGTGTGCTGCTCGCCGGCCTCACCGCCCAGGCGTTCGTCATCCCTCGTATCAACGCGCAGCTCGCGCGGAACATCGAAGCCAGCTTCGCGGTGCCGGTCGCGTTGATGGCCGAGATGTTCGAAGAGCGCTACAGCCAGTACCACGACTTTGGAGGTCCCGCCGAGCGGGCGTCGAAGCGCTTCGGGGTGCCCGTCGCAATCATCCCCCGGGCGGAAGCACTGCTCGGCGACGCCGCTTTCGGACGCCTCGATGGCGGGGAGGTCGTGCGGGCGGGCCCCGTGTTCGAGTCCGTACTCTATGCGCGCATCGAAGGGACCGGGCACGTCCTTCAGGTAGGGCCCTTGCCCCTCATGTTCCCGCTTGGCGGCGCGCGCGGCGCCGCGCTCTTCCTCCTCTTCGTAGGAGGGCTCTCACTCGGCGTCTTCGCGCTCCTGCGCCCCGTCCGCCGGCAGCTCCTGGACTTGCGGCGAACGGCCGAGGCGCTCGGGAAGGGGGAGCTCGACGCGCGGGCCGTGGTTGGCTCACGCGACGTCATTGGTGCGCTCTCGACGGCGCTGAACCACATGGGCGAAGAGCTCCAGCGCTCGATTGCCATGCGAGAAGAGCTCCTCCACATCACGTCGCACGAGCTCCGAGCCCCGACCCAGCGGTTGCACTTCGGCCTTGCGCTCGCGCGCGAAGCGGTCGAGCCCGACGAGCGCGAACACGCGTTCGAGCGGGTGGAGCGCAGTCTCGAGGAACTCGAGCAGCTCATCGATGAGCTGCTCTCCTACGTGCGGTTGAAGGGGCGCCGCGCACCGGCCGGGGCTGCGGTGGACGTGCGCCCGGTCCTCGCCGCGCTCTGCGAGACTCTCACCATCGTGCCTGGAAGGGCGGCAATTGTCGCCCCTGTGCCCTGCGCGGAGCCGCTCGTCGTTCGCGTCGAAGCCCGGCTCGTCGAGCGCGCGACGTCGAACTTGATACTGAACGCCTTGAGGTATGCGAGTTCACGGGTCCAGATCAGCCTGACCCGAGAGGGCCGCGCGATTCACATCCACGTCGACGACGATGGGCCGGGAATTCCGCTCGCGGAGCGGGAGCGGATCTTCGAGCCGTTCCACCGCCTCGACGACGGGCGTACAGAGGAGAGCCCAGGCTTCGGGCTTGGCCTCGCGATTGTCCGCCGTATCGCGGAAGTGCACGGCGGGAGCGTCGCCGCCCTCGGCTCGGAGCTCGGCGGAGCACGGTTCACGTTGTCCTTCCCGGTGTGACCACGCATCAGAATCCCGGCTCACCCTGGAGGGACCTGCGCGGCGCGCCGCCTGCCTCACACCAGGCGCAGACGAAGCTCGACTCACAGGGTGTGCATGGCGCATCCTCCTCCAGGGAGGGCCGTGCCATGGCAATGCGCCGGAGGAACTCCTCGTCCACGGTGACACTTGTGCTCGTGGCGCCCACGTCGGTGATGGGCTGGAGGCCCAAGTAGGCGGCCTCTTCCCTGCGTGCCTCGAGAACCAGCTCCGCCGTGACGCGGAGCGTGCGCTTCTCGCGCAGCTGGATGTCCGCCCGGACGTGAGACACATACAGCTCCCTTTCGAATCGGAGCGTGTAGCCACCCGGTGGCAGTCTGGGAATGAGGTAGTTCCCCCTCGCATCCGTTACCGCCGTCCGCTCATCCGGAAGAGCGGGCGAGGTCGCGACCACGACGACCTCGGCGACGGGCAGCCGGCTCTCGCTGTCGATGACCGTTCCGGTGAGGACACTCGACCCGGTGCCGGCCTCCGCCAGCGCAACGGTGGGGACGGCCAGCAACAGGAGACCGCACAGCACGGCGCGAGCGACAGGTTTCATCAGAGCCACCTCGGTGCGTCGGGAGGTGTCCATCATCCGAGGGCGGGCCCTCCACGTTCTGCATGGAGGGCTCCGCGCTTCATCACGGTTTCATCATGGCCGGTACGTCAGCGGCCTCGCGAGCGTTCTCCTGGACCCGGAGCACGCCCATGCCTGGAAGACCCACGGCCATGACCTGGCCTCGGGGGCCTCCTTATCTGGCGTGCCCGATATGGCCATGGCTTCGTGCAGTGGCCTGGTGACCTTCCTCGCAGCTTCCTGCCAGCGGTCTCACAGTCATTTAAGTGTGTGCTAATATAAGGCCAGTCTGTAATAACCCCGGAAAAGGGAGGTCCGCACATGCTGCACAGAGCGATTGGCGCCGAGGTGCGCGAGTTCGTCGAGCGCGCGCACGAGGGCAAGCCGGCCCGCGTGGTGGTTGCCAGCCGTCTCTACCGCACCGATGCCGAGGACCTGTGGGATGCCCTCACCAACGCCGAGCGCATCCCACGCTGGTTCCTGCCCGTCGAGGGCGAGCTCCGTCTGGGCGGTCGATATCAGCTCAAGGACAACGCCGGCGGGAGCATCACTCGCTGCGACCCGCCCACGGCCTTCGACGTGACCTGGGAGTTCGGCGGCGGCATGAGCTGGGTGAACGTCCGCCTGGCACGGGAAGGCGAGGGCACGAGGCTGACGCTCGAGCACATCGTGCACGCCGCCGACATCGATGCGCACTGGACCCAATTCGGTCCCGGCGCCGCGGGCGTGGGCTGGGACCTGGGCTTTCTGGGCCTGGGCCGCCACGTCGAAAACGGCGATTCCGTCCCCCCGGAAGCCAACCCCGACTGGATGGCCTCTGAGGAGGCCAGGGGCTTCATGCGTGCGAGCGCCGAGGCCTGGGCCGCGGCCCACGTGGCGGCCGGCGAGGCCCCGGAAGTGGCCCGCGGGATGGCCGAGCGCACGGCTGCGTTCTATACAGGAGGCTGATGCATGCCTTCGACGTCCTTGGCGACCCGGTTCGCCGCCGCATCCTCGAGCTACTGGCGGAGGGCGAGCACGCCTCGGGCGAGATAGTGGCCGTGGTCCAGCGCGAGTTCGGCATCACCCAGTCGGCGGTCTCGCAGCACCTGAAGGTCCTGCGCGAGAGCGGCTTCGCCACGGTGCGGGTAGACGGGGCCCGGCGGCTCTACGCCATGGACGCTGCGCCCCTGGCGGAGGTGGACGCCTGGCTGGACCGTTTCCGCGCATTCTGGACGGCGCGGCTGGATGCCCTGGCCACCGAGGTCGCGCGGGGCAAGAAGAAGCGGGGCAACTGAACTCGCGGTCCAAGCAACGGTGCCCGCGAGAGTCCGGCTCCCATGGAGTCCTGGACCGCCCTCGGGGGGCCGTAGCGCCAGCTCTCAGTAGAGGGCGTTCAGCGCGGTGCGGTCAGAGCTGCTCCACTCGCCGCTCTCGGACGACCGGAAGCAGGAGTTCATGATCGACCCGCCCACATTGGCCGTGGTCGGCGTCCCGGGGATGTGGATGGCCCCCACGTTGGAGGCGCCTTCGTTGGCGGCCGAGCCGCCGCAGCTGATGGAGCGGTCGTAGTAGTCCGAGTGGCGGAAGCCGATGGTGTGGCCCAGCTCGTGGGTGATGACGTGCTCGTTCACGTCAACGCTGTAGGTGTTCAGCCCGGTGCCGATGTTGATGGTTCCGTAGGGCTTGCCGCCCTTGGGGAAGCCAGCGGAGCCGCCGGTGCCGCTCGTGGTCTTCGCGGCGATGTTCGCGCTGCAGCCGGTGGCCGGTCCCCGCACCATGGTGAAGGAGAGCCCCTGGCTGTTGTAGTTCTCGATGGCCGCATCGAGCCCCTGGCTGAGGCGGGTGTAGCTGTTGAACTGGGAGGTGGGATTGATGCAGATCTTCGTCACGCTGGTGCTGACGAGGTTGGTCGTCCTGTACTGCTCCGCGCTCTCCGTGCCGGGCTGGAGCATCTCGCGGGACGCCTCGAGCGTCACATGGGCGTCGCGGCCCACGTACACGGCGTCGTCGACGACCATGATGTCGTTGGCCGTGAACCCCGCCTCGATCAGGTTGGAGACGATCTCCTCGTTCTCGGGCAACTGCTCGCTACCGCAGCCAAACAGCACAGCGCCACAGCTCACCGCGAGGACTGCCGCTCTCTTGAACATGTTGTTTTCCCTCGGGTCCTGATGCGGTTCTTCCCACGCTCCCGGCATGGGAGCGTCGGGGCGGACGACTCCCGCCGCGTCCGCTGAGAACAGAGAGACCCGTGGTACCTGTAAATGGCCACAGGGTATTTTTTCAGGGCTGGGCGGGCAGCAGCAGTGCGTCCCGGACCTCTTCTTGCGGGTTTGCGCCAAGCGCCAGATAGACCTCGAACCACGCCAGATATGAACGCCAGGAGGGATTGCGCTGGTCGATGAGGGAGCGGTGCGCCTGGGCCAGCCGCTTGGGCACGTCGAAAGGCAGCTGCGTGTTCCCTTCCGCGTGCAGCTGCGCCGCGAACCAGAGCGCATTCAGCTGACCGGCATAGACCGGTGCGTGGGTGCGCTCCATCAGGGTGTCGGCGTGGGCGATGGCCTTGCCCAACCAGCGGGCCGCCTGCGCCGTGTCGTGGCGGTCCACGGCATTCTCGGCCAGCCGCAGCTCCGCCAGCGTCACCGCGCCGATGTCCTCATCGCGATCCGTCTCGTCGAACTGTTCCAGGAACAGCGCCCGCCGCTGCTCGAGCGCGCGGGCGGCGGCGTCCAGGTGCCCGAGTCGGGTCTCCGCATTGGCGCGCAGTCCCGCGGCGATGATGCGATAGGAGCGCTGAGTGTGCTCGGGTGTGGCGTGCCGCCCGGTCAGCGTGGCCTGCACCGCCGGAGTCGCCAGTTCGCGATCCACGATGTCCAGGTCCTCCACTGCTCGCTGCGTCTTCCCCGCCCCCAGCTCCGCGGCGCAGCGGGCCAGCCGTACCACCAGCCGGTTGCGCAGCCCCTCCGAGTCTTGGGGGCTCGCCTCCAGGATGGGCAGCTCGCGATCGTAGAGCGCCAACGCACGCTCGAATCGGCCCGCGGCGAGGTTGTAGAGCGCCGCGCGATCCACCGCCAGGGTGGCGAACCTGGCCAGCTTCGGTGAGGCATCCACCATGGCCAGGGCCTTCTCCGCCGCCTGCGCGGCCTCCTCCTCGCGGCCGACGTGCAGGAGCGCCCGGGCACGGGCCAGGGACACCGCCAGCCCTGCTGCGTTGTCCACGTAGGGCAACTTGTCCCGTTGCTCGAGGTAGCCCAGGGCGATGTGGAAGTTGCCCACCTGGGTGTGCAACAGCCCCAACGCGCCCAGGAGCATCGCCCGGTAGCGGACGTTGTTGCGCACCAGGTCCAGGGCAATCAGGTAGTGCCGGTTGGCGCGCTCGGCGGCGGAGGGCTCGTGGCCGCGGAGGAAGTCCTCGTGCTGGATGGAGCCATAGAGGGCATGCATCGCGCGCTGGTTCTTGAGCTCCTTCCACGCTGCCCGCAGCTCCTTCACGGCCGACGCCACCGCCTGGGCATGATGGGCGCGGTCCTCCAGCTTGGGCAGCTGGCGCGCCGTGAGGTAGGCCTTCACGAAGTGTGCGAGCGGCCTGGCCATGCTCGCGGAGGTGGTGGTGACTTCCTTCTCCACCACCTCGGGGCTGACGTCGGCACGCAGGCGCAGGCTCATGGATTCGACAGCACTCTCCAGGTTGCCAGTCCGTTGCGTCACGAGGTCGAAGTCGGCGCGGGCTTCGTCCAGGCGCTGCCTCCCCAACCGGCGATAGGCGCGGCCCATCATCGTGCGGCGAAACAACCGCTCTGCCCGGCGGCGCTCCTCGGTGCCGGGCGGGGCGTCGTCGACGTAGACCGTCGCCAACGCCTCCAGCACGCCGTCGGCGCCGAGGCCCGCCGCGCGCTCGACGGCGTCCTGCACCAATGCGCGCCGGCGAAGGGGGTCCTCCTGCCGATGGTAGAACGCAATCAACGCCTCCCGGACGGGGCGGGGTGGGCGCTCGTCGTGCAACGCGTTGACGTGCCGGCCCAGCTCCAGGGCAAACGCATAGGCCGAGCCGGCAGGCGCCGAGGCGAGCGCCCGGGCCATGGCGGCATCCGCCTCGTCGTAGGGGCGCCCCCGGTACAGGGCGCGGACGGCGGCGCGCGCGAAGTCGAGCTGGTCGTCGTCACGGAAGGCCTTGTTCATGGAGAGCCGGCGGCCGGCTTCGACCAGGGCCTCCCGGTCGTCGAGCTTGCGGTACAGCGCGTCCGCTCGCTCGAACCAGGCTTCCAGCACCGCACGCGTCGTGGTGTCGGTCACCTGGGCCGCCTCCAGCTCCTGACGCGCCCGCGTGAAGTCGCCAGCGGCCTCCGCCAGCTCACTGCGCACCACGTGCTGGAAGACGGCGGAGGGCGGGCTGGGAGCCGCGGCGGGGTCCAGCGCGGCCATCCGTTGCCGTTCGGCCTCGCTCAGCTCCTCCACCATGCGGCCGCGGTCGCGCTCCTTCATGGCGCGCCGGTGGTCGATGAGGATCCGCAGCGGCTCCGCCAGTCCCGCGGTGGCGGGGTCGTCCACCGAGCGCATCTGGCGGGCGTAGAACTCCGCCGCACCGAAGTCCTCGAAGGTCAGGTGGAGCTGGCTCAGGCGCATCATCAGCAGCCGGCGGGGTTTGGGCCGGGCTTCGCGCAGCAGGCGCTGGCGATAGAGCAGGAGGAGGTCCGCGCGCCTGCCGGCCATTCCCAGCTCTTCATTGAGACGAGGCACGTCCCAGGTGCTGGGAACCTGGCCATCCAGCGGAAGCTGATACACATCCAGCGATTGGTCTCGCGAACAGGTCGCGATGAGTGACTCGGCTGCGGGCGCCGGGTACTCGCAGCTCCAGGACACACTGGTGAGCTGGTCTGGACTGGAGGCGGCGGCCAGTTGGGGAGCGTCCTCGCGCTCGGCGGCGAAGGGCACCCGGAAGAGCACCCCGCTGTCGCTGGCGTCAATCACTCCGTCTCCATTGGAGTCGGTGAAGAACTGCACCACGTACAGGGAGCGCCCATCGAGCGCGAACACCGGCTGGCCGGTCTGCCCGGGAAGGTCGAGCGCCAGCGGTATGGGGGGCTCGCCGGGGCGATCCAGCCGGACTGCCTCCAGATGGGCGGAGGCGCGCGCGGCGAAGCCGGGGCCTACCTGCTGCACGGAGCGTTCAATGGGGACGTACACCAGCCAGCGCCCATCGGGTGAGATGGTGGGACTGGTCAGGTTGCGCTCGAGCAGGGGGCTCGCGCTCAACTCGTCCTTCACCGAGACCCGGGACAGGTGCAGGTCGCCCTGGATGGACGCCCGGCTCACCAGCGCGATATGCGAGGCATCAATCCACTCCGCCTGCAGCGCGCTGGTCTCTGCTTCGAGGCAGCGGCGGCCTTCCGCACCGGGCAGCTCCCGCACACAGAGCTGGCCGCTGGCCTGGTTTCGGAACGAGATGTAGAGCAGGTGCTTGCCGTCGGGACTGACGCGCGGCCAGGTCACGTCGGCGCCTTCGTCGAAGAGGCGGCGCTCGCGGCCCTCGTCCAGGTCCTGAGAGTAGATCTCGGTCGCGATGTTGCGGTTGGACGCGAAGATGAGCGTGTTCCCGGCTGGCACCAGCTGGCCCAGGAAGTGATCTCCCGCGCCCACGGTGAGCCGTGAGAGCGTGCGCAGTCCTCCCTCGTTCTCGTCGTCCTGCGCCCGGGCGCCGCTCGCGATGAGCACGGCCAGGGCGATGAAGCACCGGCCACGGGGCGTCAGCACTTCTTCTCTCCCCAGGTGCCGTCAGCGGACTCGACCCAGCCTCCGCAGACCACACCCTCCGCGTGCACCTGTTGCCAGCTCCGGCGCAGCGCTTCTTCGGACACGCTGGGGCGGACCGTCCGCATCCACTGCCACAGCTGGAGCCGGCTCCGGTTCACCCGTGCCACGAGGGCCACGTCATCGGCCGTCAAGCGCCCGGCCTGGCAGCTGCGCCGGGTATCCACCAGCAGCCCGTCCCGCCCCTCGCCCACGCAGTGGCGCCGCAGCAGCTCGTCGACGCGGTCCGCCTGGGTCTTGCCAAGGTTCTCGACCAACGGCGTGGGTGGGGAGCCCATCTCCTCCAGTTGGTTGGGCGTGAACGGCACCGGCGTCGGGCGCATGCCCGCGCGAGCGAGCCGCAGCTCCACGTCCTTGAACGAGCCTGAGGCCTGTTCTTCGAGCGCTGTCGCGCGATCGACCATGACAATCTCCGGGGCGCTGAGGCACCCGGAAGAGGCGAGGGCGGCAAGCAGCAGCAACCCGCGGTGTTTCATGGCGTGGCCTCCGGAGGGTACAGGGAGTGGATGACCTGGTCGATGATGGGGCCCATGGGGATGCCCCGGATTTCGTCGATGCTGATCAGCCTGGCCAGGCCGCCCATGGTGATGCGCAGGCGGCCAAAGCCGTGGTTGAAGCTCACCCGCACATGCTCCGGATAGCCCAGGCGCAACGCGTAGCGGATGCGGTTGGTGGCGGGGTCGGCGTGGTGCGGGTCCTCCAGGTCGAGCAGGTCGAGCAGGTGGCGGTTGCCGATGCGGAGGATCTCCGCGCGGCCGTTGACGCTGCGCTCCTTCCCGGAAATGACCACGGCGGCATTTCCGTCAAAGGGCTCGCCCCGTGACGACTGCACGCCAGTCGCCCGCACGTGGGCCTCCAGGGTGGAGTGCGCTCCCTGCCAGTCCAGCACGCACTGTCCGGTGACACGCCCACCGCGGACGCCCATCTCCAGCTGGCTCATGGAAACCACGTGCTGGTTGATGGACAGGTTTCCGGCCAGGGGCGCGATGGAGATGCGCGGCGTGATGATGCTGCCCACCGACATGAAGCCACCCCGCGAGAGCAGGGGGTGTTGGTCGGCGTAGCGCAGCATCGAGTACGGGTTCACGTCGATGTCGCTCAAGAGCCGCACCTGCCCCTGGACGAGCTCCACGTTCTCGGTCACCGGCACGTTGCCATCGAGCGCCTGGACCGTGATGCCCGAGCCGGGCAGCCGCACGTTCACGTTCTGGAGGAGGAGGTTGGAAAGGGTCCGGAAGACCACCAGGTCGGGCGAAGCCACCCGGAAGTCCACCGCGACCCTGCCGCTGCTCTCGATGAGGCCGGGCTGCGCGAGCTTGGACAGGTCCTGCTCCAGCTCTCCCCGGACCGCCAGGCGGCGCTGGTTGTCGCTGAGGTCGAGCCGGCCTTCGGCTTTCAGCAGGGTACTCGTCCCCCCGTTGGACAGTCGCAGGTCGGGGATGTGAATGACGCCATGGGGCTTGCGGCGGGCGGAGAACGACCATTCCAGGTCCTGAACCGGATAGGGCAGCGCCGGCCTCTGCTCGAGGGAGCGGACCTTCATGAGCTGTTTCAGCTCGCTCTCGCCCGCTTCCCACTTCTCGGTGAAGGTGGCGGTGGTGTCGCTGGACAGGCCGGCGAAGGACAGCCGGCGCTCGCTCATGCCCACGGTGAGCTTTTCCACCGTCAGGTTGCTGTGGACGGTTCGCCGGGGCCCATCGACGTGCGATTCGACCTGCCAGTTCAGCGCGGGGAGGTTTATCGACTGGGCATCCTGTCTCCAGCGGATGCCGCGCGCGTCCACCGTCGCCTTTCCCTCGAAGCCGGCGGTACGCAGAGGGGAGGGGGCCAGGCTCGGGGTTCCGTCGGAGGCGATGTCCGTGAGCACTCCGAGCAGCGTGCCATGCAGCTCGACGTTCAGCGCGAGCCGCGAGGTGTCCAGCTCCGCGGGCACCTGGGCCCTGGCCAGGAGCAGTGACAGTGCACCATCCGGCGCAAGGTCGCCCTTCACATCACAGCGAAGCGCGCGGGCCTTCCGGTCGAACGCCAGTGCCGCATCGAGCGCGAGCTTCAGCCCTGCATGGCTGGTGAGCCCCAGCCGGAGCGACGGCTTGCGGCGATCGAGGTCCAGCGTCAGGGTCTGGTGCTGAGGACCCACGTCGGTCTCACCGGCGCGCAGCCCTTCGACTCGAAGGTCCAGCTCGCCCCGATGCCGCCAGGCATCTCCTTGCGAGCGCATCACGAGGGCGACGTTGCTGGCCGACACGTCGTCCCAGCCCGGCCGCTGCAGGCGCAGCTCCGTTCGGTGCTCCAGCCGTGGCGAGCGGGAAAAGAGCGCCGCCAGGTTGCCCGAGGAGGCCAGGTTCACCGCCAGGTGCTTCCAGGGAAGGCGTGCGGCGACTGAATCGGGGATGAAGGGTCGAGCGGCCACGAGGTCCGGGGTCTGGACGGCCAGGGTGTACGCCACCTCGTCGGTCCCCTTGGTGGCATCCAGCGACGCGTGCATGGTGCCAACGTCGAGCTCCAGCCGGGCGCGGGCCGTGCTGAGCCGCGGGTCGTCCCACTGGGGGAACGCCTCCGACGCGTGGAGCTTCACGTGCACGGGGCCCTTCAGCACCTCGCGTCCATCCGCCGTGGCCACCCGGAGCGCGCCCACTGGCACGTCCACTTTCAGTGCGAAGGGCGGCTCCCCCCCCAAGGGGGCTTGAAGCTGAAACCCCAGACGTTCAGCAGTCGCCCGGAGCCCGGAGGCACGGACGTCCAATGCATCCACCATTCCGGACAGGGCAACCTCCCCCGCGACCTTGATGGGAGATGAGAGGTCTGTCCGCAGCTGCGCGCCCTTCAGCTCGCCGTGGGCCTTCGGAGCCAGCAGCGTGATGGGCCCCCCGACGTCGAGCCCCTGGAGCGCGAAGGCGAGTCGAGCGGCCAGCCCCTTCTGGGCATCAGGAGTCGCCACCAGGGAGACGCGTCCACCGCCGAGTGCCACCCGAAGCGCGTCTTGAGAGAGCTGGAGGCCCGTGACGTCGACGTCCAGCCCGAGTCTGCCCTGGGCTCCCAGCTGTGGCATGGCGCTGAGCGTGACCTCCTGGGCGTCCAGCTGCACCTTGCCGCGCTCGATGGAGAATGGCCGCCAATCCGCGGGGACCCATTGCAGCAGCCGTCCGAGGTCCAGCTCCACCAGGGCTCGCGTCACGACGGGCGGAACCTCCGCCGAGTCCGGAAGCACCAGCTGGGCTTGCACTTCAGCGCTGTCGGTCAGCTGGGTGCGGTCCAGCTCGATGACGATGTGTCGCTTCTCGCCATCGAACTTCGCCGAGGCCGCGCCGTGCAGCAGCGTGCGGACCGTGAGCCGTGGCTCAAAAGTCTGCCGCGCGACATCGAGGTCCACCCGCGCGCGAGCGGCCGACGCCCCTGCCTCCACCGAGAGGGCCAGCTCCAACTGAGCCAGGGCCGACGGAATGGCCGAGCCTTCACGGCTCAGCTCCAGGGGAAGCGGCGTACCTGCCTGGCCCATCTTCGCGAAGACCTTCCAGCCATCATCCTGATGCTTCGCTTCGACAGCGGCCGCGAGCCCGCGCAAGGACCAGCGCTCGAGCACTTCACCGTTCCGAACGCGGGCGTAACTCAACGACACGCCCGACACCTCGACTGTCCCGAAGGGAGGCGCGGAGGCCAGGAGGGCGGCGAGCTGCTGAGAGGCTCCGAGAGGCTCTTCAATGGTCAGCGGCTCGGGGGCTTCCGGCCCCATCAATCCCGTGAGAGACGTGGGCCCTGCCTCGTCGGCCACCAGGGCAAGGGCCACATCCCGCACCGCCACCCGCTCGACCCGGGGAGTCCCGCTCAGCAGCGCGCCTGGCGACCATTGCGCCTCCAGCGTGCCGACGCGCAGCAGCTCGGGCGCGACGCCTTGAAACGGCGACGGCGTCCGTACCACCAGCCCCTCCAGTCGCAGACCCGAGAGCAGGGCGACCTGGGCTGTCTGGTAGTCCAGCTGCAGGCCGGTGGCCGCTTCCACCCTGGAGACGATGCGCTGTTTCAGCCAGGGGCGACCGAGGTCGTGCAGCGCGGCCACCACCGTGACCAGCACCAGCGCGAGGGTCGCAACGAAAAGCAGGAGCACGCCTGCGATGATTCGTGCCAACCGCCTGCGAGGTCGTCCAGCTCCGGGGGATTCCATGATGTTGGGTTGGGAGCGGGCGGTCTCCATCGTCCTACCACGCGGTGGAATCGGGGCTCAATCGCCGGACCCGCCGGCTCGGCCCCCGCCAACGCCTGTGCCCCGGAAACGGGCCCGGGAGCGGGACGCTGAGCACCGCCTTTCCGGCGCAGTTCGGAGCATAGGCGAACTCGAGGAGGGCCGCTGATGGGCTGGCAGAGGGCCGAGCGCCGAGTCGGTTCACGGGTTGTACAGGTTCACCATGCCGCCCTGGGTATCGGCGCGGAGGTTGGCCATGCTGACGCTGGTGCCCTGTTTCATCGTCCCGGGGGGAGGGGCCACCGCGAGGCCATGTAGCGGTGGGACTCCTGAATCGTGAGCGCTCTTCCTGACGAGGGTGTTGAGCGCCCGCTGCCGGGTGCGGTCCGAGGGCCTACCCTCCGGTTTGAGCCTCGGTGACGGGGCGAGTACCGCACGCGGGACCCGCGGGGAGCCTGCCGGGAAATACCGGCTGGCGGTCCCACCCGCGCGTTGCCAGGGAGGCCATCATGGAGCCAGTGAAGGCAGAGCCACGTCCGGAGCCCGGCCCCCGCGTCATGGAGGCCGCGGAGGAGCTGCGGCGCCACTGGGTGTGGTTCCTGGTGCTGGGGGTGGTGCTCGTCCTGCTGGGCGGCTTCGCGATGAGGGCCTCGGTGGCCACGAGCCTCGTCTCGGTGATGACGCTCGGGGTGGCGCTCATGGTGGGCGGGGTTGCCGAGGTGGTCCACGCCTTCGGCGGTCGGCGCTCGCGTGGCTTCACCCTGCACCTGCTCTCCGGGGTGCTGTCGGTGGTGGTGGGCGTGTTGGTGGTGCGCGCCCCGGTGCAGAGCGCGGTGTCCATCACCCTGCTCATCATCGGCTGGCTGGCCGCCTCGGGGCTCTTCCGCATCGTCACCTCGCTGGCCACCCGCCAGGAGGGTTGGGGCTGGGAGCTGGCGAATGGCGCCATCTCGCTGCTGCTGAGCGCCATCGTCTGGGGGCAGTTCCCCGAATCGGCGATGCGGCTGATTGGCACCTTCGTGAGCATCGAAATCCTCTTCCGGGGGTTCGCATGGATCGCCTTCTCACTCGGGGTGCGCGGCCCGCACCGGCGCATGGCACCTGGCATGTGAGCCGTGCCGCACCCCGGTGGCTTCACTACACGCTGCCGGGGGCGTGGGCCGCGCTGGTCTTCGCGTGCCTGTCCTTCACTCCGTCCCTGCTGCCGCGCAGCGGGCCCTTCCAGGGGTTCGTCAGCGGCATCAGCGCGGTCATCGGTTATGGGCTGGGAGTCCTGGGCGCCTGGCTGTGGCGCGAGTTCGCCCACCGCCCTCCAAGGACTCCACGCCCGCGCGCGTGGCAGGCCTTCTTCGGGGTGGGAGGCGTGGTGCTGGTGGGCTCGTTGCTCATGGGCTGGCGCTGGCAGCGGCACATCCGGGAGCTCATGGACGTCCCCCACCCGGACAGCCCTGGCTACCTGGTCGCGCTCCTCGTCGGGGCGGCCGTCTTCTTCCTGCTCATCTCCGCGGGACGGGGCTTGCGGGCGGTATACCGCCGGCTGGAAACGGTGCTCTCGCGGCACATCGGTCCTCGCGCGGCCCTCGCGACGAGCGGGCTGGCGGTGGTGGTGCTCACCGCGCTGGTGGCCAGCGGCGTGCTGTGGGACGGGCTCATCTCGCTGGCGGACCGCACCCTGGCCGTGAGGGACACGACGACCGAGGAGGGGGTCGTCCCGCCCGGCAGCACGCTGCGCTCCGGCGGCCCCGGCTCCCAGGTGAGCTGGGATTCGCTGGGGCGGGAGGGGCGCAACTTCGTGGGAAGAGGCCCTTCGGTGGAGGACCTCACCGCCTTCAGCGGGGTGGCCGCGAAGGAGCCGATCCGCGTGTACGCCGGCTACGCGTCCGCACCGGACGCGGAGAGCCGGGCCGAGCTCGCGGTGCGGGACCTCGAGCGGGCAGGGGGCTTCGAGCGCGCCCACCTGCTGGTCGTGACCACCACGGGCAGTGGCTGGGTGGTGCCGGAGGCCGTGAACGCCTTCGAGTACCTGACTGCCGGTGACTCCGCGATTGTCGCCACGCAGTACTCGCACCTGTGGTCATGGCTCTCCGTCCTGGTCGACCAGGAGCGGGCGCGTGAAGCCGGCCGCGCGCTCTTCGATGCCGTCTATGAGCGCTGGTCGAGCCTTCCCGCGGGCCAGCGCCCGAAGCTGCTCGTCTTCGGCGAGAGCCTGGGCTCCTACGGAGGGGAGACGGCGTTCAGCGGCGAGCGCGACCTGGCCAACCGCACGGACGGGGTGCTGTTCGTGGGGCCCCCCAACTTCAACACCCTGTACCGCGAGTTCACCGACCAGCGCGACGCTGGCAGCCCCGAGGTGGAGCCCGTCTATAGGAGTGGCCGCATCGTGCGCTTCAGCCGCAGGCCAGGCGTGGACATCCCTCCGGCGTCCGCCCCATGGGGTGACTCCCGGGTGCTGTATCTGCTCCACCCCTCCGACCCCATCATCTGGTGGAGCCCCTCGCTCCTGCTGCGGCGACCGGACTGGCTGCGGGAGCCCCGGGGAAGCGACGTCCTGGGCGAGATGGTGTGGCTGCCCTTCGTGACGTTCTGGCAGGTGACGGCCGACCTGCCGCTGGGACTGGCGGTTCCTCCCGGTTATGGCCACGTGTACACCGGCGAGCACGTGGATGCCTGGGTGGCGCTCCTACGGCCCGAAGGGTGGACCGAACAGAAGACAGCTCGGCTGCGTGCCCTGCTGAAGCCTGCTCAGTGATGCCGCCATGCTCCTGACGAGTAGCAGCCAGCATTCGACTTCACGCCACGTGATTGCAAGTCATGCGGGGCGTGCCGAAGGTTGTGCGGAACCCGAAGCTGGGAATCGCCGGCTTCAATCGGATCTGCGCCCGGCAGGCCCTCCACCTCATGAGGCAAGCATGAGTCCTCTCGTCCTGCTCTTCACGGTCATGACGCAGTCTCCTACGGAGCCTCCCGCCGAAGCGGCGGCGGAGGCACCCCCGCCGGCGCTTGTCGAAGAAGAAGAGGAGGAGGGTCCCTGGACGGGCGACGTCGGGCTCGGCATCTCCTTCTTCAGCGGCAACAGCCGCGCGTTCACGGTGACGGGCGACGCCATGGCGGAGTACGACACTCCAGAGTGGGCCATCACCCTGGAGGCGGATGGTGCCTACGGAGACGCCGCTGAAGGCGAGGACGCGGAGCGGGAGCTCACGGCCAAGACGCTCGGCGGGTGGGCGCGCGGCGAATATCGCGTCACGCCCCTGCTCAGCGCCTACACGTTCCTCGGCGCGGAGACCGACCACCCAGCGAGCCTCGAGCTGCGCACCGAGGTCGAGCTGGGGATGGGCGTCACCATCCTCGAGCGCGAGGAGGAGGAAAACGAGCTGTTCCTGCGAGGCTACCTCGGTGGCAGCTACGCCAGGGACCGCAGGTTCCAGTACGTCCCCACGCGCGAGAACCTGCCCGACGTGACCCTGTGGTCCCCCGCGCTCGGCGTGACGTTCCGCTACGACGTCAACGAGCGCGTGGAGCTCAGGGAGGACGCCCTGCTGCTTCCGGACGTCATCGGCGACTCGCGCGTGCTCCTGGACTCCACCACGAAGCTCTCCGTGCACATGACGGAGCGCTTCTCGCTCACCACGTTCTTCGAACTGCAACACGACAGCTCGCCCGCGGAGGGCAAGGTGCGTACGGACACCTCGCTTTCGGTGGGGGGCGAGCTGTCGCTCTGAGGTTGGAAAGGATCGGGACTCCCATGAGTAAGGCCGCTCATTTCGATGATGTTCACCTCCCCGGCGAGACGAAGAAGAAGGAGCCCGCGAAACCGCCGAAGAAGAAGGGCATGGCGCGGGTGCTGGACACCGTCGAGAGGGTAGGGAACAAGGTCCCTCATCCGGCGGTGATCTTCGTCGCGCTGATTGGCGTCGTCATCGTGCTCTCCCATGTCTTCTACATGCTGGGAGCCAGCGTCACCTACGAGACCATCAACCCGGAGACCCACGCGGTGGAAGAAACGACCACCGTCGCGCAAAGCCTGCTGACGGGAGAGGGGCTGCGCTTCATGTTCGCGGGCGTCGTCCAGAACTTCATGAACTTCACTGCGGTCGGCGTCATCATCGTGGCCATGCTGGGCGTCGGAGTCGCTGACTCGGCGGGCCTGGTGGGCGCCTTGATTCGCAAGCTGGTGGCGGTCGCGCCTCGCAAGCTCCTGACGTACATCCTGGTGTTCGTCGGCATCCTGTCGAGCATCGCCGCGGACGCCGGCTACCTGGTCCTGATTCCCCTGGCGGCGGCGGCCTACCTCACCGTGGGCAGGCACCCGCTGGCCGGCCTGGCGGCCTCCTTCGCCGGAGTCGCGGCGGTCTTCACCGTCAACATCCTCATCAAGCCGCTCGACGGAATCCTGACCGAGATCACCAACGACGCCATCCATATCCTCGCCCCGGAGCGCTCCATCGACCTGACGGCGAACTTCTGGTTCTCCGTCGCCTCGGTCGTCATGCTGACCGTCGTGGTCTCGCTCATCAGCGACAAGGTGATTGAACCCCGGCTGGGCGAATACAAGGGAGAGAAGCCGGCCGAGACGGGGGCGGCGCTGTCCAAGGATGAGTCGCGGGGACTGAAGTTCGCGTTCTGGGGGCTCATCGGGGTCCTCGTGGTCTTCGGTCTGCTGGCCCTGCCGCCGGGCGCGCCCCTGCGGAATCCGGAGACGGGCGCCCTCGTCGGAGACTCGCCGTTCATGAACGGCCTCATCGTCGCCATCACCGTGCTGTTCCTGGTGACGGGAGCCGCCTACGGCATCGGCGCGCGAACCATCAAGAGCAGCGTCGATGTCATCAAGGCCATGGAGAAGGCGGTCGCCGGGCTGGGCGGCCTCATCTTCCTGCTGTTCATCATCAGCCAGTTCATCGCCTTCTTCACCTACTCCAACATGGCGACGCTCGCGGCCGTGAAGGTGGGCGATGTCCTGGAGAATGCGGGGCTCGGCGCCGTCCCACTGCTCATCGGGTTCGTCGTGGTCGTCGCCATGCTCGACCTCATCATGACGGGCGCCGTCCCGAAATGGGCCATCTTCGCGCCGGTCTTCGTGCCGTTGCTGATGCGGCTGAATGTCGACCCCGAAGTCGTGCTGGCCGCCTACCGCGTGGGTGATGGGCCGTTCAATGCCATCTCACCGATGAACGCCTACTTCGCGCTGATAGTGACGTTCGCCCAGAAGTACCAGAAGGATGCGGGCGTGGGGACGGTCGTGGCGCTGATGCTGCCCTACGTCGTGGTGGTCTTCGCGGTGTGGATTGTGCTCCTGGTGGGTTGGCACCTGCTGGGGCTTCCCTGGGGACTCGGGTGAGTCACGGAGGTCGCCATGTCGAGAGTGCATCTTCTGGCCACGGGCGGCACCATCGCGGGGAAGGCCGGGTCCGAGGTGGACCCGGGCTACCGCTCCGGTGAGGTGGCCGTGGAGGGACTCATCGATGCCGTCCCCGGGCTGCGTGCGCTGGCGCAGCTCAGGGGCGAGCAGGTGGCCCAGGTCGGCAGCCAGGACATGAACGACGCCCTCTGGCTGCTGCTGGCTGCCCGGATAGATGCGCTCTTCGGCGCCAACGAAGCCGATGGCATCGTCATCACGCATGGCACGGACACGGTGGAGGAGACCGGCTACTTCCTCCACCTGGTGGTGAAGAGCCCGCGGCCGGTGGTCCTCACGGGCGCCATGCGGCCGGCCACCGCGCTGAGCGCGGACGGGCCGCTCAACCTCTACAACGCGGTCGCCGTCGCCGCGGACCCCGCGGCGCGGGGCCGCGGGGCCATCGTGGTCCTGAACGACGACCTCCACTGCGCGCGCGACGTGACGAAGGCGAGCACCACGGACGTGCACACGTTCATCTCACCGGGCCCGGGCCTGCTGGGCAGCGCCAGCTATGGACGCATCCGCTACTTCCGCCAGCCCCCGCACCCGCACTCGGCCGCTTCCGAGTTCTCCGTGGACGGCCTCGAGCGCCTGCCCCGGGTCGACATCCTCTATGCCCACGCCAACATGCCCGCCGACCTGGTGCGCGCCAGCGTCTCACTGGGCGCGCGCGGCCTCGTGGTGGCGGGGATGGGCAACGGCAACGTGTCCACGGATGCGGCGAGCGCGCTCGCCGAGGCGGTGCGGGCGGGCGTCGTTGTCGTGCGCAGCAGCCGGGGGCTGAGCGGAGATGTGGGCCGGAACATCGAGCTGGACGACGATGCGCTGGGCCTGGTGGCCGCCGACCAGCTCAACCCGCAGAAGAGCCGCGTCCTGCTCCAGCTGTGTCTGGCCCGGGGAATGGGCCGGGGCGCCGTGCAGGAGGCATTCTTCCGTTACTAGCCCCCACCGCTTCCCGGGCGCTCAGCGCCGCTGGTCACGCCGTGCCTGGGTCCGCCGGCCCCGGGCGGCCGCATGGGACTGGCGCTTGACGGCCGGGAAGCGCTGCTGCTTGAGGGCCCCGCCCTTCTTCTGACGGGAGGCCGCGCGTGACACCTTCGCGGTGCGCCCCGCGGTGCGCGTTCGCCGGGCCGGCTTGCGTCCACCCGTGGCCACGCGCGTCCGCGTCGGCGTCCGACGCGCTCCCTGCTTGGCGCGGGCGCCGCTCACCGCGCGGGGCCTGGCCGACGTCTTCCGTTCGAGCCGGGTGAGCTGCTTCTCGAAGCGCTCCAGCGTGAGCGCGAAGTACTCGGCCTTCTGGCGGGTGTTGAAGTTGCCCTCGGCGCGTCGGGACCGGGTGGGCGTCTTCTTGCCAAGCGCCTCCCGCCGCTGCCGCTTCGCCTGGTCCTCGTATTTCTTCATCAAGCGGCGCGTGCGCTGGATCTTGCTGCGCAGCTCTCGCGGCGACAGCTCGGACACGTTGCGCGGAGCGCTGGCCAGCACGAGCTGCGCCTCGCTCTCGGTGAGCAGTGACATCCTTTTCGACGGGACTGTACGCATGGACTCCACCTCATACTTACGGGATTGCGTCGCGGAACATCCACACCTTCTTCCGGGAAGCAACCTGCCCTCGGGGCACCTTGTGATGTCTTTGGAGGATCAGAAGGGCCAGAGGATGGGGATGAGGAGGGTCGATACCCCCAGGAACAGCAGCAGCAGGGGCAGCCCGAGCTTCCAGTAGTCCCCGAAGCGGTAGCCCCCGGGTCCCATCACCATCATGTTCACGGGGGTGGCGACCGGGGTGAGGAACGAGGCCGCCGCGGCCACGGTGACGGTCATCAGCAGGGGGCGCGCGGACACGCCGGTCTCCGCGGCGGCGAGCACCGCGACCGGGATGACGATGAGCGCCGTCGCCATGTTGCTGATGAGCTGGCCCAGGCAGGCGGTGAGCAGGAAGAGCCCGACGAGCAGTGCGTACGGCCCGGCGGGACCGACCACGCTCACCAGGGCGTGGGCTACCTTCTCCGCGGCGCCAGTCTCGAACATGGCCGTCGAGAGCGGAATCATGGCGCCGACCAGGACAACCGTCGTCCAGGAGATGCTGCGGTAGGCCTGCTCGACGGTGAGCACCTTCAGCAGGACCATGGCGCAGGCCGCGAGCAACCCCGCGACGACCGCCGGCACCGCGCCCGAGGCGAGCAGCACCACCATGGCGACGAGCACGCCGATGGCCTCCCACGCGCGGGCACCCATGGGGACAGCCTGCCGGCGGACGAGCTCCGGCGGGTTGACGACCAGCACGCTGGGGGCTTCGAGGTTCTCGTCGAGCGCGGCCCATGTGCCCTGGAGCAGCAGCGCGTCGCCGACGGCCAGCACGGTTTCCCCGGGGCCCTGGTCGGTTCCCTTGCGCTGGACGGCCAGGACCACCAGGTCTCCGCTGGGGGTGACCATGCCGGGATAGACCTGCATCCCTACCAGGCCCGACCGGGGGGGAACGACGATCTCCGCGACGCCGAGCTCGCGGGTGAGCAGCGGGCCGGTGACGTCATGGTCGAGCTGGTACTGGCGCACGAGCATCCGGGCGTGCTCACTGAAGTCGGCGGGAACTGCCCGGGCGGTCCGCTGCGGGAGCAGGCGATGGCCGAACAGCAGGACGATGGCGAGAGTCCCGAGCAGGAGGGGAACTCCGAGGAGGGCGAACTCGAGGAAGGCGAAGCCGCGCGGCCCGACGTCCGCCGCCGCGTCCGAGACGATGACATTCACGGGTGTCCCGGTCAGCGCCAGCAGTGAGCCTGCATGCGCCGCGAACACGAGGGGCATGAGCAGCTGCGACGGTGGCCGGCCGAGCCGGGTGGCCATGACGACCGCCACCGGCAGGAGGGCAGCAACCGCGCCATTGACGCTGATGAGCGCCGTGAGGAAGGCCACGGGAAGCATGGTGAGCAGGAGCAGCCGCGTGCTGCTCTGTCCCGCCCGGGCAATCAGCTTCTGCCCCGCCCACGTCGTGACGCCCGCCGCGTCGAGGCCCTCGCTGACCACGAACAACGTAGCGATGAAGATGACGGTGGGCTCACCGAAGCCGGCGAGGACCTGCTCGAGCTCGAGGACCCCCGTGGCGTAGAGCGTGAGGCTCGCGCCGATGGCCACGATGCCCACGGGGATGCGATTCCAGACGAAGAGCACCACCACCATGGCGAGGACGGCGAAGCTGATCATCATGGGGCTCACGGGCGACTCCTTGCGGTGCGCGACGGCTCAGAAGCCCTCGGTGGCCTTCAACGTCTCGACCCCCAGGCAGGGGCGGCCACGGGCCAGCAGCCCACCTCGCGGCTGGAGGCGAGCAACCTCCACAGCCGGGCCAGGACGCGAGGGTGCTCCCGCTCCAGTCGCTCCAGCTGCGCCCGGCGCAGCAACCCGCCCTCGCCGGGCAGCTCCGCGACGAGCATGGGCTGGGCACGGCCGTCGTCCAGGGGTTGCAACCGGGTGACCGCCGTGCCCGGGCCCATCGAGCCGAGCCTTCGCGCCGTGGCGCCCTGGGTGTACGCCGCCAGGCGTCCCGAGAGGATGAGGAGCAGGACCTCGTCATCGGAGGCGAGCACCCTCTCCTCGCGTTGGTAGGTGTAGGGCGATACTGCCGCGCTCAGCACGGCGCGTGCCTCGTCATCCAGGGCCGCGAGCACGTCATGGTCCCTCAGCGGTAGCTCGGCGGCGGGCGCGAGCAGCGCGCCGTGACGGTCGAGCAGGGCGTCCTCGCACCATTCGAGCGCCTCCTCGGGTGAGGGCAGCTCGACGGTGGCATGAGGGAGGAGGCCGCGACGGTGCCCGTCCCCGACCACCACGACGATGCCGCGGGTGCCGAGCTCGAGAACGGCGGCGTCCAGCATCCGCGCCGCGACGGGATGGAGCCGGGAAATCCCTTGCACGTCGAGCACCAGCCAGCGGGCGCTCCCGGGGCGGGCCGCGGGCACCGCGCTCAGTGACTGGAGGATGACCTCGGCGGCAGCGAACTCGATGTCACCCTGGAGACTTCGAAGGTCGATGTCGCCCCCATGCGCATGGAGCACGTCCCGCTCCTTGCGGCGCCGGAGCCGCCCGGACCGGGTCGTCACCGCGCTTCCGGCGTGGGCGATGACGGGGGCGGAGCGGCCGGGGTGGTGCATCAGGTGCAACTGGAAGCGCTCGGCGAGCACGCGGCTCGCGGCGACGGCTCGCACGCTGTTGCCCCGCGCATCGAGCGGCGGGCTGAAGAGGCCGATGCCGAACTGCCCCGGACTCACGGCCACCAGCCCGCCGGAGACGCCGCTCTTCGCGGGCAGGCCCACGCGCAGCAGCCACTCTCCGGCGTAGTCATACATTCCACAGCTCGCCATCACGGCGAGCACATGCTCCGCAATCGACTGAGAGACGACCGTGGCCTTGGTGCAGGGGTTGATGCCGCCATTGGCCAGGGTGGCTGCCATGACGGCGACGTCCGCAGCGGTGGCCAGGAGCGCGCACTGGCGGAAGTAGACGTCGATGGCCTCGTCGACATCGCACCGCAGGGAGCCCGCGTTGCGCATCAGATAGGCCAGCGCGCGATTGCGGTCTCCCGTTTCGAGCTCGGAGGCAAACACCTTCTCGTCCATGTCGAGAGGCCGGCCGGCGAACGCCGAGAGCAGCTCCCGGATGCGCTCGAACCTCGCGGCCGGTCCATCGCCCCGGACCAGGGAGGTGGTCAGGATGGCTCCGGCGTTGACCATGGGGTTGGACGGACGGCCGCTGCCCGGTTCCAGGCTGATGGCATTGAAGGCCTCGCCGCTGGGTTCCGCTCCCACCCGGGAGAGCACCTCCTCCAGCCCCAGGTCGGCCAGGGCCAGCGCGTAGACGAACGGCTTGGACACGGACTGGAGGGTGAAGGGCACAGCCGCGTCGCCAGCCTGGTAGCGGCGCCCGTCCAGCGTGGCGAGCGCCAGCCCGAACTGCCCCGGGTCCACCTCCGCCAGCTGGGGAATGTAGCTGGCCAGGGTGCCGCTCGAGTCGGACGCGAGACTGGCGTGAAGCTCGTTCAAGGCCGCCGTGATGGGGTCGGCCGTCTCCTCCATGGGCACCGCCTCAGGAGTGGGTTTCCCCTCACGCATCGGCGTCTCCGGTTTCCACGGTGTCCGCAGCCTTTCACGCAACACTCACCACGCACCGCGAGGCGTGCAATCGCACCGAGGGGCAGGGGCGGGGCGTCCACTCAGTCAGGAAGCCAATGGGCCCGCGCTCGTTCGACTGTCGTGCGGCGCCCCCCCTGGAACGTCGCCTGGACACGGTCCGCCTCGATGAGCAGGCGATGGAAGCGGTCGCGCTCCTGGGCGCCGTGGGCGTTGGCCTCGGCGAGCACGCGAGCAAGGAGCGCGTGCGCCGCGGCGCGGTCTTCCGCGTCGCGCGCGGCCAGGCCCACGGTGAGCGCAATCTGGAGCACCTCTTCGAGCACCTCGGGGTTTCCCATTCCGTAGTGGAGGGGGCCATCGACAGCGAGGAAGAGGAAGTCGCGCAACCGCGTGGCCGCGACGGAGACACGTGCCCTCCCGTCCGGGTCGACCACGTTCCAGTCCCCGAGCGGGAGGCCCGCCAGCCGGCGCATCACCGAGCGAACCTGCTGCAGCGCCTGCCGAGCCGTGTAGGGGTCGTTCGCGGACGAAGACAGGGCGCGATTGGCGACATCGACGAGGATGCGGAGCCCGAGGGCGGGGTCGCTGCCGGGCTCGCGTGCCGCGGTGATGAGCAGGGTGTCGGAGAGGTCTCGTATCGCGTGGGCATCCACGGGCCCACCGCCGTCCGCCGCCACCCAGCCGATGACCTCCTCCTTGTCGACATACTCGCCCACGGTGATGCAGATGCGTGCCCGCACGCCCCACTTCCGGGCGCGCAGCGCGAGGCGCCGGAGGTCGACCTCGGCGAGGTAGCCCGACGTTGGAGCGCCGAGCGCCGTGGCATCCGCCGGGAGCGCCAGGGGCGCCGCAGGGTCGAGCGGGAGCCGCTTCAGGCGAGCCTGGATGCGGCGCTCCGTTGCCGAGACAATCAGGTCCTGGACGAGCCCGAGGACGCGCTCCACGCGCATGAAGCGGAAGGTGCGAACCATGCAGAAGACGAGGAAGAAGAGCGCTCCGAGGGTCAGCATGAAGGCGCCCGAGAGCACGGGCCGAGGCTGCACTCCCGCGTCTGGGATGACGCCCAGCTCGCGTACGGCCGCGAGGATGTAGCCCGTGGAGAGGGCGAAGAGCGGGATGGCGCGGCGCAGCGGCGCGCTCTTCAGGTAGATGGGGACCAGCCGTGGCGAGTACTGGTTCGCCGCGGATTGGATGACCGGCGCATTCAGGGACAGGACGACGGTGAGGACGGTGACCTGGAGTCCGAGCAGGCCCATGAGCATGGAGCGGGTGTCGTCGGGGTCACCCTCCCAGGCCATCCCGAAGTAGGCCGGAGCGGTGTCGGTCTGTTTGCGGGCGAGCCAGATTCCGAGAACCACTCCCACGACGAGCATGCCGAGCAGGAGCAGCCAGTAGGGCTCACGGATGGCCTTACGCAGGCGGCGGATGGCCGGGCCGCTCACTACCCCCCCTCGTCGTCTCTCTGCGTCAGTGCCTGGCCGCGGGTCAGCCGCTCCGGAGAGAGCAGCTCGGAGAGCTGCTCCCGCGTCAGGAGACCGGAGGCCGCCACCAGGTCAGCAATCCTGGCGTTCGCGCCGAGGGCCTCCCTCGCGAGTTTCGTCGCGGCGGCATAGCCGATGTGTGGAATGAGGGCGGTGATGACGCCGACGAAGGAGTCGACCTGCTGCGCGAGCCGCTCCTTGTTCGCGGTGATGCCCCTCACGCAATTCACCCGCAGCGTCTCCATGGCAGCGGTCATGAACTTGAGGTTCTCGAACAGCACGTGGGCCATGACTGGCCCGAAGGCGTTGAGCTGGAGCTGACCCGCCTCGGCGGCCATGGTCAAAGTCACATCGCCCCCGGCAATCACGAACGCCACCTCGTTCACGACCTCCGGAATGACCGGGTTCACCTTGCCCGGCATGATGCTCGAGCCCGCCTGTCTCGGCGGGAGGTTGATTTCGTTGAGCCCTGCCTGGGGTCCGGAGCTGAGCAGGCGCAGGTCGTTGCAGATTTTCGAGAGCTTCATCGCGCTGCGCTTGAGTGTGCCGGACACCTCCATGAAGACGCCCACGTTGGTGGTCGCCTCAATCAGGTCGGGTGCGGTGACGATGGGGTGTCCGGTGATTGCCGCCAGATGCTTGCGGGCGGCCTCCGCGAAGCGGGGGTCCGCTGCGATGCCCGTTCCAATCGCCGTCGCGCCCAGGTTGACCTCCGCCAGGCGCCGGATGACCCCCTTCAGGCTTGCGTGGTCCTCGGCCAGCGTGACGGCGAAGCCTTCGAGCTCCTGTTGCAGCGTCATGGGCACGGCGTCCTGCAGCTGCGTACGGCCAATCTTCACGATGCCCGCGAACTCCCGCCCCTTGTCGCGAAACGCCTGTTCCAGTTGCTCGAGTTCCGCGAGCAACCGCTCGAGGGACAGCATCAACCCGATCTTGAGCGCCGTCGGATAGGTGTCGTTCGTGCTCTGGCTCCGATTCACGTGGTCATTCGGGTCCAGATGCTCGTAGCTGCCCTTGGGGTAGCCAGCCAGCTCCAGGCCGCGATTGGCGATGACCTCGTTGAAGTTCATGTTCGTGGAGGTGCCAGCGCCTCCCTGCATGACGTCCACGATGAACTGGTCGTGCAGCTTGCCGCCCTTGATTTCCTCGCAGGCACGGTCGATGAGCTCGGCCGTGGCCGCATCGAGCGCACCGATTTCGGCATTCGCGCGCGCCGCGGCTTGCTTCACGCAGGCGTAGCCGAAGAGGAAGTCGGGATACACCGAGATGGGACGTCCACTGATGGCGAAGTTGTCGAGCGCGCGGCTGACGTTGATTCCCCAATAGGCGTCGGCTGGAATCTGTTTGGAACCGAGACTGTCGGTCTCGGTGCGTGGGGGCGCGCCGTTCGGAGTCAGCGTGTGGATGCTCTTCTGGAACGTCTGCTCCGCGCGTGGGTCGGCCATCGTCGTCGTTCCCCGGAAGGTCGGTACATGCCGTGGTCGCCCTATGTGCGCACCGCCGGGGGCGCTGGCCATGCGGCCCGGGTGCAGGACGACGCTTCAGAAGCGCACGGGGCGCGGGCAGGGTGCGAAGTGAGAGCGAACCAACACTGCGAACCACAGCCTGTTGGACCGCGCTTCCCCTGCTGTCATCCCGTCGTTTTCCGGGAAGACTCACGAAAGAGCCCTGTTGTGCCTTGCTGATGTCTCAGAACAGGAGAGCCGGATGCGCTCGACTCATCGACTCCTGACGTTGCTGCTGGCCTGCCTGGGGGTGGGCCTGCAGTCGTCCTGTGCCGCGCCTCAGCAGGGGCAGGCCGCCCCAGCGCCGAAAGTCATCTTCTTCGATGTGAACGAGACGCTGCTGGACCTCGAGTCCATGCGTCAGTCAGTGGGGGAGGCCCTGGGCGGACGGGAGGAGCTGCTGCCGCTGTGGTTCTCGACCATGTTGCATTACTCGCTGGTCGAGACAGTCACGGGGAACTATCACGACTTTGGCGCGGTCGGCACGGCCGCCCTCATGATGGTGGCCCAGAACAACGGCATCGCACTGAGCCAGGAACAGGCGAGAGCCTCGATTGTCACACCGCTGCTCGAGCTGCCCGCCCATCCTGACGTCATCGAGGGACTGCGGGCGCTCAAGGCCCAGGGCTACACGCTGGTCTCCCTGACCAACTCTTCGTATCTCGGCGTGCAGACGCAGCTCAAGAACGCCGGGCTGACGGAGCTGTTCACGCGCAACCTGAGCATCGAGGACATCAAGGTCTACAAGCCCGACCTGCGGACCTACCGCTGGGCGGCGGAGCAACTGGGCGTCAAACCGGAGGATGCGGTCCTGGTGGCGGCCCACGGCTGGGATGTCGCAGGGGCAAAGGCCGCCGGATTCCAGGCCGTCTTCGTGGCGCGCCCCGGCCAGGCGCTCTACCCCCTGGCCACGAAGCCGGACCTGGTGGTCAAGGACATCCGGGAACTGGCGGAGGTCCTCGGCAAGCGCCCGTGAGGGGCGCCTGCCTCCGGACGGACGCCTTCAGCTTCGACATCTCGCGAAACGTCGAATTGAGCCCGGTGTCGCTTGCGCGCCTCTCGGCACGAGCGATATGAGGTCGGGCCAATTTATGACTCTGCAAATCAATCTCAATATCTCTCCAGGGGCCTTCATGAAGTCCCGGGCCTGTCTCCTGGCGCTCGTGGCCCTGTGGCTCGCCGCCTGTGGGTCGGACGTGGAGTCCACGCCCGGGGTGCCCGTAGCCCCTCACGTCATGGTGTTCTCGCCCGAGTCGGGTGCCATGTCCGAGGAGCCCGTGGTGCGGCTGTCCGGCACGGTGAACGCGCCGGGCGTGCTGACCGGGCTGACGGTGCAGGTGAACGACGGCGAGGCGCGTCCCGTCGAGTGGACGCAGGGCCCGGCCAGTTCCGGCACCTTCACGGTGGAGGTGACGCTCTCCGAGGGCGACAACACGGTGCGCCTGGGGGCGGAGGACCGGAGCGGCGGGACGAGCGCGCGGGTCATGAGCCTGCGCTATGTGCCGGAAAGGGTTCCTCCCGAGGTCCAGGTGCTGTCGCCGGAAGAGGGCCTGGCCATCACCGTGCGCCGCGTGCGCGTCGAAGTCGCCGCCACGGACAACAAGGGCGTGGTGGGGATGAGCTACTCGCTCAACGGCGGGGCCGAACAGGCGCTGGAGGCGCCCATCACGACTGACGGCACCGTAGCCTTCGACGTGTCGCCGCGGCCCGGTGCCAACCAGGTGGTGGTGAAGGCGCGCGACGCGCGGGGCAACACGGGCGAGGCCACTGCGGCCTTCCACTTCGGCGGGCTGGCCACGGCCGGGGCGCTGCACAGCGGGACGCTGCGCAACGGCCGCGTCTACGCATGGGGCCGCAACACCCGGGGGCAGCTGGGACTGGGCGCGGACGTGACGGCGAACCAGACGCAGCCCCGGATGGTGCCGGGTGTGGAGGCGGCGGCCTCCGTCGCCTTCAACCAGAACTTCTCCATGGCGCTCGTGTCGGATGGCACGGTGTGGACGTGGGGTGAGAACCTGGACGGCCAGCTTGGCCTGGGCACGCCGCCGGTCGAGGGCGAGCCCCACACGCCGGATGTCACTCCGCGCTATGTGGCCACGCGCGTGCCAGGCCTCACCGGCGCGGTGGCGATTGCGCCCGGGTACAGGCACGCGTTGGTGCTGATGGAGGACGGCACGGTGCGCGCCTTCGGCAACAATGATGACGGCCAGCTGGGCGACGGCACCACCGAGTCGCGGGACGCCCCGGTGGTGGTGCAGGGCCTGACGGACGTGGTGAAGCTGATGGGCGGCTTCATGCACTCGGTGGCCTTGAAGCGCGACGGCACCGTCTGGGTGTGGGGCCGCAACAGCTACGGCAACCTGGGTACGGGCACGGACGACGACGAGGCCCACACGGCGCCGAATCAGGTGCCGGGCGTGACGGGTGTGGTGGACATCGCCAACGGCCGCGACCACATCCTCGCCCTGCACACGGACGGGACGGTGTCCGCGTGGGGGCTGGACGCCAGTGGGCAGCTTGGGACTGGCACCCTCTCCGTGGGCGGTGAGAGCGCGACGCCAGTGAAGGTGAAGAACGTGACGGATGCGCGCGCCGTATTCGCCAACGGTAACTACAGCTTCGCACGGCGGGCGGACGGCTCGCTGATGGCGTGGGGGCAGAACGGCAATGGCCAGCTCGGGCTGGGGTTGACGGAGCAGAGACGCCTGGACCCCTCGCCCTCGTCGCCGGAGGTGGCGCCGCTGTCGTCCATGGGCATGGGCGCCTCCCACGTCATTGCCGTGCGCGCCGACGGCTCCGTCTACGCGTGGGGCTGGAACCTCGACGGCTCGCTCGGCCCTGATGCCGTCATCGACCGCTGGTCCTATACCGACCCCATCCCGGTGACGCTGCCTTGAAACAGGCCGTTGCCGGCTCTTTGCTTCTCCTGACACTCCTTGGCCTCGTCGCTTGCGACGGCGCTGGGGCGCCGCGCCCCTCCGCCCAGCCTCCGGTGGAGGAGCCGCCTCCCGAGGAGCCCCCTCCGGAAGAGCCTCCGCCTCCGCCGCGCTTCGACGTGGTGGAGGAAGGTGAGGAGAAGCCCGGCGGTGATACCAGCGTGGTGGTGACGGGTGCCGCCGCCTTCACGAAGCCGGCGGCCAACCTCGTGCTGGCTCGGCGCGCGGAGTTCTTCGTGGGCGAGTCCGTCTTCGAGGCGAACTGGGTGGGCGCGGGCGGCACCCAGCCGGAGCGGGATGGGCTGGGTCCGCTCTTTCACTCCGTCTCCTGCCTCGCCTGCCATCTGGGCAATGGCCGCGGCAGGCCGCCCGAGGAGGGCGAGGTGGCGGACACGCTGCTGGTGCGCCTGTCGGTGCCCGGCACGGACGCGCTTGGCGAACCGAAACCCGAGCCTACCTATGGAGATCAGCTCCAGCCTCGCGGAGGCGGTGGCGTGAGCGCCGAGGGGCAGGTGCGCGTGCTGTGGACGGAAGTCCCGGGCACCTTCGAGGATGGAGAGCCCTACTCGCTCCAGTCTCCGTCGCTGGTGCTGACGGAGTTGTCCTACGGACCACTGGCGCCGGATACGCGCACGTCGGCCCGCGTGGCCCAACCCATGGTGGGACTGGGCCTCCTGGCGGCAATGGGGGAAGAGACGCTGCTGGAGTGGGCAGACCCGGAGGACGCCAATGGAGATGGTGTCTCCGGCCGGCCCAACCGCGTGTGGAGCCACCGGCAGGGCCGCGAGGTGCTAGGGCGCTTCGGGTGGAAGGCCAACCAGCCAGACCTCGAGCAACAGAACGCGGCGGCGCTGCTGGGCGACCTGGGCCTCACGACGACGCTCTTCACGCAGGAGAACTGCATGGCGGGGCAGACGGCTTGCCGCGCGGCACCTCACGGTGGCACACCCGAGGTGAGCCAGCGGCAGCTCGAGTCGCTCGACTTCTACTCGCACACGGTGGCGGTGCCGACGCGCGAGGGCGTGGACGCACCCCAGGTCCTCCAGGGCAAGGCCGTCTTCCACCGCGTGGGCTGCGCGCGCTGCCACCGGCCCTCCATCACCACTGGCACGCTGGAGGGCTACCCGGAGCTGTCCGGTCAGCGCATCTGGCCATACTCGGACCTGCTGCTGCATGACCTGGGCGAGGCGCTGGCCGACGGGCGCGAGGACTTCCTCGCCTCTGGACGCGAGTGGCGCACGCCGCCGCTGTGGGGCCTGGGCCGCGCCGAGACGGTGAGTGGACACTCGCGCCTGTTGCATGACGGCCGAGCACGCACGCCACTGGAGGCCGTCCTCTGGCACGGCGGCGAGGCCGCGTCCGCGCGCGAGGCGGTGCGGAAGCTGTCGAGACAAGAGCGCGACGCGCTGAGCGCCTTTCTCGGTTCGCTCTGAGTCGTCGCCGTCGCAAGAGTGGGAGCGCTTTTGAGGTGGCGGGAGCGTGCAGCGAGGTAGGGGAGGGCCGCTGACGGGGACCGCCCGGACTGTGCGCCAGTCCGGAGTAGAGGCTGCGCGGTCGGGACGTTCGCCGACGAAAAAGTCACGCCGCGGCCGCGGATGACCCTCACGCGGAAAATATCCCGCACGCCCCGACCCCGGCCCGTTGAAACCGACACTTCAGTCCGCGTAACTGTGGACTTCCCCGAATTTCTGGGGAGCACCAACCCAAACGTATCGACCTCTGGGAGACGACATCGTGACTTCTCATCACATGACAGTTGCATCTGTAGGTAGGTGGCGGATTGGTGGAGTCCTGCTGGCGGCGCTGGTGGGCTGTGGTCAGGAAACGGAAGCGCCGACGCCTCAGGCGGGGCAGGAGGCGCTGCGAGCCGTGGAGCAGCAGGCCTCGTGGCTGTCGCCGCCCGCCGGGTGTACGGAAATCACGATGGGCGAGCTCCAGAACGGCATCCAGATGGCGCCCGTGATGTACTACCAGCAGCCGACGTATCGCGGCGAGTTCTCGAACCTCGGAGACCCCGCGGTCGCGGACACCGCTCGCATCCGGCTGGATGTGAATACGGCTCCGGGACTCCATGACCTGGCTGCTGGTGGCACCAACCTCTTCTCGTGCGAGCAGTGCGTGTGGGGCTACCAGGACGCGGGTGCGGCGGGGCAGAAGATGTTCGTCGCCGAGTCGGGAGCGCTCCTGCTCGCCCTGAAGGTCTCCCCCGACCAGACGATTGGCGCGCTCTCGAACGTGGTCCTGCGCGAGTCCGTGGCGGCGGCGCCGCTCTTCGGGCCGTACACCGGAACCGCGCCGGTGGCGGGCGGCGAGTGCCGGTGGATCCGCTTCGAGACGTGGAGCACGGTCCGTGCCGGCGGATGTGACCCGCGCGAGGGCTCACTGACGGCGAACCTGCCGAACCACACCTGCGTCGCCGACAACTACGCGGCCGACGACGGGACGCTGGAGAAGTCGCTCGGCGCGAAGACGCAGGGCGAGGCGTGCACGTACACTCCGGCGGCAGGCGAGCACGAGCTCGCGTCGACGGACTGCGCGCAGGGCTACGCGTGCAGTGGCACCTACACCGACGCGCGGCAGTGCCTGGCCACGTGTGACTTCATGGCCGCGAACCCCGGCTGCCCGAGCGGCACCGTGTGTGGCGTCTACGGCCTGTGCATCGAGCAGGCGGTCATGGAGCCCATTGGCTTCGCCTTCGACCCCGCGCTCATCGGTGAGACGTGCGCCATTGGCTTCGCCGAGTTCTGCGGCGTCGAGGGCGCGCGTGGCGTCTGCGTGGACCTGGCGCGCACAGGCCGTGGCGTGTGCCATCGCTATGCACGCGCCCGCTCGGAGTGTGGCGCGGGCGAGGAGCTCGGCTACGTCAACTACCCGCTCTCTGGTGGCGGGAGCGACCGCACCTACGGGTTCTGCTACGTCGACGGGCTGTAGCCCGCGCTGAGCCTGCCCGGGCGCCGACTGGCCCGGGCAGGTGAGGCCTGTCCCGCGAGAGACGGGCACCCGTTCGGCGCTGCTCCACCTGGAGGGCGCGTCGGCGCTGGAAGTCGCGTCAGGGCACCGAGGTGCCTACATCCTGGACGAGGAGGACGGTGCGCTCCGTCACACCCGGCGCCACCGTCAGCGCGATGCGCTCCGCGCCCTTCACGAACTCGTCGTCCGAGCGTAGCTCGTACCCCTGCATGGCGAGCTTCTCGCGATAGAACGCGCGGACTTCGGCCGGCGTTGCCGTCGTCGCGTAGCTCATCGACTTCATCCATTCCATCTGGGTACTCGTGACGGGGCCGCTGCCCGGGTAGATGGGCACGAACGCTGGGGCCGCCAGGGTCTCTCGCTTGCCCAGGTTCGCGGAGCTGACGATGACCGTCGTCGCGTTCTTCCCCGAGGGCTGCAGGAGGACAGTGTACGAGATGAGGTTCTCCGTATCGAGCCCGGTCACCTGCTCGCCGAGCTTCAGCTTCAGCTCTTTCGTCTCCTCCGCGAGGTACAGGCCGCTTCGCGCGAACCTCGCGCGAAAGTGGGCTTTCAGCGTCGCGACGTCCTTGCTCGAGACGAGCGTCGAGGCCTCGATGGTGACGCCGTCGACGACAGTCTTCTCCGCGAGCGTCGGCTTCGAGACCGCACCGGGGACGTCCTTCACGAAGGGATTCGCGGAGACGGCCGGGCTCATCGCGAGTGTTGTCACCAGCGTGGCGGCAATGAAGACGCTCTGGCTCAGTCGCATGTGTACCTCCCGAGATAGACGAATTGGGTCGCCGTCCGCGCGCGGAGCTTGTTCGAGGCGTCGAACGCAGTGCGATACGTCCCGCTCACCGTCCCCTGCGATGGGGTCTGCGCGCGGTTGTAGTCCATGGGCTGCGTCTGCCAGATGCGCTCGTGGGACTCGCCGAAGGTGCCAGACTCCTCGCCCCGGAAGCTCAGGTAGAAGCCGGTCACTCGCCCTTGGGGGGAGCTCCCGGTGACCCGGTCCGCCCACCGCTCGGGCGCGCCAGTCCACCCCATCGACCGGTCCCACCCCTCGTGCGCGAGGCTGTAGAACGCCCGGTTCGCACAGCGTTGTCCGGGGATGTCGTCACTGAGGCCGGCGCACTCGTGCTCCTCGCCCCCTCCCGACGTGAGCCCGTGGTCCCCGAGGAGGATGTTCAGCGCGCCGCGACAGTGGGTTCCCGCGACCGGCCGGCCCAGTCCGCACAACGTGAAGGCACTCCGCGTGAGGTGCTCGGCGGAGAAGAACCCGTTGTCCGCATCCTGGAGGAATCGCACCGGAAGGTTGATGGTGCTCACACCGCCCTGCGTGACGCACGACAGCGCGCCAGGCTCTCTGTACCCGGGGGCGTTCGCGGTTGCCGAGACGCGGAAGCCGTTGCGCGGGTCCACGCTGCGGATGCAGGCCGTGGTGAGCTCGTTCGCTCGGGTGTAGAGCTGTGTGGGGCCGCTGTTGCCCACCGCGCTCTGGCGGCCGTCCCAATCTCCGTAGCGAGCGTTGGTGGCGGCCACCGCCAGCGGCGCGGCGAACCTGTCCGCATCGTACCAGGCCCAGTCGTCAACGCCGTCCACGCCCGGGCGCTCGACGCGGTACGCGGTGGCATCCCACGCCGCCGCCGCCACGGCCTCATGGGCCTTGAGCGAAAGATGCGCGAGCTCGGCGAAGTGCAGACCGAAGCCCAGCGCGGTGACGAACACCATGAGCCCGAGCATGAGCTCCACCGTCGCCTGCCCGCGCGTGCCTCCCGCGGCGACCCCGTGTCTCTCTCTCGTCACCATCCGACGTACCCATTCAACCGAAGGCTCTCGAGCGCGTCTTTCGCACCGGTGGCGCCGGTGTCCGACAGGAATGCAGCAGTCTTGTTGTCGAACGCGAAGCGTTCAGGCCGTCCCAGCTCCGGCCGGTCGATGGAGAACCGAGCCAGTCCGGCCCGCCAGTACGGCGCGAACAGGTTGGGCGGCTCCGTCGAATGCTGGAACCGGTGGTAGTAGACGATGCCGGAGCCAACGGCCACCTGGCGCGGCGCGCCGCCAGGGTGCTGCCCGGCCCCCAGGTCGATGCGCCTGCCCTCGGGCGAGGTGGGGAAGTTGAACGAGAGCTCCCAGACGTCTCGACCGGGCACGGCGTCGCGCGACAACACGGTCACCACTTTCGGCTGCCCGTGGAGGTTCTGCTCATCCGCGACCTGTGCGCCATTGAAGTCGACGAAGGGCGGAAAAGCCTGGACCGCGTGCTGGGCGTTGTGGCCGACGCCTTCGTGCTGGTTCGCCGAGACCCGTGCGCTGTGGATGCCGACGTCGCGACCCACGAGACCGATGGCCATTGCGATGGGATAGGCGGGAAGCGGAGACGCGCAGGCCACCCAGTTGCGGATCCGCCGGTCGAACGGGACGAAGGCGGTTCGCGTGCGCCCGTCCTGGCCATCATGGGCGCGCGCGGCATGCGGCTGACCCGAGGGGTCCTGCGTGAAGGTGCTGTCGTAGTAGCCCTTGCCGTTTCGAGAGGAGCTGTAGAAGACGTGGCCGCCTGCGCCGAGCACGAGGGAGCGCAAGGAGAGGCTGTCCGGCGAGAACAGCCGGTCCCACCTCGGGCCTTCGCTCCGATTACGCAGGAACGGGTGCCCACGGCTGCCCATCACGATGTGCCCTACCTCGTGCGGCTCGTCGCCTCGACGGGACGACGCATGGTCGAGCACCGCGTCCGACAGCTCGCGCCCGGTGACCTCCGTTCCGGCACGCTGGACCCGGATTTCGGTAGGCGCGACGAGTTTCGCCCGGGAGAGATACTGCCGCGCGAAACCCTCGGGGCCGTCCCCCGCGCGCAGCCGGGCGCGCGCCAGCAGTTCCACCTGCGCATCGTGAATTCGCTGCGCCGCGTTCCAGCGGGGGAGTGTCTCCGCCGCGAAGAGCTCGGTGTCGCGCCGGAGCTTGCTGCGCGTCTGGTTCGCATGCAGTGTCGAAAGCACGGCGAGCACGAAGGTCTGATCTCGCCCGCGCGCGCACACGAGGCAAAGTGGCCCGGCCTTTTGTGGCGGTAGACACTGGACGATGGTGTTCAGCTCATACGGCAACACCATCATGCGAAAGAGCGCCGCCGCGTTGTCCGCATGTTTCCAGTACAGCGTGGACCACGAGATGAGGCTCAGCGTCCCAAGCGTCGAGACGGCGTGCGCCACCTGCACCCGGTTCATCACCGCCACCGCGTTGAAGGCCCGAGCGGTCGCCACCGCGGAGCTGTATGCGGACGCGTCCGCCAGCGTCTGCAACTCCATGCGCTCCTTCACCTTGGAGCCCATTGCCAGCGTCATGCAGACCATCACCACGAGCAGCAGCATGGTCAGCGCGAACAGCACGAGCGTCTGCCCGCGCGATACCGGCCACACCCTGGCGCTCACGGCGTGAACCCCGGCGCCGGGCACCCGGCGGCGGCAAACTCGGAAAGGCGCGGGGGCGTCATCATTCGCATGGTGGAGGAGACCTCGATGGGGAACATGTAGTGACCGCGCGCGAGACGGCGGCGCAGCTCGGCCGCGGTCCGGGACTCGAGGGGCTGGCGGGTATCGAGGTCCCAGTTTGCGCGCTGGGTGAGCATCAGCGGGTTCTGGTTCGTGTAGCTCTCGAGCCCCAGCCGCGCCGCGGCGATTCGGGAGAATACCCAGTCCACGAAGGGGATGCGCAGCGGCGCCCAGAAGACCATTCGGACCTCGAGCCGCAGCGGTTCACGGCGGTTCGCGCGCGGCAGTGGTTGGTCGAACGCGCCCACGTCCGCGACCGTGGGCGTCGGCTGCTCCCGCACGAGCCACACGAGTGCCTCACTTTCGGTGCCGACGTCCTTCCAGCCCGCGCCCTTGTAGCCAAGGTAGTGATTGTGACGGAAGCGGCCGAACGCTTCGCCGAGCCGCTCGCCCGGCGTCTGGCCTGAGAGCGCCCTGTCCCCGAGGAACGAGTGCACCGCGGGCAGCACCGAGAGGAGTGCGGCATGCGTCATCGGCGTGCACGCGCCGTGATTCAAGGCGCCGACGCGTGTCGCCTGGAACACCGCGTACTGTGCGAGGAGGCGGGACTGGGAGAGCAGGAAGAGCTGAAGGCTTCCCAGGAGCACGAACAGGACGAGGGGTAGCGTCAACGCCGTTTCCACTGCTGCCTGTCCTGATTCGCGCCCCATGTTCGCCCTTTCCTGACGGGGTTGATTGGCCCGGGCCGTGCTCGCCTATTCCAGCTCATCACCCGCGCAGCCGAATCCGTGGCAGTCCTTCGACACGAGCCGTCTGGACTTCTCGAGTTGCTCCGGGCAGAGGACCTGCTCGCCGTTCTCGTCGAGGCAGAACAGTTGCGACGCCTGTTTCATCGACGCGCGGAACTGCTTCGCTTCGGCCGCGCTGCACCTTCGCGGCCTGCCGTCCTCGCTCATGCAATTCTTTTCGTCGCGGCGCTGTCGGGCGGTCTCGCGCGCATCGTTGGTCCGCTGGCACTGCGCGTAGCAGGTGTCCGTGGAACGGACGCAGTGCTGGCGGCACTTCGTGCCGTCTCCGCAGCGCGCGGTGCAGTCCGTCTGCCGCTCCGCGCACCTCCGCGGGCAGCGGTTTTCCGCGCGCGCATCCCTGGGAGCAAGGTTCAGTCCCTGGGGCGCGTGTGGCCCCCCGCCGACGAGCTCCGATGGAGGGATGAGAGGAGTGTCGCTCGACGGGTTCTGGAGGCTGAAGCGCGAGGCGAGGGGAGCCCTCTCGCGGGGCCGGCAGAGCCTGTCGGGATTGCAGACATGGCCTTGCTGGCCGCAGCTTCCATCCGACTCACAGGCGAATAGAACTCCCTCACCCAGGCTCTCGGACAGACAGCCTCCGCTCAGGACGGCCAGCGTCACCACCAGCAGGGCGGCTGAGGGAAGACGGCTGGGGGAAGACATGACAGTGCTTCCTCCTGTTGCGTGAGGCGGAGCGGTTGGGGAGTAGGGGAGGGGGCGCGGCGGCGGATAGGATTTACATGGGTAACTCCTTCGTGCATTGCCCTGGAGGGCAGGCGCTTGGGTGTTGCAGGAAAGAGCGCTGTCCCCCGGGGCCGCACGTCAGCGCCACTCCGGCGGGTGATATGAAGGGGCGCATGGCCCCCGTCGCCCCGCTTGGCAAGAACCGCGTGCTCGCGCTGCTGCGCGCGGGAGCGCTGCCGTTCTCCTTTGGCTCGCCGCACCCGTTCGTCGCCGTCCTCGAGCAGGACGGCGTCTTCCGGGTGAGGGAGCTGATTGTCGAGCCCGCTGAAGCCGAAGCGGCCGCGAAGGCCGCCATGGCCGAACGTGGTTGTTGGATGCCGGAGCAGTACTACGCACTCGGCAAGCCGACGGGCCGCGTGTTCCTCGAGGCGCCAACGCGCGACGCGCTCGCAGAGAGGCTCGAGACGTATCAATGGCCGCGGGAGTGGTGACGCCCGGGGCCGTCACGGAGGCCCTTCGGCGCGTTACTTCGCGCGTTCGGCCTTCAGCTCCACCTGCTCGTCAACGAGCTCGCCGACCTTGAGCACCTCGTATTGAGGGAGGTTGTCGGGGAGCGGCGGCGTCTCGCCGTACCGTCCCTCGAGCCAGAGCGCGCAGCGCCGCGCCTCCCGGCCACACGTCTGCGCGATTCGCTCGCTCAATGGGATGCCCAGTGCCAGGTCCGTCACCCGCAGCTCGACGCTCCCGACGCGCGAGCGCTCGGCACCGGCCGTGTGTCGTTTGAACCCCAGCCTTGAGCTTCGACCCACCATCCCTGGAGGCGCTCGTGCTTCTGAATGCCGTGCCGTTCCTCTACATTGCGTGCCGCGGTGGCGAGCGCTTCCGCCCGAACCACCCTCACGGAGGGCCGCACCTCATGGGAGTCACCCGGAAGCCCGCAGCGCGTCTGAAGAATCCGAAGGCGGCGCCCGAGCGCGCCCCACGGCGCGGCGCCCAGGGCCGCGTGCTGGTGCTCGTCGCGACGCGCAAGGGCGCCTGGCTGTACCATGGCGATGCCCGGCGGCGGACCTGGCGCGTGGATGGGCCGCACTTCCTCGGCCACATCATCAGCCACCTCGTGCTCGACCCGCGCGATGGACGCACGCTCCTCGCGGCGGCGAAGACGGGGCACCTCGGACCCACCGTCTTTCGCTCCACGGACTTCGGGCGCACGTGGAAGGAGGCGGCGCGTCCGCCGGCCTTCGCGAAGGCGCCGGAGGGCGAGAAGGGGCGCGCCGTCGACCACACCTTCTGGCTGACGCCCGGCCACGTGAGCGAGCCCAACGCCTGGTACGCGGGGACGTCGCCGCAGGGGCTCTTCCGCTCCGAGGACGGCGGCGTCAGCTGGGAGCCTGTCTCCGGGCTCAACGACCACCCTCAGTACCGGGCGTGGATGGGCGGCGAGCAGGACGGCACGCCGGATGGGCCGAAGCTGCACTCGGTCATCGTCGACCCGCGAGACGCTGCGCACCTCTACATGGCCATGTCGAGTGGCGGCGTGCACGAGTCGACGGACGCGGGCAGGACCTGGGCGCCGCTCGTGCGCGGCCTCGAGGTCGTCGAAGGCTTCGACCCGGCGGACGTGGGCTTCCACGACCCGCACTGCGTGCGCCTGTGTCCGAGCAACCCCGACAGGCTCTACCAGCAGAATCACTGCGGCATCTACCGCCTCGACCGGCCGTCGAATGAGTGGACGCGCATCGGGAGGAACATGCCCCGGCGCGTCGGGGACATCGGCTTTCCGATGGTGGTGCACCCGCGCGACGCGGACACGGCGTGGGTGTTCCCCATGGACGGCACGACGGTGTGGCCGCGCACCAGCCCGGACGGCATGCCCTCCGTGTACGTCACGCGCAACGGAGGCAAGCGCTGGCAGCGCCTGGACTCGGGGTTTCCGGAAGGCCAGGCCTGGTGGACGGTGAAGCGCCAGGCGATGTGCGTGGACACGCTGGACCCGGTCGGCCTGTACTTCGGCACCACGAGCGGTGAGCTGTGGGGCAGCCGCGATGAAGGCGAGCGGTGGGCGTGCCTCGCGCGGAACCTTCCTGAAATCTACGCGGTGGAGGCCACCGAGCTGGCCTGAGCCACGGGTGGGTGCGTCATTCATGAAGGTACTGATTCCCAGTCCGCTCCTCTCGTACACGCGGACGCGCGAGGTCGAGGCCGAAGGCGGCACGCTCTCGGAGCTGCTCGCCGACCTCGACCGTCGCTACCCGGGCCTGCGCTTCCGCGTCGTCAACGAGCAGGACCAGATGCGCCCGCACATGCGCTTCTTCGTGAACGGCGAGCAGGTGTTCGACCTGCGGCGCGCGCTGCGCCCGACGGATGCCGTGCACCTCGTCCAGGCCCTCAGCGGCGGGTGAAGTTGGGGGCAGGCGGCTTCAGAGATAGGCCAGCAGGCGGCCGCAGGTGATGACGCCCGTCCACAAGAGGAGGGACAGAATGGCGGCCACCCTCGCGGAGCGAGGTGCTGTCACCTCCGTGTCCCAGTCCCGCGCCGAGCGGAAGACCCTCCGGTGGAACAGCGCGGCGTTGAGCCCGGCGAGCGCGAGCAGCGTGAGCTTGAGGCCGAAAACGGGGCTCCTTCCAAGCTGCGTCGCCTGCGTCAGGAAGAGCAGCACGCCTGACGGTGCCGCCACCGCGAGGCCACGCCGGGCCCAGGGCAGGAGGTGCCGCGCGAGCTCCACCACGGACAGCCGGCGGGAGAGGCCCAGCAGGCGCAGGTCGAACATCGCCGCCGAGCCCACCAGGACGACGAAGCCGAGGATGTGGACCACCTCCAGCAGCGGATAGAGCAGGGGTTCGCGGCGCAGTGCCTCCGCGAGCCACGTCGTCTCCAGCCAGCCGAGCCACCCGGGGTCGCCCGGAGTCGACATCAGCGCAGCTCCACCGTCTTGCCCTCCACGGTGATGCGCTCCGCGCGCAGCTCATCCTGGGTGGTGCGGTGGGGGTAGCCCTCCACGGTGACCTTCGCTCCCTCCTTCAGCGCGGCCTTTGGCAGCCCGCGGCTCTCCATCCGCGAGGGCGGCGCGAGGACGACGTGCCACTGGCCCTCCTTTGCATCCAGGTCCACGAAGCCATGCGGGTTCTCGTAGCCCGATGCGCGGATGACGCCCGTGAGCGTCAGGGTGCGTGAGCTGTCGTAGCTGCTCCAGCCATGGTGCGCCAGCGCGCCACCGGACAGGCACAGCGCCGCGAGCGCGCCGGCCCAGGTCGAGGTTCTCATCGTCGTGCCTCCTCTCTCCTGTGAACCGCCGTCCGGGGCGTGCGGACTCCTGGCGCGGCGAGCAGGCGGGCGGGCGGATGCCGGGCCCGGTGCGAGGAGCCGGCGTCCCCTCGGGGCGCGCGTGGTGCAGGGCGTTCGATGCTCAGCGAGCCGCGGGCGCGAAGCTATGGCTTGGGGATGATGAGCAGGTCCTCATCCTGCTCCAGGCGATACATCCCGTCAGCGCCCCGGCTGCGCTCGGTGTGCGCGCGAAGCTTTTCATCAAGCTCGCGCACCTCGTCCTCACTCATGGCCGCGAGCTGCGCTGCCGTGTAACAGCCTTCGAGCACGAAGAAGCGGCAGAGCGTGTACATCTCCTCGAAGGTCTTCGTGAAGAACCCGCTCATCGTCGGAATCACCTCGTGCGGCAGCCGCTTCTGCTGCACCGTGGCAATCAATTGCTCGCTGAAGAGTTGGGTCTCCGTGAAGTCGCGACACAGCTGGTAGGTCGGCCCTCGTGCGGCGGCCATGACGATCAGGCAGTAGCCCCCCGGGCGCACGAACGTGAGCAGTCTGTCGATGAACCCTCCCCAGTCGGAGAGGGGCACGTGGTACAGGACGTGCGAGCACAGGACGAGCTCGTACTGCTCCGGCGCGTGGAAGCGCTCGAAGGGCTCAATGAGGACCTTCGCCTTACCGTGGCTGAACCCGGCAATCTGTTCTCGATTGGGTTCGAGCAAGGTGAGCAGGTCGAAGTGCGGAGCAAGCCGCTCGGCCACCTTGCCCGACCCCGCGCCCACGTCCAGCAGCGCAGGCTGCTTCGGCAGCCGGGGAAGGATTCGCTCCTCGAAGACCTGTCCGATGTTCTCGGGGTGCCGGGCGGTGGCCGCGAGCACGCGGAACGCCGTGGCGTACTCCTGTGGTGACATCGTGATTCCCATATCAAGTGCCCTTTCAACAAGCCCGTGGTGACCACGGGGACCTTCAACCCCATACTGCCACGGCACAAGGCGGAGTCGGCGTATTGCTACAAGAACACGGACGGCTCCGGCAGTTGTCATGGAAGCATGCCTTCGCTGTACCTGAACAACGGCAGCCACTACGCCAACTTCTGAGGCGCCATGACTGTCAATGCCCTGCGTGGATGGCTCCCGGGCCTCATCCTGGCCCTGGGAAGCGGAGTGGGTAGCTGGCTCGCGGTGAGCCAGGGACAGCAGGCCCAGGAGCTGCGGATGCAGCAGCTGTCCTACGAGGTCGCGTTGCTGCGCCGAGCGGTCCAGGCGCGGCCACCGCCGGCTCCCGTCATGCCTGCTGGCGGCAGCGCGGCAGGCATTCCTCCGGCCTCGAGTCGAAGAGCGCTGCCTGCTACCAGAACGCGGATGGCTCGGGCTATTGCTACGGCAACATGCTCGGCTTCCGTGAGGATGCGACGACGGCCTCCTACGCGTCCTTCCGCGAGTACGAGGACGGCGTGCGCAGCTTCTACGCCCGGTTCACGGTGGCAGGTGCCACCGTGCCCAGCACCTGCATTCCGGACGCCACGGTGTCGTCCCTCTGGAGCCAGGCCCTGAGCGCCCGCGGCTACTTCTAAGTGAGCTGGAACGTCAGCGGCTCCTGTACCTACCTCCGCCTGTCGAGCGGCTCGAACTACTCGAACTACCAGGCAGGCCCGGAGGCATTTCCGCGCACTGGCCCCAGCATGACCTCCTGTAGAGCGAAGGAGTCGCGCGAGGTGGGACCAGGAATCCGACCCGTCATGGCGCGGCGTCGAGCAGGCCGACGCCGCGCTGGGCCCACACGTCAGGGATGTAGAGCTCGCCGTTGGCGGTGGGGGCGGGGAGCGTGATGGTGTTCCCCGGCGCTCCGTAGCGCCCGAAGGGCTCGCAGGCGCTCGTGCCTCCCTCCACGGGTTCGATGGGGCCGCGCCGTGAGCCTCAGGGGCGTGGGCCGTACACCGGCAGTGCCGCGCCCACTTCATATGCACCCAGGTCCGGCGCGGCGCCGCTGAAGCCATCCGTGATGCCAGGAAGCGCCTGGCCCGCGTTCTCCGCGGTCGAGCCCGCGCGGAGGCGCAAGTCGGGCGCCGCATACGTCGTCATCGGCGCGGCCGGGTACGCGATGGTCGCCGCGAAGACGCCGAGGTCCACCTGCACGGCGTTCTTCTCGCTGGTGACACTGCGCAGCGAACCGAGGTTGGTGAAGCGGGTACTGCCCCAACTGCCAGTGAGCTCGCCCGTGGTGGAACCAAAGCCATCGTAATCGAGGCTGGAGCCGGCGGTCACCAGGTCGGGGAGGTGCAGCGCGCGCCCGGAGCCGCTGCTGTAGCCATTGAAGCTGCCGCCCGGCCCGCCAAGGAACAGGTTGTTGCGCGAGTAGAGGCGCAGCACCGGCCGGCCCGCATAGATTCCCAGGGCATCGCCGTTCTTCACCACCGTGTTGTGAAGGAGCACGTCACCGGCACTGCCGCGGTAGAGCTTGAAGGCCAGGTGGACCGGGTTGTAGACGACGTTGCGCACGAACCAGGTGGGTCCGCCGAGCCCTGGCTGCGATGACAGCGCGATGAAGTTGTTGGTCAGGCGATTGCGCAGGATGCGGCAGTTGTGGAAGCAGAAGTCCGCCTCGATGCCGTCGTCTGCATTCTCACGGAGGTCATTGTTCAGGATGTCGATGCTGAACTGGTCCTTCGCCTCGTCGTCTTCCAGCAGGGAGATGCCATCGCGGAAGCCGGTGACCCGGTTGTGCAGGATGACGTGCCCCGGGCCGGTGACCGCGATTCCCTCACCCTGGTTGTTGCCGTTGACGCCCAGCGACGACTCGGCCCACGCGGTGAGGCCCGTCACCACGTTGTCGGCGATATAGGCATTCTCAGCCCGGAGGTACGTGACGATGCCGTCGCCCCCGAAGCTGCTGCTGGCGTTGAGCGTGCAGCGGGTGATGGCGAGGTGGTTCGAGCCATTGAAGCGGATGCGCCCGTTGACCGTGAGCCCCTCGAGGTGCACGTAGCTCTGGTTGAAGATGTTGAGCTGCCCGTTGACGACGGTGCCCGCGGTTCCCCGGAGGACGATGGGCCTTCCGGCAGCACCGCTCCGGGACCAGTCGAAGCCGCTGTAGGTCCCCGCGCCGAGCTGCAGGATGTCACCCGGCTGGGCGCTCGCGGCGACGGTGGCGAACGTGGCGGGCGTCACCGCCTTGATGGGGGCGCCCGCCATGGCAGCCGGCACCGCGCGGGTGGTGGCGCTCACCGTGCGCGTGGCCGTGCCACCGTCGAGGTCGGTGAGCGTCAGCTCCAGCTCGTAGGTCGTCCCCGGCTGCAGGTCGAACACGCTGCCCGAGTGGCGACTGGCCCAGCTGAAATCCTCGTTGCTGTCGCCGGGCACGCGGCGCAGCGGCAGCGACTCGCGCCAGGGCGTGGTGCCCGAGGGACGGTAGCGCACCGTCACGAGGCCATTGGCGTTGGCGTCTCCGCTGAACGCCCACTCGACTGTCAGGTGATGCAGCGTCGGGTATGGAAGGCTGACCGCGCCTGCCACGGTGGCATTGCCGTCATTGCTGGTACCGCCGTCTGGGACGACGGCATCCAGGGTGGTCGCCTGCGCGGCGGCGGAAGGCTCGCTGACGTTCCCCGCGGCGTCGAAGGAGGAAACCCGGTAGCGGTAGGGCGTCCTGGCGGCGAGGTCCGGGTCCTGGTGGGCGAGCCCCGTCTGGGTCCCCACCACCGCGAAGTCGGTGCAGCCCTCGCCCGTGCACCGCTCGACGCGGTAGCCCGTCACGCCGACGGCGTCGGTGCTCGCCGTCCAGGCCAGGACGACCATCGAGCTCGAGACGGGATCGGCGCGAAGCACGCCCGGGATGGAGGGCGCCTGCGTGTCGGGAACACCCGGCGGTGCTCCTACTTCTCCTCCGCACCCGACCCACACCAACAGTCCGACCGCCCACCCCAGCATTCGATGCGCCTGATGATTCATACCCTCTCGCGAAGCGGCGAATGGAGGCTCGCCGCGGACTGGGATGGGCCTCGGCCTGGCACGCCATTCGTGCACCGGAACCCGCGAATCAACTCAGCATGGGAGTCGGGATACTTGCAACGCGGTTTCGCAATCGGCTCGGTGCGCCCGTGGCCGAGGCCTTCCGGCTCTGGGGCCAGCCCCTGCCCGAGGACCTGACGCAGCTGTTCGGGCCGCTCGCGTCGTACCTGGCGAAGAAGGTCGTGGGGGCGTAGCAATGTTAGAATGCGGCCGTGCTCCCCGCGCCGCCCTCGAACCTGGCAGCCGTCTTCGTCGAACACCTCCCGGAAGGTGTTGCCGCCACCGGCCTTGACGGCGCGGCGCTCGAGGTTCGGCTCCAGGCCCGTGTCGCGCAGGCGGCAGCGGCGTGGCCGGACCTGGAGGTTCCCGTGGAGGGCTTCGTCGCCTTCCTGGCGGAGCGGCTCCTGCCCGGCACCTCGGTGGAGCAGAGCCTGGAGGCGCTCCACGTGGGAGACCTGCTGCTCGCCTTCGCGTGCTCGCGGAACGAGCCTCTCGCCCTGCGCCACTTCGATGAGAAGATCCTCTCGCAAGCCGTCAGGGCCGCGGAGCGGATGGACAAGTCGCCCGCGTTCCTGGAGGACCTCACCCAGCAGCTCCGGCAGAAGCTGTTCGTGGGCGACCGACCCCGCATCCTGGACTACTCGGGCCGCGGCCCGCTGATGGGCTGGGTGCGGGCCGCGGTCCTCCGTGACGCCCTGAACCTGCGAGGCCCCGCCCGCCAGCAGGAGGGCGACGACGCGCTGCTCAACCTCCCGTCGGACCGCGCGGACCCGGAGCTCGACTACCTCCGCCGCCGTCACCAGCGCGAGTTCGCCGAGTGCTTCCGGGCCGCGCTGGAGGCGCTGGACCCCCAGGACAAGACGCTCTTGCGGCTCCACTTCGCGGATGGCGTGGGGGTGGAGCAGCTTGCGCAGTACTACCAGGTGCACCGCGCCACCCTGAGCCGCCGGTTGGGTAACGCCCGTGAGGCCATGGTAAAGCACACGCTGCGCCTGATGAAGGAGCGCTACCAGCTGAGTCCCGCGGAGCTGCAGAGCGTCATCCGCCTGCTCCGCAGCAACCTGGACCTGCGCATGAGTCAGCTGTTCCAGAAGTGAGCTCGCGCCATGGGCTGCCTCGATGAAAACGCGCTGCTGGACTACGCCGGTGGCCACCTGCCTGAAGCCATGCGCGCGGAGCTCGACGCGCACGTCGCCTCCTGTTCCTCCTGCCGAGAGCTGCTGGCGCAGTGGCTGAACGCTGGCGCCGACGACGTGGGCGATACAGGGGACCCGGAACGCACGGTGCCGCTCTCGCCGAAGCGCGCGCGCCATGGCGGGCCGGACACCGCGCCCCCCAGCCAGCCCTCGACGCCTCAGCGTGGAGGCCTCGCGCAGGGTACGCGGGTGGGCCGCTACGTCGTGCTGCGGCCCGTGGGAGAGGGCGGCATGGGAGTGGTCTACACCGCGTGGGACCCCGAGCTGGACCGCACCGTGTGCCTCAAGCTGCTGCGAAGCGAGCTGGTCGCGCTGCTGGGGGCCGAGGCGCAACCCCGGCTGCAGCGCGAAGCCCAGGCGATGGCGCGGGTGGAGCACCCCAACGTGGTGGGCATCCACGACGTGGGCATGTGGGACGGAGGCCTGTTCATCGCCATGGAGTACGTGCGCGGTGGGAACCTGCGCGAGTGGCTGCGCCAGGCGCCTCGAAGCTGGCGCGAGGTGGTCGACGTCTTCGTGCAGGTCGGCCGAGGGCTCGAGGCGGCGCACGCCCACGGGCTGATTCACCGCGACATCAAGCCGGACAACCTGCTGGTGGGCGAGGACGGCCGCGCGCGCCTCACCGACTTCGGGCTGGTGCTACAGGCCTCGGGGGCTCGCGCCGCGCGCCCCGAGCTCGCGGTGACCGCTGCCAGCAGTGGCGCGCTGGACGTCAAGCTCACCCGTCCCGGGCGCATCATGGGGACGCCGGCCTACATGCCGCCCGAGCAGCTCGAGGGCCGCGCCGTCGACGCGCTCTCGGACCAGTTCAGCTTCTGCGCGTCGCTGTTCGAGGCCCTCTTCGACGAGCGTCCCTTCACCGGGGAGAGCGTGGACGAGGTTTGCAAGAACATCACGCTCGGCAGGGTCAGCCCCGTCCCGGCGGGCAGGGGGGCCAGGGTCCCCGGCTGGCTGAAGACCGTGGTGCTGCGGGGGCTGGCCCATGAGCCGTCGCGCCGTCACCCGTCGATGCGCGTCCTGCTGCAGCAGCTCTCGCGGGACGCGGGGAAGCGGCGTGCCCGGCTCGCGGTCGCCGGGGTGGTGGTGCTCGGCGCCGCCACCGCCTTCGCGGCGCCGCAGTACTCCCAGCACACCCGGCTGGCCGCCTGCGACTCCCAACAGCAGGCGCTGGGTGGCATCTGGGACGCGACGGCCCAGGGAGCCATCACCCAGGCCTTCGCTGCCACCGGGCTGCCCCATGCGGACGCGGCCTGGGGCGCCTCGCGGGACGTGGCGGGCGCCTACGCGGACCAGTGGCTCCAGCTGCGCCGGGAGGTGTGCCGCGCCGCGGTGGTGGACCGGCTGCCGGAAGAGACGCTCTGGCTGCAGGACCGCTGCCTTGCTCGCGGCCTGCAGGCGCTGAAGTCGCTCTCCTCGCTGTACCTCGCGGCGGACCGTGAGGTCGTCTCCCGCGCGTTGAGCATGGCCCATGCGCTGCCGGAGCTGGCCTCCTGTGGCGAGGTGGCGGTGCTTACCGCCTCGCCCACGCCGCCTCCGTCGCACCCCGCGCTGCGCACGAAGGTGGAGGAGGCGCGCCTGGCCCTGGTGAAGCTGCGCGCGCTGCGCGAGGCCGGCCGCTTCCGCCAGGTGATGGAGCCCGTCCAGGCGCTGCGCAAGGACGTGGAGGCCCTCGGCTACCGGCCGGTGGAGGCGGAGGTGCTGCACCTGCACGCGCTGGCGCAGCACGACTCGGGCCTCGTCCGAGACGCGGTGGAGACGCTGCGGCGCGCGGCGGTGGCGGCGGAAGCGGGGCGGCATGAGCTGCTCGCGGCGAGGGCGTGGACGGACCTGGTGTTCGCGGCGGGGCGGCGGCTCAAGCGCTTCGACGAGGCCCGGTTGGGCGCCGAGCTCGCGGCGGCGGCGCTCGAGCGCGTGGGCGGTGAGCCGGTCCTCGCCGCGCGGCTGCTCGCCAACCGCGCCTCGCTCGAGTCGGCGGAGGGCAACGCGGACGCCGCGGTGAAGCTCAACGCGGAGGCCGTCGCCACCTACCGCCGGCTGCTGGGCGACAGCCACCCGGACACGGCGCGAGCCTTCCTCCAGTTGGGCAACCTGCTCTACTCCGCGAATCGCGACGAGGAGGCGAAGGTGGTCTTCCAGCAGGCGCTCTCCGCCATGGAGCGCTCGGTGGGACCGCGCCATCCCGGGGTGGTGTCCCCCCTCACCAGCCTGGGCCGCGTCGCCCGGCGGCAGGGCGACGCCGACGCTGGACGGGCGTACTACGACCGCGCGATACGGCTGCTGGAGGACCTGGACGGCCCGGAGCACCCGGACCTGGCCGTCCCGTTGACGAACCGGTCCATCCTGCTCCAGGGGCTGGGGCGGTTCGACGAGGCCCGCGAGGACCTGCGCCGCGTCCTCGCGCTGTCGCGCCGGGGCTCTGGCGAAGACAGCCTGGAGGTCGCGGATGCCTACGCCCAGCTGTCACTGCTGGAGCTGCGCAGCCGTGGCTTCGAGCAGGCGCTCGAACATGGGGAACGCGCGCTGCACCTGGCGCGGGCGAAGCTCCCCGCGGGACATGCGGACTTCGTGTTCTACGAGTCCACGCTCGCGCACGCGCTGTCGGCGCGCGGGCGGTGGGCGGAGGCGCAGCGCTTGTTCGAGTCAGCGGCCCGGACGAAGCAGGCGGCGGACGCCACGGGCTCCGGAGCACTCGCGGACATCCTCACCGGGCTGGCGCTGACACAGGTGGAGCAGGGCAGGGGCCCCGCGGCGGAGCAGACCGCGAGGCGGGCCCTGGAGCTGCGCGCCGCCCATGGCGCCGACCCCGCCAATGTCGCGGAGACGCGCTTCGTCCTGGCCCGGGCGCTGTGGCTCAACGGGCAGCGCAAGGCCGCGCTGGATGAGGCGCGCGGCGCGGCGACGGACTACGGGCGGTCGTCAGAGCGGCGGGAGCTGGACGCCGCCGACGTGGCGAAGTGGCTGTCGGAGCACACCCCGCGGCGCTGAACTAGCAGATCGTGAAGCCTCCTGGATTGTGGATGGTGGGCTCGGAGTGCTTCCCCCCGTCGTCGCCCCTGACGATGATGTCTCCGTTGCCCCGAGCCGAGGCCGTCGCTCCGGCCTCCCCCACCACGCGTGTGAAGTCGCGGACCTCGGTGCGGACGAACTCGTCGACGGGCGGCGGTGGCGCCGGTGCCGGTGCCGGCTGAGGCTGCGGGCGTGTTGCCACCGCGGGCGCGGTAGGCGCGTCAGGCCCCTTCAGCATCGCGGGCTGGAATGGGCTCCCCTGTGAAATCCGATTCGACATCTGCTCCCCCCTCGTTGGTCGTGAGCGACCCATCCTAGTTATCGGCACGCACACTGGAAAGTTGCGCTCGATTCATCCTCTGGCGTTCAGGGCGTCCAGATGACCGAGGCGTTGAGTGGGTGGATGTGTGCAGCCCTTCTCCGAATCGGGTCCGGGCGATTTTTCGCGACGTCCGGCCGCGTGCCTTTGTCCTCGGTTCAAGACGCACGAATTTCCGCCTCGAACTCGATGGAGAAGGCCATGAACATCCACTTCCCGAAGTCCGCCGCGCCCGCTGCTCCCCAGGTGAAGCCCGCGCCGCCTCCGCCGCCCCCGCCCCCGCCTCCCGTCCAGGCCGCCCCGAAGGTGTCTCGCTCAGGGAAGACGGAGTTCCTGTCGAAGGCCCAGGTGGCCAGCCAGGACCAGGCCCTGAGAACGATTGGCGTGCCCACGAGCACTCCGCAGGGCGCGGCCACCACCCTGCGCAATGAGCGGCTGGGGGACGGCAACAGCAACTGCCTCGAGCGCGCCATGGCGCTGGCCCAGCCCGGAGCCTCCGTCGTCTTCCTCACCGACTCGCGCGACGGGGTCGGGCACGCCGTCGTCCGCAACCCCGACGGCTCCATCGTCGACCCGAATGACCCGAAGCGCACCTTCCCGGACCTGCTGGCCTACCAGTCCTCCCACCCCCAATACGGCCAGCCGCTGTCGGTGCCGCGGGAGAAGCTCGCCACCGTGCTGGGGACGCCCCCGGGGCCTGGCCGCGACGCCCTCATCCAGTCCCTGGGCCTGGGGCCCGTGGCGAACCGGCTGGTGGCGGACGCCCCCGACGCCGAGGCGCTCATCTCCCGGATGTTGGAGCTGCGAACCCAGAACGGCCTGCTGCCCCTCTCCGAGTCCGAGCTGGCCGACATCCGCCGCCTCAATGGCAACGAGCTGCGCATGTATGAGTTCGCGGTCGGCCAGCTGGGGCAGGTCGCTGCCGGGACGCTCTCTCCCGCTGACTACATGTTCTCCATCATGGACGAGGCGGCCCGTATCGCCGGAGACGACACGGGCCTGTTCCGCCATCTCGTCACGTTCTCGTTCGCCAGCGAGCCGCCGGGCCCTTTCAGCGGGGAGAACCTCGCCGGACGCCACGGCCACCGCGCCGGCTCCTCCCTCGAGGAGACGCTCTACGCGCTGTGTGGGACGCTGCAGAACGCCGACGAGGGCTTCAACTCCTCCGTCATCGACAGCAACTTTCCGCACGCCAGCACCGTGACACATCATTTCAGTGCCTTCATCGAGCTGGCCCAGGGCCTCGCCGGTGGCAATGGCGTCCAGCATGCCCACGGCTCCCTGGGAGACGCCAACACCAACCTGGGCGACGTGCGCAATGGCAACTTCGGCGGGATGGTGGGCGATGCCATGCGCTGGAACAAGATGACTCCCTCGGACCTGGCCACTCTCGTCCGCTGGGCCTACTCCGCCACGCCGGATGCCCCCGCCCCCTGGGGCACGCCCTCCACGGATGCCCAGGGCAACGTCGTGCCCTTCGGCGAGGACGCCTCGCACTTCGAACTGGAGAAGTGGGTGGCGCTCTACAACGAGGCCCACCCCGGCGAGCCCATCGCCAAGCGCTAGTTGCCCACTCCCTACCTCGCGACCGCCGAGCTGTACTGACGCGGAAGCAAGGTCTGCTCAGTCAGGGGACGGGGGGACTCATGTACCCGCACGTGAGTCCCGCCCGAGAGCACCCGCGAGGGAGCAATCCCGAAGAAGTGCCGGAACGCCTTGCTCATGTGCGCCGAGTCGACGAACCCCGCCTCATGCGCCGCCAGCGTGAGGCTCTCGCCCGCGGCGAACCGCCGACTGACCTCGCGCAGGCGCTGCCACGTCCGCAGCTGCCGGGGCGTGACGCCGAGCTCGGCGCGAAACAAGTGCTGCAGCCGGGAAGGGGAGACGCCCGCGCGCGCGGCGAGCGTGTCGAGCCGCCAGATGGCCTCCGGCTGACGGGAGATAAACGCCGCGACCTCCTCCACCCGGGCGTCGCTCGCATACCGCCCCGGAGGAGGCCCGACCTGCCGCCGCACCCACGCCTCGAGCTCGGCAACCGGGAACTCGCCCGCGAAGATGGCCCTGAGCTCCTCTTGCCGCCGCCGGGGTGTGCCGAGCACGTGCACGCTCTCGAAGGCGGGCAGCTCGGCCTGCTCGCAGAGCTGCCGGTGGTCGACCTGGCCCGGGGTCAGGTGCACGACTCCCATCAGCGTCTCGCCGCAGTCCAGCTCATGGAGGCAGCCGGGCGCGATGACGAGGTGCTCGACGGCCTGCCACCTCGAGGCGGGGTGCCCGAGGCGGAAGCCGAACCGGCCGTCGATTCCCACGAGCAGCGCCGCGCCCGTGTGTGCATGCATGGCCACGCGACCCAGCCGTGCGATGGACAGCACCCGGTCCTGCCACAGGTCGACGCGTGCACGAAGCATCCACCCAGCGTAGCCGGTTCGTACAATCCCCGGTGGTGCGGAAGCTCCACACTCGCGCCATGAATCTTGCCCAGAGCATCGCAGTCTTCTCGGCCGGCGGCTTCCTGCTGGCCGGCCTGTTGTTCGGCGTCTGGAAGTACGCCCAGATTGCCCGGAGCCCCAAGGCCCAGGCCACACCCTACGTCGACATCGCCCACCGGGCCGCGCTGCTGTATTCGTTCGCGTGTCTGGTCGTCGAGCGCTTCGTCATCCTCAGCACGCTGGACGCCACCGTCGAGCTGGTCGCGGTCCTCTCGGTGATTGGCTTCTTCGCGTTCGGCCTGTCGAGCTACGTCGTCCACGGCGTCTTGCAGGACACGGACAACCAGTTCGCGCGTCCCCACAAGCTCGGGCGAGGCGAGCTTCCACCCGCGGTGATGGTCGGCTCCATGGTCGCGCTGGTCGTCGGCGAGCTTGGAGGCTTCGCGGTGTTGTTCTGGGGCGCCATCACGTCCTGACCCGGACGGAGCAGCGAGCGAGCGGGCGCGCGGTAGGGCGGCGCAGTCGGGGAACCAGGACCCGCTGGATGGGGCCTACAACCTCGAGCGTAGGTGCCCTTCGCCGGCTGCGTCCGCCGGGCCGGGCCGGCATGCTACGCTTGCGCCTGATGCTCACCATCCGCAGAGTGCAGCTGGAGACTCTTGCCGCCCCGCAGCGCGAGACCTTCGTGGGAATCGCCCTTCGCAGCCTCGCGAAGCTCTTCCCCGACGACGCACGCCTTGCCGACGAGAAGGCGATGCGCGCGCTCATCCACGACGCGATCTCTCGCGCGAACGAGTACGACCTCGCGCGAGAACGAGAGCTCCTGCTGTTCATCTACCTCGTGTTCGACCAGGGGCCCGGCTTCGAGTCGCGGCAAGGCCAATCCTGGATCGAGCGGCTCCTGCGCGATTCGAGCCTCGAGGAGAGTGAGAAGATGGATGTCATCTATACCCGTCTCGAGCTCGCGTCCCGGGGAGGTCGCCCATGAACTTCCAGGCTGCGCTGGCCGCTGCCAACGAGGCCGCGAGGGCCCTCGCGGGCGGCGTTTCGACCTGTCCGGTCGAGAAGACGGGTCTCATCGTCCTCGTGTATGGCGGTGACAACGACGACGCGCTCCCCAATGTGCGCGTCACGGTGGATGGCAATCCCATGGACACCGGCGCGAACGGTCTCGCGCGCTTCATCCCCATCGTTGAGGGCGACCACACCGTGCACGTCGTCCGCCCTGACGGCTCGCCGGAGCTGATTGCCCCGGACGACGAGCAGGTCCAGGTGAACCGGGCCGAGTGCCCCATCCGCGCGCTGCACATGCCCACGGGTGTAATCCCCAGAATCAAGCTCGTCTGGGACCATGACGACAGCCCAGTCGCCGGTGTCGAGTTCGAGATCAAGAAGAGCGGCGCCCCGAAGCGCACGACGAGTGACCTGGGAATCGCGACCTGGGACCAGCGCCTGCGCCCGTACTTCTACGACATCCAGGCGGTCTTTCCCGGTGGCGTCAGCTACCTCGTCTTCGACCGGGGAACCGCCACGAGTCGCGTCGACCTGTCGCTGCCGCCTCCCCAGACCTTGAAGATCAAGAGGAGTCTGGTGACCTTCCACGTCCAGAAGCAGGTCGGCGCAGCCGTAGAGGAGCTCGTGGACGCTCGCGTGAAGCTGAGGGATCCGGAGCAGGAGCGCCCGACCGCCATCGAGGTAGCGAAGTCGGTCGCGAAGTTCGTCATTCCCGTCGGGAAGCCGGAGCAACTGAAGACCTGCGACGTCGTGTCCTTGACCCCCGACACGACCGACGCCGTCTACGAAGTGGTGGAGGTGACCTCGGTATGAGCATCGCGTACGGTCCGCGCTCGGACGCTCCCAAGCTCACCATCACCAAGGGGCACACGCTCCGCCAGCTCCTCCTGGCGAACGGGCTCGATGGCCAGCTCGATACGGTGGGGCTCTACAACTGGGGGACGAAGGACCCCGCGGAGATCAACCGCGCGCTGGTGGAGCTCGTGGGCTGCTCGAGCGTCGCCGTGGATCCGCTCGACTCCGTCCTCGACCCGGGGCGTGGCACGAAGCAGCCACTCCTCAAGCCCGTGCCATGGACGCCGACGCTCGCCGTCGAGAAGGTGCATACGGTCAAGGTGAAGCGGCGGCTCCCGCCTACCGCCGTTGCCATCACCGAGCTCACGGCCTTCTTCGACCCCGCAACGGAGACCTGCACGGCGCGCTGCCGGTTTGAAGGCGCGGACACCCGCGCCGACAAGCGCGACTTCGAGGTGCACGCGACAGGTTATTTCACGGTCGTGAAGGATCGCGAGGGTGCCGGCACCGTCGAGGTGGAGAAGCCCTGCGGAACAGACGACGTGGACGAGCCGTCACACACGCACCTCGTGAGGAACTCCCTGCCGGCCACGCCAGGGATGGAAACGATTACGTGGGACGGCACGAGCAACGCCACGGAGGGCGTGCTCAAGAGCCCGGCGAAGATCACCTCGCGCTGCGCGCCCTACGCAGTGCTGATTCGCTACTACAAGGACGACACCGACAAGGACGCTCGCCTCAAGCTCGAGCCCTTCTATCCGCGCTGGCGCCTCACGGGGAGGGCCCGGCGCGAGCTCGAAGAGACGTCGCTCGTGGTGACCTGGAAGCTCGAGGCAGAGGCCTCTTCGAAGGCCAAGCTCAAGGTCGGTCAGCTCTCGGTGCACGACAAGGACGGCGCCGTCGCCTTCTTCACGGTGCTCACGAAGGAGCAGCTCGCCGCTGGCAGCTACGACCTCCTGAAGGGCCCCGTGAAGTGGGACAAGGCCCGGGTCGACCCGACGAAGATGCCGTATCGGGTCCAGCTCCAGGCCCACAGCGACGGCGACGAGGACAATGGCCTGGCGCTCGCGACCATGCCGACGCAAGTGCCCGTGTTCGCCTATGAGCAGGTGCAGCTCATCGGCTTCAATGTGCGCAACGACACCAACGCTGCCGGAGACGAGTACCTCGGCAGATATGTCACCGCCACCGATATCAGGAAGCGCTGCGAGGTGATGATCGACGCCATCCAGCGCGCGCATGTGGATACGGACGCGAACCGGAAGATCCTGAAGGTGTTCGTCGCGCCCGAGTTCTACTTCCGTGGAAAGGACGGGGCCTATCCGGTCGAGGAGATCTCCACCATCCTTCCGAAGCTCCGCGCCGAGACCGACAAGCACCAGTACCTCGACTGGATGTTCGTCTTCGGGACGGTGATTGGCCGGCAGCTGCACGAGTCAGACGCGGGGGGGAAGCTCGCCCACGGCGAGTCGATTCATGCCGTGAAGGTCGTCACCGTCGATTCCGCGACGAAGATCACGGCCAAGATCTGGTCGGCTCCGAAGAGGGGGTGGGTCTTCCAGAAGGGGGCGACGAAGACGAAGATCTCCGCGGACCCCGTCGGTGCGGGTGTCGTGGACCTGGCCGACGGCGGCACCACGCTCGCGCTCATGCTCGACAGCACCGCCGGGTTGGCCAATGGCGATGACACGGAGATGATCGAGCCCGTGATGACGATCGCCGACACGTGGCCGCCGTTCGTCGGCACGAAGACGCAGATCAAGGTGGCGTCCAAGTTCTGCGCCCGCATCCCGATCGACCCTGGCACGAAGGAAGTCGTCACCGTCGCCGGTGAACGCTGGCAGGCCGTGAGCAATGGCATCACCAGCAACATCACCAAGGTCGACTTCAAGGAGGCGGAGGGCTTCTACTGGCTGACGTTGTCGCCGGGAGGTGCGTACGAGAAGGGCAGGCCGCTCACGCTGCTGGAGCCGGTCGCGACAGAGGTCTTCAACGTCGCGCTGGTCCAGAAGGGCTGGCATGCACCGCTCCTCGGCGACGGGAGCTTGCGCGAGGTCGTCACCTACAAAGAGAACATCTCGCCCATCGACTTCATCCGCGACGCGAACCTTGCCTTCCACGCGAAGACCGGCGTGAACCGCAAGGTCAAGATCGACGACACGGACGACCGCCCCGTCCTGCCGACCGACGGTTCGAGTGACCTCGTCGGGGCAAACCCCAACGTGAAGCGGCGTCCGGGCAGTGTGGTGGGCTCGGAGATCAACCTGTCGGGGGCCGGGGGCGGCAGCGTCTTCACCATGCACGGGGTCACATTCGGTCTGGAAGTGTGCCTCGACCACGCGAAGGACCGGTTGTGGAACTTCTACAACGGGCCGAACAAGCGCGCGGGCGATCCCAAGGTGCAGGTCCAGCTCATTCCCTCGTGGGGCATGTCGATCGGCGGTAGCGACGCCGGAAAGGAGGTGAGCGCGCTGCCGGGTGGCCTCATCTTCAACGTCGACGGCTCACGCATGGAGTCCGTGGCTCGGACGTGCGACGGCACGTACTCGTGCGACACCCACGCGACGAAGACTGGCATCAACGGCGCCCGTTGTGATCGTGACGCAAGCTCCCTCAGCGCGGGAGTCGTGTTGTTCAAGTGCAGTGATGCGGCGCATTCCAAGTATCTATACCCTGCGGGGTGCCCGACCCATGGCAAGTACCCATGCAACAGACGGCTCCAGAAGCTGGGGGCCGTGATTGCCGCGACGAGCACGACGGATGTCCCCTCAAGCGACGATGTGACGTACTTCAAGAAGAAGGGGAACGTGCAGGTGTTCCCCGCGAAGCCCCTGCCCGACCCCGACGTCGTCGCCTGATGCGGGCGCAGCACCAGGACAGACTCAACTGATAGCTCCAACCCGCCGGTGCGGGCACTCCGCGAACGTACGGCGCCGGCCGGAGGCCTCTTGCTGTTCCCCCTCGTCCACCAACTCGTCGAGCAACAAGCGACCGAACTTCCCTTCCATGTAGCGGTGAGCCACGGGGGTGAGACCCTCACCTATGCCGCGCTGAACGAGCACGCGAACCGGCTGGCGCAGGCGCTGCTCGCGCGGGGGGCCGGGCCGGATTCCATCATCGGTATCTGCCTCCCTCGAAGCGCCGAGCTCGTGGTGTCCATCCTGGGCGTACTCAAGGCGGGAGCCGCCTGGCTTCCGCTGGAGCCGTCCACCCCGCCCGAGCGCTTGCGATACATGGTGGCCTCCGCGGGCGTGAAGCTTGTTATCGGCACGGGCGCTGCCGTGGAGCGGCTCGCGTTGGACGGCGCCCAGGTCGTCTCTCCCTCGGGACTGGAGCTCGCGTCGTTCCCGGCGGTGAATCCGGGCGTGCACGTCCTGCCGGACCACCTCGCCTACGTCATCCACACCTCGGGCTCCACGGGGCTTCCCAAGGGGGTGATGGTCAGCCACCGCGCCCTGTCCGCCTTCACGGCGTACCACCGCGGCACGTTCGCGCTGTCGTCGGCGGATTGCGCCGGGGTGGTGGCCTCGCCAGGCTTCGACGCGTCGGTCATGTCCATCCTGCCCTCGCTGGCCTCGGGCGTGCGCCTGGAGCTGCCGCCTGACGAGGAGACGCGCCTGTCGCCTCGGAGGTTGCAGGAGTGGCTGCTGGCCCGGGGCATCACCTTCGTCTTCCTGCCGACGCCGCTCGCCGAGCGCGTGCTCCCGCTTCTCTGGCCGGAGGACTGTGCCTTGCGCCTGCTGCTCACCGGGGGAGACCGGCTGCACGTGCGACCCAGGCCCGGGCTGCCCTTCCAGCTCGTGAATGGCTATGGCCCGGCCGAGTGCACCATCTACTGCACCTCGGGCATCGTCCCGCCCGGCGAGGAGTCGCGCGAGGAGCGCCTGCCGTCCATCGGCCGTCCCATCGACGGTGCGGAGCTCCACCTCCTCGACGCGGAGCTGCGGCCCGTGGGCGCCGGGGAGACGGGGGAGCTCTTCATCGGAGGGCCGGGCCTGGCTCGCGGGTACGTGGGCGCACCGCACCTCACCGCCGAGCGCTTCATTCCCAACCCCTTCTCCCTCACTGGCGGCGAGCGCCTGTATCGCACGGGCGACCTCGGACGCCGGTTGCCGGATGGCTCGCTGGAGTTCCACGGCCGCATCGACTCGCAGGTGAAGGTGCGCGGCATTCGTGTCGAGCCCGCGGAAGTCACCGCCGCGCTGCTGACCCATCCGCACGTCGGCGCCGCGCACGTCATGGCGCGGAGCACCGGGGCCCTCACCGGAACGCCGGAAGCTGGCCCGGACGTCTCCTTCGTCGCGTGGTTCGCGCCGAGGGATGCGCGCGCCGTCCCTGGGACGGAGCAGCTTCGCGAGCACCTCCGGGCCTGGCTTCCCGAGGCCATGATGCCGCGGACGTTCGTCGTGATGGACGCGCTTCCGCTCGGCCCCACCGGCAAGGTGGACGTCCAGGCGCTCCCTGTTCCCGCCGTCCACGCGCCTCGGAGCCGTGCGTACGTCGCGCCCCGCACGGAGCTGGAGCACGGGCTCGCGCGGGTGTGGCAGGCGGTGTTGTGCCTGGAGCAGGTGGGCATCGAGGACGACTTCTTCGAGCTGGGAGGCCACTCCCTGCTCGCCACGCAGATCACCACCCGGATTGAGGACGCGCTGGGCCTCCCCCTGTCACTGCGGGAGCTCTTCGCCCACCCGCGCATCGCACAGCTGGCGGAGGTGCTGGAGGCGCGGCGAGCTACTCCTGCGAAGGACGTGCTGCCGCCCGTGGTCCGCGCCGCCGGCCGAGAGCGGGCGCCGCTCTCCGTGCAGCAGGAGCAGGTCTGGTTCCTCCAGAAGCTGTCGCCCGGCAGCATTTCATATCAAGCGCAGACGACCCTCCGCGTGCTGGGCGGGCTGGACCTGGCGGTGTTGGAGCGTGCCCTGACGGAGATTACGCGGCGCCACGAGCTGCTACGGACGACCTATGAGGAGGTCGACGGCCGGCCATGGCAGCGCGTCAGGCCGGTGACGCCCGTGCAGGTTCCACTGCTCGACCTGAGTGGGCTGTCCGGGGACGAGCGGGAGCGCCGGAGGGAGGAGTCCATCCGCGAGGAGCTGCGGCGACCGCTCTCCCTCTTCGAGCCGCCACTGGCCCGCTGGAGTGCCATCCGCCTGGCTCCCGACGAGCACGAGCTCGTCCTCGTCGAGCACCACGTCGTCCACGATGGTGCGTCCTTCTCCGTGCTGATGCGGGAGCTGGACGCGCTCTACAACGCCTACCTGCGCGGAGAAGAATCGCCGCTGCCGGAGCTGCCGGTGCAATACGCCGACTTCGCCGCCTGGCAGCGCTCGACGCTCGACTCCCCGGCGATGAAGGCCCAGCTCGCCTTCTGGCGCGAGCGGTTGGCAGGCGCGCCCGAGGTGCTGCCGCTGCGCACCGACCACCCGCGCCCGCGCGTGCAGAGCTTCAACGGCGACCTCCTCCGGCTGGAGCTGCCGCCCGCGCTGCCCGGCGCCCTGCGGGTCTTCTGCCAGCAGGAGGGCGTCACCCTCTTCAACGCCCTCTTCGCCGCCTTCGCCACGCTGCTGCACCGCTACACCGGGGAGCGCGACCTGTGCATCGGCTCGGCCTTCGCCGCCAGGGCCGGCATCCGGAACGTCGAGAACCTCATCGGCATGTTCGTCAACGCCGTCGTCCTGCGGTGTGACGTCTCCGGCGCGCCGTCGTTCCGCGACCTGGTCCGCCAGGTGAGGGACCTCACCGCCGCGGCGGCGGAGCACCAGACGTATCCCTTCCTCAAGCTGGTCGAGGGCCTGGGCGTGAAGCGCGACCCCAGTCGAAACCCGCTCGTCCAGGCCATGTTCAGCTTCCACGACTCGGCCGTGCCCAGTCCCCAGCTCGGCGGTGCCGCATGCACCATCTTCGAGCGTGGCAACGGCTCCTCGAAGGTGGACCTGGACGTCGTCGCCATTCCGCATGCCGGTCGGCACCTGGGCGACCCGGCGCGCGGTGATGCCCGCATCTCGCTCATCTGGGAGTACAACCGGGACCTCTTCGACCGCGCGACGATGGAGCGGATGTCCACCCACTTCCTGCGGCTGCTCGAGGCCGCGGTGGCCAGCCCCGGCACTCCTGTGTCGCGCCTGCCGATGCTCACCGATGCGGAGCGCCACGCCCTCCTGGTGGAGCGCAACGTCCCCTCCGCGCGTGGCTCCGAGCCTCCGGTGCATCACCAGGTCCTGGAGCAGGCCCTGCGGACGCCCGACGCAGTGGCCGTGGACGACGAGGCAGGGAGCCTCACCTACGCGGAGTTGGTCCGGCGCGCGACGCTGCTGGCCGAGCACCTCCGCCAGCAGGGCACGGACGTGGACCCGGTCGTCGGCGTCTGCGTGCCCCGTGGCGCCGACCTGGTGACAGCCGAGCTGGGAGTGTTGCTGGCCGGAGCCGCCTTCCTGCCCCTGGACCCGGAGCACCCCGCGGAGCGGCTCGCGCTCATCCTCGCCGATGCAGGCGTCCGCCAGGTGGTCACCACCGGAGCCCTTGTCGAGCGGCTTCCCACCGCGCTGGAGCGGGTGTGCGTCGGGGACTTTCGCGCCCCCGGCACGCCACGCGGCCACCTTCCCACCGGCGTGCGGCCCGGCCAGCTGGCCTACGTCATGTACACCTCCGGCTCCACGGGCAGGCCCAAGGGGGTGATGGTGGAGCACCGCTCGCTGGCCCACCTCGTCGGGTGGCACCGGCGTGCCTTCGGCCTGGACGCGAACAGCCGCACCACGCTCCTCTATTCTCCCGCCTTCGACCCGTCCGCCGCGGAGGTCTGGCCGGCGCTGTCGGCCGGCGCGACGCTGCATGTCCCCGGACAGGACGTGCGCCTGTCCCCGGAGCGGCTCCAGGCGTGGCTCCTCTCCGAGTGCATCACCTTCACGGACCTGCCCACGGCGCTCGCCGAGCGGCTGTTGGCCCTGGCATGGCCCGCTGCGTGCGCGCTGCGCACGGTGCTCGCGGGCGGAGACCGGCTCCACGCGCGTCCGGCACCCGGGCTGCCCTGGCGGCTGTTCAACCAGTACGGCCCCACGGAGACGACCGTGACGGCCACCTCCTGCGAGGTACTCCCCGGAGGCCCGAACGAGGCGCTGCCCGCCATCGGCCAGCCCATCGACGGTGCCACGGCGTATGTCCTGGATGCCGAGCTGCAGCCGGTGCCGCCGGGCGTCGCGGGAGAGCTGTATGTCGGCGGTGCCGGGGTGGCGCGGGGCTACCTGAACCGCCCGGACCTCACGGCCGGATGCTTCATCCCCGACCCGTTCTCCTCGCGCCCTGGCGCGCGCCTGTACCGCACGGGAGACCGCGTCTGCTCCCGTCCGGACGGCGCGCTCGAGTTCCTGGGCCGCATGGACTCGCAGGTCAAGGTTCGTGGCTTCCGGGTGGAGCCGGCGGAGGTCTCCGCGCTGCTGCGCACGTGTCCTGGACTCGCCGAGGCCCACGTCCGTGCGTGGAGCGCTCCGGGCGGAGAGGCGCGACTGGTCGGCTACCTCGTTCCCCGGGCCGGACAGGCCATGCCTTCACCGGCGCGGTTGCGCGAGCACCTCGCCCGCGAGCTGCCGGCCTACATGATTCCCTCCGCCTACGTGGAGCTGGGGACGCTGCCGCTCACCCACGGTGGGAAGGTGGATGAGCGGGCGCTGCCCGAGCCCAGCGCCGCGACGCAAGCGCCTCAGGCTCCGCTCGCAAGCGAGCTGGAGCGCCGGCTCGCCGGCCTCTGGTGCGAGACGCTGCGCCTGGAGCGCGTGGGCGCGGAGGACAACTTCTTCGACCTCGGCGGACACTCCCTGCTGCTCGCGCAGGTGCAATACCTCCTGAAGAGCCGCCTGGGGCACGACATGCCCATGGTGAAGCTGTTCGAGTTCCCCACCGTCCGGGCACTCGCCGGGTATCTCCAGGGCCAGGACGATGGTGGGGAGGCGGCCGCCGAGCGGGAGCAGCGTCAGGAGCAGCGGCGGAGCGGGCGCGCGCGCCTGCTGGGCCGCCGGGAACGGCTGGCGACGGACGGCACCCGGGAGGAAGCGGAGTGAGTGCCTTCCTGGCGCAGGACGAGGAGGAGCGCTCCGCGCACGTCGCGGTGGTGGGACTGGCGTGCCGGTTTCCCGGTGCCGCCAACGCCGCGGAGTTCTGGTCCAACCTGGCCGGCGGCGTCGAGTCCATCACCTTCTTCGGTCCGGACGGGCGCCCTCGTGAGCAGCCGCCCGGAGAGAGCGCCGTGGGCGAGGAGGTGCCCGCCTTCGGCCTGGTGGCGGACGCCGACAGGTTCGACGTGGCGGCCTTTGGCTGCTCGCCCCTGGAAGCGCTCATGCTGGATCCGCAGCACCGGGTGTTCCTGGAGTGCGCGCGGGAGGCGCTGGAGGACGCCGGGTATGACCCCGCGCGCTATCGCGGCGCCATCGGGCTCTACGCCGGAGGGAGTGAGACGTCCTATCTGTCCACGCTCCGCGCCCGGAGGGAGCTGCTGGCAGGCGCCAGCGACTGGCAGCTTCGGCTGGCCACGGGCGTGGACTTCCTCACCAGCCGGGTGGCCTACAAGCTCGGGCTGCGCGGCCCCGCGGTCACCGTGCAGACGGCCTGCTCCACGTCCCTGGTCGCCATCCACCTGGCCGCCCAGGCGCTGCTCTCGGGGGACTGCGACATCGCCCTGGCCGGAGGTGCGTCGGTGCACGTGCCGCCTCGGTTCGGCCACTACAGCGAGGGCGGGCCGCTGTCTCCAGACGGTCGCTGCCGTGCGTTCGACGCGCGCGCGCAGGGCACCGTGGGCAGCAACGGCGCCGGGCTCGTGGTGCTCAAGCGGCTCGCGGACGCGCTGGAGGACGGGGACACCATTCGCGCCGTCCTCCGGGGCTCCGCCATCAACAACGACGCCGCCGGGAAGATTGGCTTCACCGCGCCGAGCGTGGAGGGACAGGCTCGCGTCATCGAGACCGCGCTGCGCGCCGCCGGGGTGGAGCCCGAGAGCATCACCTCCATCGAGGCCCACGGCACCGGCACGAGGCTGGGAGACCCCATCGAGCTCGCCGCGCTGACGAAGGCCTTCGGCACCCGTCAGCGACACTTCTGTTGGCTTGGCTCGGTGAAGACGAACATCGGCCACACGGACGCGGCGGCCGGCGTGGCGGGCTTCATCAAGACCGTCCTGGCACTGGAGCACCGGAAGCTGCCCCCCAGTCTGAACTTCGAGCAGCCCAACCCGGAGATCGACTTCGAACACAGTCCCTTCCGGGTGAACACGGAGCTGCGGGACTGGGACACCGGCGGTCTTCCCCGGCGGGCCGGCGTCAGCTCGCTGGGTATCGGCGGCACCAATGCCCACGCGGTGCTGGAGGAGGCGCCCGAGCAGCCCGTCTCGGAGCGCTCGCGCACCCCGCAACTGCTGGTGCTGTCGGCCCACGGCCCCTCCGCGCTGGCCCGGGCCGTGGACCGACTCGGCGGCCACCTGCGCCAGCATCCGGAGGTCTCCCTCGGCGACATCGCCTGGACGCTCCAGGTGGGACGTCCCGCGCACGCGCACCGTGGGTTCGCCGTGGGCTGTGACTCCACCGAGGTCCTCCGCGTGCTGGCGGAGCAGGAGGGCTCCCCGGGCGACGCGCGGCTGGAGCCTGGAGAACGCCCGGTGGTGTTCATGTTCCCCGGCCACGGTGGCCAGCACGTGGGCATGGGCCGGGAGCTGTATGCCACGCAGCCTGCCTTCCGCGAGGCCGTGGACGAGTGCCGCGAGCACCTGACGCCCCTCCTGGGGTTCGACCTCCGGGCGGTGCTCCATCCCGAGCCCTCGGACGCCGCCGCGCGCGAGCGGGCCTCCGCCCGGATGGGGGACTTCGTCACCGGCCAGCTCTCCGTCTTCGTCATCGAGTACGCGGTGGCGCGGCTATGGAAGCGCTGGGGCGTGAAGCCCGCTGCAGTGGTGGGACACAGTCTGGGGGCATATGCCGCGGCCACGGTGGCCGGCGTGTTCTCCCTGGCGGATGCCCTGCACCTGGTCCTGGAGCGCTCGCGCATCCTCGCGAGCCTGCCCGCGGGCGCCATGCTCGCCGTGCCGCTGCCCGAGTCCGAGCTGGTGCCGCTGCTCCAGGCCGGGCTCTCCCTGGCGGCGGTGAATGGGCCCGCGCAATGCGCGGTGTCCGGCCCGGTGGCGGACATCGAAGCGCTCCAGGCCCGGCTGACGGCGCGCGGCGTGGAGTCGCGCCTGCTGCGCATCCCTGGCGCCGGGCACTCACACCTCGTCGAGCCGTCACTGGCCGCGTTCAGCGCCAGCGTCCAGCGCGTCGAGCGACGTCCCCCTCAGCTCCGGTGGATTTCCGACCTCACCGGAGCCGCCGTCTCCGCGGAGCAGGCCGTGGACCCGGCGTACTGGGCCGCGCATCTGCGCCACACCGTCCGCTTTGGCGAGGCGCTGAGCACGCTGCTCGCCGGCCCGGCCAGCATCTTCCTGGAGGTGGGCCCGGGAAGGACGCTGGCGACGCTGGCGCGCCAGCACCCCGACGAGGGAACGCATCTCTCGGTGGCCACCCTCCCTCACCCCGCGGACGACACCTCGGACCTGGTCAGTGCGCTCACCGCGGCCGGGCGCCTGTGGGCCGCGGGCGTGCCGCTCTCCTGGCAGGGACTGCACGCGGGCGCGCGACGCCAGCGGGTGCCCCTGCCGACGTATCCCTTCGAGCGCCAGCGCTACCTGGTCGAGGCGCCGGACACACCCGCTCCCGTGTCGGGTCAGGCAGGGGAGGGGAGCCTGCCCGCCTCGCCCCGGAGTGACGCGGCCACCGTGCCCACCGCCACCGGGCCAGAGTTGCCCGAGACGGGTGACCCGACGGTGCACCGCATCGCCACCGCCTTCGCGGAGGTCCTGGGGCTCTCTCGGGTCGGCCTCCACGACAACTTCTTCGAGCTGGGAGGCGACTCGCTGATGGCGGCGCAGCTCATCGCGCGGCTGCGCCCGCATGTCTCCACGCCCCTGCGGGTGAAGGCCATCTTCCGCGCTCCCACCGTGGCCCGGCTGGCCCGCTACCTCGAGGAGACCTCGTCCGACACCAGCCCGCCCCCAGGGGCCTCCTCGAAATGACCATGACGCTGCCTTCTCCCTGGCTGGCCTGCCGCGTGCGGCGCCCCGAGGCCCCCGTGCGCCTCTTCTGCTTTCCCCACAGCGGCGGCTCCGTGGGCGAGTACGTGCGCTGGGCGGACCTGCTCCCGGACGTCGAGGTGTGGGGCGTGCAGCTTCCCGGCCGTGGCGCGCGGGCAGAGGAGGCGCCGCTCAGCCGGATGCGCGAGCTGGTGGACACCCTGGTGGGCGCGGTGGACTTCGGGACGTCCTTCGCGTTCTTCGGGCACAGCCTGGGGGCGCTCGTGGCCTTCGAGACGGCCCGGCGCCTGCGTGGCCTGGGCCGGGCGCTACCGGGCTGGCTGTTCCTCTCCGCGGCCCCCGCTCCGCAGCTTCCTCCGCGGGGCATTCCCGCAAGCCACCTGGACGAGGACGGGCTGCTCACCGCGCTCGAACCCACCTACGGCGAGCTGGCCGTGGAGCTCCGGGAAGACCCCGAGCTGCGCGAGCTCATCCTGCCGGGCCTGCGCGCGGACCTGTCGCTCGTGGAGTCCTACCAGCACGAGGCCGGAGCGCCCCTGGACTGCGCGATGACTGTCACGGGCGGCTCACAGGACGACCTGACTCGTGAGGAGCTGGAGCCGTGGCGCGCCCACACCACCGGGTCCTTCGAGCTCCACCTGCTGCCCGGTGGCCACTTCTACCTGCGGGAGCAGAAGGACACGCTCCTGCAACTCCTCGGGAGGGCACTGCGGCAGGGCCGCCCCGACACCATTTCCAGAAGGGACCTGAAGCCATGAACGAGCCTCTGCACCCCGCCCTGCGCAGCCGTGAGGGCTTCCTGGGCCAGCTCTTCGCGGGGAAGCTCCGCTGGGACCTCGTCCGCGCGTTCCCCGAGCAGGACCCGGAGGAGCGGCGGCAGGGGGATGCCGTCATCACCGAGGTCGAGCGGTTCCTGAAGGAGCACGTGGACCCGGACGAGGTGGAGCGCACGGGACGCATTGCTCCGGAGCTGCGCGAGGCCCTGCGCGAGCGGGGCTACTACAAGCTGCAGGTGGGGCGGGAGCTGGGTGGCCGGGGGCTCTCCATGCTGAACACCTTCCGCGTCATCGAGGCGGTGATGAGCTGGTGCCTCCCGGTGGGCTACACGCTGGCCATCCACAGCGGCCTGGGCGCGGGCGCCATCATCGAGGCGGTCCAGGCCGGTCCGCTCCGGGACTATGTCCGCGCCCGGATTGCCGAGGGGGCCATCTCCGGCTGGGCCGACACCGAGCCCACCGGTGCCTCCGCGCGGCGCGCGTCCACCACGGCCACGCCCACGGAAGATGGGACGGCCTATGTCTTGAGCGGGGAGAAGGTCTACATCGGCAACGGCTCCATCGCGGACCTCCTGAACGTCACGGCCACGCTCTGCGAAGGCGGCAAGGAGCAGATCAGCCTCTTCTTCGTGGAGACGACGAGCCCCGGCTTCCGTGTCCGGGCAGAGCACGGGCTGATGGGTCTGCGCGGGCTGCCCATCTCCGCGCTGAGCTTCGACAACGTGCGGGTGCCGAAGGAGCGGATGCTGGCGATGTCGCAGGAGCACTGGCGAAACACGCCGCTGCTGGAGCCGCTCAGCGCGCTGGGCCGCATGTACATCATCGTTGCTGCGTCCCTGGCGCTCTCGAAAAAGTGCCTGCAGTGGTCGCGCGACTTCCTCCACCGGCGCCTCGCCCAGGGACGCGCGCTCGGCGACTTCGATGAAATCCAGCGGCAGGTCTCCACCACCGCGGCCGAGGTCTTCGCCATGGAGAGCGTGGCCCGGTGGAGCCTCACGGGTGTGACGGCGGACAACCTGCCCGTGCGCTGGTTCGAGCAGGTGGCGGCGAAGAACATCGCCTCCCTGGCCTGCGCGCGAATCACGGACCGGACCCTGTCGCTCCTCGCCGCCGAGGGCTACGAGACGGCGGAGAGCAAGGCGGCACGGGGCGCGGTGCCGGCTCCACTGGAGCGCGCCCTGCGCGACGCCCGGGCCTTCCGCGTGGCGGGCGGCGTGGACTTCCTCGTGGACCACAAGGCCGCGCGGGAGGGCCTCTTCTCCCTCTACTACCCGTCGCCCGCGCATGCCGCGGAGCTCGATGCTCCCCCCGCGCCGCTTCCGGTGGAGGCGCACCTGTCGGCCCGCAACCGCGAGCACCTCCAGCACACCGCCCAGGAGGTGCACCGGCTCGCCCGCAGGTGCCTGGAGCTGTCGCGCCGCTACCCGGATGCGGCCGTGCTCCATGCGCGCGAGCGGACGCTCATCCTGCTGAACCAGCTCTGCAACGAGCTGTTCACCATGTCCGTTACGCTGGCTCATGCCTCGGCCCTGGCCTCGCGAGGCCAGCCGCACGCTGGTGAACTGGCGGACATCTACTGCACCGCCGCGCGCTACCGCCTGGGCGACCTCTGGCGACAGGCCGACGCCGAGACGGAGCCGGACTTCGCGGGGGTGAGCGCCCGCTGGCTGTCCGGGAGCGAGCTCGACTTCCTGCTGTGTGACGTGCTCACGCGGCCGTGAGGCCCGCGTTCAGCGCTTGAGGGTGGGGGAGGGCGGTGCCGCGTCGTTGCGGTGGATGACGCCCTCCTTCATCACGAAGAAGACCTTCTGGGTGGCGCGGATGTCCTGGAGCGGGTTGCCGGGCACGGCGACGACGTCCGCCAGCTTCCCTGGCTCCAGCGTCCCCAGCCGGTCCGACACGCCGAGCAGCTCCGCCGCATTCACCGTGGCGGCGCGCAGCGCCTCGGCGGGCGGAAGGCCGGCCTCCACCAGCAGCGCGAACTCCTCCGCGTTGCGCCCGTGGACGAAGACGCCCGCGTCCGTGCCGAAGGCGATGCGCACCCCGAGGGCAATCGCCTTGCGCAGCACCTGCTCCCGTCGCTGGTCCACCGCGCGGAGCTTGAGGACGTTGTCCGGCGGCAGGTTGCCCTTGTCCGCCAGCTCCTTCACCCCGTGGAAGGCGAAGGCCGTGGGGACGTACCAGGTGCCCTTGCGCTTCATCAGCTCCAGGGCCTCGTCGTCCATCAGGGTGCCGTGCTCGACGGAGTCCACACCCGCGCGGATGGCGCGCTTCGCCCCTTCCGCGCCGTGGGCATGCGCGGCCACCTTGCGCCGGTGCGCGTGGGCCTCGTCCACCACCGCGTCCAGCTCCGCCTGGGTGAGCTGCGGCGCGTCGGCTTCCGCGTTGAAGCTCATCACGCCCCCCGTGGCGCACACCTTGATGAGGTCGGCGCCGTACTTGAGGGTCTCCCGCACGCGGGCGCGCAGCGCGTCCGGGCCATCCGCCACGCCGGGGCTGGCATCCCGGGCCAGCAGCCCCTTGCGCCACGAGTTGCCGTAGTCGCAGTGCCCGCCCGTGGAGCTCAGGCTGGACGACGCCGCGAGGATGCGCGGCCCCACCACGACGCCGCGCGCGATGGCGTTGCGCAGGCCCACGTCGATGAAGTCCTCCGCGCCCAGGTTGCGCACCGTGGTGAAGCCCGCCAGCAGCGTGGTGCGTGCCCAGGGCAGCGTGTCCAGCGTGAGCTCGGGAATCGTGCGCTGGAAGCTGTCGATGACGTCCTTGCGCCAGTCGGGTCCGGGCTCCACGGTCAGGTGCGTGTGCGCGTCCATGAAGCCCGGCAGCAGCGTGGCGTCGCCCAGCTCCACCACGCTCGCGCCCTCCGGCACGGGCGCCTTCGGTCCCACGCCCACCACCTTGCCCTCCGCCACCACCACCACGCCCGGGGTGATGACCTTCCCCGTCCTCGCATCGAAGAGGCGCGCGGCCTTGAGGACCTGGGCTCGGGAGGGCTCCGCGGCGAGGGCGGACAGGGACAGGAGGAACAAGCCGAGCAGGAGGGCGAGTCGCATGACGTCTCATTGGCGCCCGGGCTCTCCCCGAGTCAAGCCACCCGCACTGCCCGTGTGTCCGCGTTACACGGTGGCAACCGCTCGCCACCGTGCAGGGGCGCTCACCGTGGCCGGGCGCCCTGGCGCTCGGCTGCCTCGCTCCCGTGACTGCCGGCGCCTGAGCCTGTCGAGGCTCGGCGCCGGCATCCGCGGTGGCTACTGGTGGAAGTAGAGGTTGTCGATGAACACCGTGCCCCCGTTGGGCGCGACCAGGACCATCTGGGCCAGATGGTGCAGGTTCGCGAGCCCCTGGAAGTCGCTGGCCAGCGTCAGCTCATACGAAAGCCAGGCCCCGGTGGAGAGCGGCGGCGTCGAGTCGGCCGTGAGCGTGGCGGTTCCTTCGGTGTCGTCGCCACCGCCAAATGCGCCATTGGCCCCGAAGTCGACCAGCTTCACCTGGAAGTTGGTCGCGTTGTCCGGCGTCCACAGGTCCAGGTGAATCTTGGTGAGCCCCAGTCCCGCCGCGTCGATCTGGTTGACGCCCGCGGTGCCGTAGAACTCGATGCCGATATAGGTGGTCGTGTTGGTGAAGACGTACTTGCGCGGTGCCGCGCTGCCGCCACCGGCGCTGATGGGGAACGTCGCCCCGCCAGCCCCAGCGCTCCAGTCCGTCCGCCACGTGTCGATTTTGGAGCTCTGGTCGGAGACCGTGCCCGTGTAGCCGCCAGTCACGGAGCTGTAGAGCGAGTACACGGCCGCTCCCGGCGCATGAGTGGGCGCGGGAGGCAGCGTGGTCGGCTCGCCGAGTACACCCGTCACGGTGATGGCGAAGGAGCCGGTGGCCGCCACGCCACCCAGCGTGGCGGAGATGGTCGCCGGGCCGCCCGCGGCAACGCCGGTGACGACGCCGCTGGCGCTGACCGTGGCGACCGCCGGGGCCGACGAGGTGAAGTCGAAGAAGGCGTTGGCAACCGGCTTCACGGTGACCGGGCTCGCCGGGTCGCCGGCGATGGTGAAGACGACCTGGTTCTGGCCCGGGTCGATGGTGTAGGTCCCGGCCGTCGCAACCGACCCCGTGGCGGAGGTGCCGTTGGCGACGGAGGCCACGCCCGCGCCGAGGACGCCGGCGCCGAGGTTCTCGTAGAGCACGTCGGCGAGGTAGAGGGTGTAGCCGTCCGGTGCGTCGGCGATGTGGAAGAGGCCGCCCACATCTTTGTACCTGGCTGGGTTGGGGATGGGGATGGTGAACTTCTGCCAGTCCGTGGTGAGCGCGAGCGCGGTGCGCTCGCTGCCGAAGCCGGTCCCGGAGCCGACGCCAGCGTCGTTGCCGAGGCCGCTCACGTTGAGCGTCTCGGCCTTGCTCGCCTTCGCCCAGAAGGTCAGCGCGTTGTAGGTGGAGAGGTCGCGGGGCGTCGTGGTGACCCAGGCGCCGCCGGAGTACCCGTTGGGGCTGGTGACCTGGAAGTTGATGACCTTGCGGCCGTTGAAGGTCTCGGTGGCGTCGATGGTGACGTTGTTGACGGCGCCGCCGAAGTCCCGGAAGGACACGTCCGTACCGTAGCCGTCGTAGAAGACGACCTGGTTCGCGTCGGGCTGGGTCGCCACGCCGGAGACCGTCACGACCAGCGTGGCCGTCCTGCCGCTCGCCGAGGCGGTGATGGTGGCGCTGCCTGTCGCCACGCCGGTGACGAGGCCGGAGGCGCTCACGGTGGCGGTCGCGTCCGCGCTGGAGCTGAAGGTCGCGGTCGAGGTCAGCGTCTGGGTGGAGCTGTCACTGAAGGTGCCCGTCACGGTGAGCTGCAACGTGCCCCCCTGGGCCACGGTGGCCGGGCTCGGGCCGAGGGCGATGGACGACAGCGTCGGCTCCGCCGAAGGGCTGACCGTCACGGTGGTGGAGGCGCTCTTTCCGGAGACCGTGGCGGTGACCCGCGCCGTCCCGGCCGCGACGGCGGTCACCAGGCCGCTCGTGCTGCTCACCGTGGCGACAGCTGGCGTGTCGGAGACGAAGGTCGCGGACGCGTTGACGTTCTTCGTGGTGCCGTCGCTGTAGGTGCCGGTGACGGTGAGCTGCTGGGTGGCGCCGCCGGCAAGCGTGACGGTGGCTGGCGCCACGCTCACGCTGCTCAGCGTGGGAGTCGGGTTGGGGTTGGGGTTGGGGTCATCCGAGCCGCAGGCCGTCTGTACCAGCACCGTCAGCAGCAGGAGGGAGGTTGCGAACAGTCGATTTTGTGGGGGCATCACTCAACTCACGCTCCAGCGAGGATGTGGTTCAGCGAAGGCTGCTGTGAAGGACGGGGCGAGGTCCTCGATGGTGCCTCAGCGCCCGTGGGTGACTTTGTTTGTTGCCCGAACAAAGTAACTGCCTGAAAGTCAGCATGTCAACGTGCGTTCCCTGACGCGGAAATGACCAGGTGCGTCGTGTGTGGCGCTGGCTCATCCGGTGAGCCGTCATCCTCGTAGCGGAGGTGGGATGCGAGCCGTGACATCGGCGTCCTGCATCCGCTCCCGCGAGGCACGACAGGCCTGTCACGCTCCTCTACCGGGCGTTGTCTGTTCCACTCGGTGGGCGCCTGTGCTTGTCCGCGGGTATGGCATCTGCAAGGCCCGGCGCGACTCCAGACGGGAGAACACGTTTGAACAGGACGATACTGGCCGCGATTCTTCTCTTCGCTGCAACGGCACGGGCCCAGGGGCTGGATGTTCCAGTGGCCCCAGCGAAGCCGAAGGAGGCGCGAGCCGCGCATGCCATCTGGACCAAGTCGCCGATCGGGCATTGGTCGCTGATGTTATTGGTGCCGCCCCTGGGCCTCGGCCTTCATGTCGCGCTTCCAGTGGGCCTGAACCTGCGCTTGTCGGACACGACTGACTGGGTTTTCGAAGTCACGCCCATGCTGATGCGAGACCCCTGTAGCGTCTTGCACGGCACCCCCGCGCGCTGCGGCACGGTCCGGGCGCTCAAGGCCTCCGTGGGTGTGGCCTGGACGCCCTGGCCCGGTGAGCGGGGCGACGGGCTGTTCATCCAGCCTCGGGTGGCTGGCATGTGGGTCCACGATGCGGCACGCGGGACGGAGTTGACGGGAGGAGTGGAGGAGGGCGACGAAAGGAACGAGACGGGGGGACAAGTCACGTTCGGCTTCGACGTGGGATACCGGAAGACGAGAGCGCGCTCGCGCTCCTTCCTCGCCCCGGTCATCGGCGTGGGCGTGGGCTACGCCTGGAACCAGCGGCGCGAGAAGTTCGACTTCGGTGCTCTGTACGGAATGCCGAGCGCAAACGAGTGGAAGGACCAGCGCATCGTGGACCTGAACCTGGACATCCTGCGGTTCGGCGCCACCTTCTGACTGGCCCCATGGGCGCCAGGGGCATGGAGCCTCCTGGCGCCGGAGCCCTGCTCGGCCGGAATTACCGGACGCGGACGGCGTCCGCGACGACGTAGGCGCCGGACGCCGTCCACCGGCTGACCTGCACCTTGTTCCAGCCCGCGGAGAAGCTGAAGGTGCCCAATGTGTTCCAGGCGCTGCCGCCCGTCTGCTGATTCACGTACACCGTGCCCAGCTTGGTGTTGGACGCGTTGAAGACGTTGAAGGGCGCCTGCGTGGAGCGGTCCGTGGCCGAGGTCCACCACCCGTCGACCGTCCTGGTGGCCGCCGTCGGCAGGTGGAACCAGAACGTCACCGGCTCCGACACCGGCGCGGTGGTGGCGACGAAGTAGCCCGAGCCGTAATAGCCCCCCACGTTCGTGGAGGAGACCCAGTTGGTGCCCGTCACCTCGACGTAATACTGGCTGATGTCGTTGTTGGCGTTGTTGCTGTCGATGATGACGCCCGAGGTGGTGTCCCCGCAGTACGACTTCACCTTGTTGAGGTACGTGGTCCACGGCCAGTTGGGACCCGGGTCCGTGCGGTTGTTCGGCTGCAGCCGGCCGTGCGCCACGATGTGATAGCTGTCACGCACCACCGTCCGGTCGCGGGTGATGTCGCACGTCAGCTTCGCCGAGGCGTCAATCTGCCCGGCCGGGAAGGACGTCTGGCTGGCGTAGCCCGCGTGCTCGATGCCCACCGAGAAGTTGTTCACCGACACCCCATTGAGGCCGCACAGCACGCTGCCGTTGAGGCCGCAGTCGTAGGGGGCCGCCACGTGCCAGCCGCGGTCCGTCTCGCGCACCAGCTGCGACACCTCGCTGCCGCTCTCGTTCACCGTGTAGTGCGCGCTGACATCGGAGTCGGGGTTGACCTGCCAGCCCCAGCAGCCCGAATAGCCGCCCTCGCAGGTGTGGATGACGACCATCGAGATGTCGGTGCCCGCGGGACGCGCGTTGAAGTTCGTCGAAGGGCGCCAGATGGAGGCCGCGTAGTCCGGGCCCGAGGCCATCGCGTGCACGCCGGGCGAGACGAACCGCGCCTGCACCTGGGTGGCCGGTAGCGACACGGCCACCCGCCCTTCGGGCGTCCGTGCTTCCGCGCCCTCACGCAGCACGCCATACACGGCCTGATGGATGAACTGCGCCTGCGCCTCGGTGCCGGAGATGCCGCTGAGCTTCGCGACGGCCGGAGCCCACGCGCCCACGTCCGAGCGGTCCACACCCAGCTCGTCCGCGTACGCCGACAGCAGCGCGGCGGCGGCCCGGATGTTGGCCTCGGGCTGGGTGCGCACTGCCTCCTCGGACAGTCCGGCCAGCCGCGCACCCTCGGAGACCTGGGAGCCGCGCAGGGCCATCAGGCCGTGCGCCGCGGGCAGGCCCGCGAACTCCTCATGGCCCTGCACCATCTCCCACCGGGTCTCCGCGTAGGCGTAGGCCTTGAGCAGGTCGGCCGGGACGCCAGACTCCCTGGCGGCCTGGGCAAAGGCCGCGTCCAGCGCGTACGGGGTGCGCTCTGCCTCGCGCTGGGTGGGGGTGCGCGCGTCCTCGACGGCTGCCGGCGTCTCGGGTGGAGGGGATTCCTGCGGACCACAGGCGGCCAGGGATAGCGCGGCGGTCAGGGTGACCAGGGGCTTACGGAACGGATGCATGCACGGCACTCCTTGCGAGGGGGGAGGTGAAGTGACGGCTCCCTCCTGGAGACAGAGGCAGGATGCTCTTCCTGTATCCCAAGAAAATCAGTATTTTCTTGAAATAGCCATCCGCAGGGCGTGCGCGGCGCCTTCGGAGGCTCCGTGCTCTACGAGCGCAGCCCCGGCATCAAGGCGCCGGGTGCCTTACGCCGGCTGCAGGAAGCGCCCGTCGACGAGATGCTCGATGACCTCGTGCGCCGAGCCCGGGTCGAGCCTCACCTTCGCCCTCAATTGCTCCACGGCGGTGGCGACCGTCGTCGGGCGCTCGAAGGCGGCCAGGGTGGTCAGGAGAATCTTCCCGTCCTCGCCCTGGTCCAGCGTCGGGTCGGTGAACCTTCGCGGGTTGAGCGACGGTGCGCAGACCATGCCCGTTCCATCCACCGACCGCACGACAGTCACCTGCTCCTGCGCCACCTTCGCGGGGACCCGGTGCGGTCCCAACCAATCACCGAGCTTGAACTGAAGCGTCGAAGGGGCGGTGTTCAACAGGCGCGTGCGTCCGTTGATGGCAATCCTTCGCCTCGCGTCCCTGTGCGCCCACGCGAGGGCATCCACGTGGTCCGAGGTGCGCTGCACTTCCTTCTCAAGCGCCGCGTCGCGGAAGCGCAGCATCGGCACCGTCACCGCTCCTGGCTCGCGTCGCTCGAAGTAGTCGAGGAACTCCGGGAACGTTCGCGCTTCGGTCTCCATGTCGAACCGCGCGGGGTGCTCGGTGACGAGCGCCCCGGGCTGCGCTTCGAGTCGCTGGTAGCCCACCACGCAGTCGAGGCTGATGACTCGCTCCACCAGGCGAACCTCCTCTTCGAGAGTGGCGGCGCTGGCGAAGGGGAGGCCCGCGATTCCGGAGACCTCGATGCCCAGGTTCGGATGGCGGCGGCAGCTTTCGATGAGCTCGAGGAGCTGCTGGTCCGAGGCACACGGCTTGAGCAGGCCGCGACGCATCTGCTCGTGCCGCTGCTGTTCCGAGAAGCAGCCGACGTCGAGCACCATGTAGACCTGCTCGAAGGTTTCGGCGAGCGCGTCGACGAGCTTGGGCGGGGCTACCCCCCACAGGAAATACGTGCAGGAGTGGCGTGAGAGGTCGACCCCCGCCCAGGTGCTTTGCAGGAACGCCGCCGAGCTTCCCGAGAAGTCATAGCGGAGCTGCCACGTCCGGTTGACGATCTCCTGGTGGTCGCGGCGCACGCTCTCCTCGGACCGCAGGAACGGCTTCGCGCGTCCGAAGGCCGCCTTCTGGTTGCCGCGCGCCCCGCCGCAATAGAGGCAGTTCTCGCCGCACCCCTTGCCGGGCGCGACCCACCCCGAGAAGGCGTGGCGGTCCTGGTGGCTCAGGAAGATGTCGTTGAAGTGCGAGTAGTAGACGTCTTCGCTGTTCGTGGCGCCCTGCACGTACGCGAGCGGCAACCGTCGCGGGGTGCCGTCCGGCGCCCGGGAGACGCAGTTGGGCGGGGAGGGGTCGCCCTGGCAGAGCGCCAGCAGCGGCAGCTCGCCGTCGCCCAGGACGATGTGGTCGATGCAGTCGAACGCCTCCAGCTCCCGCCACCAGTACGACGCGGTGTTGCCGCCCAGGACGATTCGGATTTCGGGGTCGATCTTGCGCAGCGTCCGGGCCAGGAGCAGCGCGCGGTGGACATGGTGGAACCACTTGAGGCTGATGCCGACGAGCCGGGGGCGCACTCGGGCCACCATGGCTTCGAGCGAGCGGGTCACCTCGTCTTCGGATTCGTCCCCGTCGAAGAGCCGGACGAAGGCCTCGATTCCTCCCCGTCGCAGATAGCTCGCGAGGTAGAGGATTCCACAGGTGGCCTCGCCGGTTCCGGCGCCGACAAGGAGGACTGGAGAGAGGACGCGACGGCCATGCATGAGACGAAACCCGACCTTCCGAATGGCGCGAGTATAAACGCTCCCGCGCCGAGGCGTACGGGCGTGTGAGCCGTCCTGCGCTCTCGCCGCCGCCCTCACCATCAACACCACGGCCGGCGGGTTGGCCAATGAAAGCGGTGGAAGGGGGCGACCTGACGGGCAACCGCCAGGGGGCCTGTCGCCTGCCCGCGCCTGGTTGGGATGCCGATGACGCTGTTGGCGCGAGGCCCTGAGCTTCACAGAGCGAATGGGCGAGGAGTTGCCGCATCCTCCGAGCCTGGGTGCTGACGCACGCACGCCTGACCACGCAGGGTCACTGGCTGGACGAGGGTTGCAGGAAGAGCAGGTAGTGGTCCGGAAGGCCGTCGTACTCGGACACGATGGAGTAGCCCGCCTCCTGGGCTGCGGCGACAAGCGGTGGACGCATCGCCCGGAGGTGCGTCACCGCAACACGGCCATTCGGAGTGAGTGCGGCACGCAGCCTGGTCAGGAAGTCCTTCCGGTCCGCGAGGAAGTGGTCCACCTCGGAAAGAAGTATCAGGTCGTACGCGCCGGGTTCGAGGCCTGGCTCGTCCGGCGCCACCTTCCGCACCACGACGTTCTTCCGCTCGGACACACGCGCGCGAAGCCTCGCGAGGGCTTCATCGTTGATGTCGGTCGCGACCACCTGTCCCGCTGGACCGACTGCATCCGAGAGTCGCAGCGTGAAGTAGCCAAGACCGGCTCCGACATCGGCAATCCGCTGTCCCGGGGCAATCTCCAGCGCGGCGATGAACCTGGCCGGCTGCCGGGACTGGTCATACGCGGGTTGCACGCCTTCGACCCCGCCGACCCCATGGAGTGGGACGGGCTGCTCCAGCGCGGAAGCCTCCATCGACATCCGGTCGGGCTCGCGACGCGTCACCTCGCCGCCCTCACAGCGACATGCGCCTGTCGTGGCCGTCACGAGGCAGAGCAACAGCCATGCGAGACGACGGGGCGTTGCAGGCGCACGAAGGAGAGTCATCTTGAGCTTCAGGGGCGGATGGGCAGGCCGCGCAGGAACTCGATGGCGGGCGCGAGCTGCTGCGGATCGCCATGGAAGCTGCGCGTACCGAGCTGCCCGAGGAAGGCCTCGCGGGAGGTCGGCACGCCGTCGGAGGCCATCTCCGAGCCGCGCATCACCAGCGGCACCGCGCTGCTGCCCGCGGCGCGCAGGAGGCTGCCAATCTCGTCGTTGCTCAGGCCCGCGCCGCGCGCCACCGACAGGAACCGCTGGCTCACGTCGCCGGTGAGCCGCAGGGCGTCGGGCGCGTTACGGGCGAGCGCCTGGACCTGCTCGGGGCTGAAGCCCGCCTGCTCGTAGGCCCGCAGGGTGCGCGGCTGTGCGTAGGCGATGCCGTTGGCGGTGGCCGGGTCATGCCCGGCGTCGCGGAGGGTCCGCTCCGCGTCCGCCTGGGTCCGCTGGCGCTCGACATGGTTGGAGTACAGCGACCCGCCGACGCTCACGGCGAAGCCTCCGACCGCGGCCACTCCGGAGGCCAGGCCCAGGGCCGCCGCGCCGCGAAGTCCGGCCTGCTCCGCCGCCGCCGCGCCCCAGCCCCCGAGGGTTCCCGCGATGCCCACTCCGTCGCCCACCAGCCCCGCCACGTCCCCCGCGTTGCCACGTCCCTCGCCGAGAGTCCTCAGCCGGTCGGCGCCGCTGAACACGCCTCCCGCGATGCCCAGTGCGCCTCCCGCGTTCGAGACCAGCCGGCGCGACGCGGCCGCGAAGCCATCGAACACCTCCGCGCCTGCGGAGGCTCCACCGCCAAGGACGTCCGCCGCATTGCCGAGGTTCTTGAGCACCGTGCTCGCGGCCTCCGGCGTGTGGGGGCGCGCCTCGGCGAGTGCCTGGTTCGCCTGCGCCATGCGGAGGGCGGCATGTCCGGCCATCGGCCCCTGCGCCTGCTGCAGGCTGGCCGTCGCGTCCCGGAGCCGGCCGGCGTTCTGCGCCATGTAGCCGCTCAGCTCGACGGCCGCGCGGTCCACCTCGGCATAGTGCCGGGCATTCTCGGGGCGGGTGCGAAACGCGGTGCGCTGCTGCTCGCGCTCGGCCTCACCGAGGGCGGGGCCACGCTCACGAAGCTGCTGCTGCAGGTCTCGCTCCAGGCGCTCGACCTGGGTATTGGCGCGCTGGAGGGTGCCCGTCCGCTCCCCGATGCCCCGGGAAATCTCGTCGAGCGTCCGTACCGGGTTCGGGTCTCTTACCGGTGCCGTGGGCTGTGCGCTGACCGCCGCCTCGGCCTGACGTCGCCGCGCATCGGTCTCCGCTTCCATGCCGTCGACGTAGCGCTGGGTGGGGTCGGCACGGGGCGTCTCCGCCGCCGGAGGAGCCTGGGGCTCCTGGGGCGCCACCGGGACCGGGGCCTCCTGGGGAGTAACGGACTGCGGCCGAAGCTCGGCAGGGCGAGAAGAAGTCGGGGAGATGGATGACACGCAGAGGCCTCCAGCCAGCTTGAGGTGGATTATCCGTGGAACTGCTCAAAAGTTGCGTACCGCCCGCCGCCGCTCCGTCACGCTTCGTCCCGGCCAGGGGCAGGCTCGTCACCAGCCCCGGCCATTTCATCACATACATCCCGGGCGTGCGGGCAGGCGCCGGTATCAACGATGCCACCCGGAAGCCGCCGACACGGCTGGCTCCGGAGTCTCCGTGCCTTCAACGCACGGAACCGAGGAGAGATCTTGAGAATCCAAAATCCCTTTCGAAGCATCTTCCTGTCGGGCGCGCTGCTCCTGACGACCGCGCCGGGCTGCGGCAGCGAGCAGTCCCCCCTTCCCGAGGCCGGGGAGATGCTGGGCACCCAGACCCAGGGCCTGGCCTGTGAGAACGTGGTGCCGGCCATGACGGGGCTGACCACGCCCTCGGGCCTCGTGACTCGCTCCGGTGTCTACAGCACGTCCTACGAGGCCTGGCAGGCGCTCGACAGCGGTGCCGCGACCCTGTGGATCTCCGCCGAGAACCAGACGCCGGCGTGGCTTGGCTACCAGTGGTTCAACGGGGCGAAGACGGTCCACCGCTACGCCATCAACTACGCCAACGGCTCCATCACCACACGGGCGCCCAAGCACTGGACGCTCGAGGGCTGGAACGGCTCCGGCTGGGTGGTGGTCGATACCCGGACGAACCAGGTCAACTGGGCGGGCCATGAGCGGCGCGAGTTCGCGGTCACCACGCCGGGTGCGTACACCCGCTACCGGCTGCACATCACCGACGACAACGACACGCGCGCCGGCATCGTCGTGGTGTCCCTGGGGAAGCTCGAGCTGCTCAACTGCGTCACCGCGACGTACCCGGTGACGCAGGCGACGTGGACGCGGACCACCGGTTCGCCCGCGGGCTTCACCCGCGTGCATGACATCACCGGGGACCCGGCCGGGCGCACCTACGTCACGGGCATGACGCAGCCGGGCCTGGACGGCACCCCGCTCGTCGGTCTGCTGGACGGCTTCCTCCAGGCACGGGACTGGAACGGGGCGAAGATCTGGTCCGCGCAGATTGGCGCGCCCGGCGGCATCGCGCTGGGCTACGGCGTCGCGCACAACCGGACGTGGGAGGAGATCTACGTGGCCGGCTTCGTGGACGGGTCCATCGACGGCACCCCGAGCACGGGCTACCGGGAGGCCTTCCTGATGAAGACCCGCTACACGGGCGTGCGGCAGTGGACGCGGCAGCTCGGGAACGTGGGGTCCAGCACGGAAGGGTATGCGGCCGCGGTGGACGCCGCGGACAACGTCTTCCTGGCCGGAACGGTCGAGGGCGCGCTGGATGGCACTGCCCGCATCGGTACCAGCGACGCCTTCGTGTCGAAGTACGACAGCGCGGGCAACCGGCTGTGGACGCGGCGGATGGGCGCGGCGGGCACGCGGACGCATGGACGGCGCGCCTCGGCGGACGGCGCGGGGAACGTCTACGTCTCCGGCTGGACGGATGGCGCCCTGGACGGCAACGTCCGCATGGGGACACAGGACTTCTTCGTCGTGAAGTACGACGGCGCCGGCACGAAGCTGTGGACCCGGCAGCTCGGGTCGCCGACGTCGGCCGTCTCCCTGTATGGCTCGGGGACGGATGCGGCGGGCAGCATCTACCTGACGGGCTCCAGCGCGGGCGGCCTGGACGGCAACCCGAACCCGACGGCCGGCGGAGACCCCTATGTCACGAAGTTCGACGCCTCCGGCGTCAAGCAGTGGACCCGGGAGGTCAGCGGCTCGGGCAGCGCCTGGGGCACGGGGCTCTTCATCGACGCGACCGGTGTGTACCTGACCGGCAGTGGCGCGGGTGACATCGGCAACCCCACGGGCGCGAGCGCTCCGGGCGTGCACAACTTCGTCGCGAAGTTCGACACGGCCGGCCTGCGGCAGTGGGTCGTCCAGCAGGATGCTGCGCTGCTCAACGGAGCGCACGAGGGCGTGTACAGCAACGGGGTGACGGTGGATGCCGCCGGGAACCTCTACGTCGGCGGCTTCACGAGCGGCCACTTCGACAGGAACACGGTGATGGGGGACCCCGACGGCTTCGTGACGAAGCTCCCGAAGCCGTAGCGGGCATGGGCCGCGCGGCGGGTCTTCGACGCAGGGCCCGCCGCGCCGTCACTCCTCCGCACCGGCCGGGATGCGGAGGATGGTGGCGCGGGCCAGGCTCTCCCGCTCGCCCTCGGGGTCGGCGGCGCGGAACGCGGCGAGGCGCTCGCGGGCCTCGGCGTGGCGGCGCAGCCTGACGAGCGCGAGAATCTCCGCGGTCCAGGCGTCTCGCACCACGGTGCGCTCCGCCGGGGTGGTTCCGGGCGACCAGGCATCGAGGAAGGCGCGGCAGGTGACGACGGAGACGTCATGGAACTGCCCCATCGCCGGTTCGGCGCAGTGCCTGCGGGCCAGCTCCCAGCGCAGCCGGGTGGTGGGCTCGCCACGGCCTTCGAGCCGGACGCGCTTCCGCTCCACCTCTTCCTCCAGCTTCTTCAGCGAGTCCCACATGTCCCGTCGCGCACGTTCCTCGGTGGCCACCATCGCCGCGGTGCCTCGCACCAGGGTGTCCACGGGTTGCGCCAGGGGGCTCTCCGGGAAGCGCCGGAGGAAGGCCTCGCCCGCTTCGATTTGCCTCGCGTGGCTGCCCAGGGTGCCCAGGCTCCTCACCCAGGCCCAGCCGGCCTCCTCTGCCGGGAGGCGCCCCTCGTGACGGGGAAGGTCCAGCTGGAAGATGCGCTCCGCGTGGCGCGCCAGCGAGCGCCAGCGCCCCTGCGAGTTGTAGGCGTCGAGCAGCGCCAGCGCCGCCGCCGAGCGCTCCGCCGCGGGACGGCTCAGGTCCTCGAGCACCGCGCGTTGCTCCGCGTCCCGGGAGTCGAGGAGCGGCTGCGCATGGCGCGCGTACTCCGCGAGGCGCCGCTCGAGCCGGGTCAGCTCCTCCTGGGCGTAGGTGAAGCCCGGCGACTCGGCCAGGGCCTCGCGCAGCAGCCGGGCCCGCTCGTCGTCGGAAGTGCTGGCGAGCGCGCGCCCATAGCGCTCATAGGCCCGCACCGCCGCCGGGCCGGAGGGGCGCTTCGCGGCAGCGGGAAGCGGCAGCCCCAGCAGCCGCGCCACCACTTCATCCTGCAGCGTGAAGATGCGGTCCAGGGCGCCGGTGGCCTTCGCGGTGCCGAGCACCTCTCCGGTCTCCACGGAGATGAAGCGCGCGTTGATGCGCACCTGCCTGCCCGAGCGCTGGAAGCTGCCGAGCACCAGGGTGCGCGCACCCACCATGCGGCCCACCCTCGCGGCGGTGGACTCCGAGAGCTCGCCCTGCTCCCGCGACGTCAGCTCCGCGAGCAGCGGGGCGAGCTGCTCGCGCTCCACGACCCGCAGCCGCCCGCTGGCGCGCAGGTCCGAGACGAGCGTCTCCGCCATGCCGCGCCCGAGCCAGTCCAGCTCCGGCTCGCTGTTGAGGTTGCGGAAGGGCATCACCGCGACGGGCCCCTGGGGGGGCGCTGGCGGCGCGGCGGCGGCGAGGCTCGCGAGCAGCAGCGCGAGGACGGTGCTCATGGGCGCAGCCTTCGGGGAAGCCCGGGGAGGAGCTCACGCACGCGGGCGGCGAGCAGGTCCTGCAGCAGGAAGGGACGCTGGGCGGGGGCCTCCACGCGCGCGGCGTCGAGCACCTCGCCCGTCTCCACGTGGACGAAGCGCGCGGCGGCTCGGACGATGTTGCCCTCGCGCTGGAGGCTGCCGAGGACCACGACTTCCGCGCCCGCGATGCGCCCGAGCCGGGCCCGCGTCTCCGGGTCCACGTACCGGCCATGGGAGAAGTCCAGCTCCCGGATGGGCAGGTCGACCTGCGTCCGCTCGATGATGCGCAGGCCCGGGTGCTGCCCCACGTCCGTCACCACGGCCTCGGCGAGGGCCTCCTCCAGCGACACCAGCTCCGGGTGGGCCCCGAGGCTTCGGAAGCGCAGCACGCAGACGCGCACCGGCGCCCGCGCGGCGGGGACTCCTTCCCGCGCTTCCTCCCGTGCCTCGCGGGTGGGCGCGTCACTCCGCTCCAGGGAGGAAAGCGCCGTCGTCTCGCCGGGAGCTTGCGGCTCATGCGGGGACGACATGGGCTCCTCCATCGGAGGAGGCACCGCCGGGCGCAGCAGGAAGGCCGCGACTCCGGGAAGCGCCAGCCCCGCGGCAACCATCAGGGCGGTGAGCACCGTGGAGGGACGGAAGCCGCGTCCGGCCCGGCGGCCCGCAGGTGAGGGCTCCGGGGCGTCGTCGACTTCCGCCGCGTACAGCGTGCCCCCTCGCACCCGGGATGAGGGCGTGGGTGGGGCAGGTGGGTCATCGTCGGGCTCGGAGCCCTGGGAGCGGAAGGTCACGGCGCGGCGAGAGCATAGCGCAAGGGCTGCCACGCCCTGGAGCCGCCGCGCCAGGCGGTTCATCCGCTACGCTGCGCGGCCGATGGTACGAGGGACGTCATGAGCCACGGTGGAGCCTGGAGGCTGACGAGCGTCCCGGAACGCCTTGCCCGGCGGCCCACGGCTCCGAGAATCTGGCTGCTCGGGATGGCGGCGGGCACCCTGGGCGCGCTGCCCCAGGCCCTGCGTGCGTATGCCCAGGAGCCGCACGACTTCTTCTTCAATCTGGCGCTGGAGCTGGTTCCGTACAGCGCCTGGGCGCTGCTGGGCCCGCTGGTGCTGGCCGTCTTCCAGCGCGTCCCCCTGGAAGGGCCACGGCTGGCCCGGCACCTGGGCGTGCTGCTGGTGGCGGGAGCGGGCCTCGCCTGGATTCACGTGGTGCTGCTCGCGCCCGCCATGGCCGTGCTCCTCCAGTGGAGCGCGCGGGGCGTGTCCTTCCTGGAGGGACTGAGAGACTTGCTGCTGGCGCGTGGCGCCGTGGCGTATCTGGAGTACCTGCTCTTCCTGGCCGCGTGGACGGCGCTGCGGGCGGGGCGACGGCTGCGCGAGCGCGAGCTGGCGGAGTCGCGGCTGGCGGCGCGGTTGGCGGAGTCACGCCTCCAGGCGCTGCGGGCCCAGCTGGACCCTCACTTCCTCTTCAACACGCTGAACGCCGTCACGGGGCTGGTGCGCCAGCAGCGCAACCCGGAAGCGGTGGAGGCGCTGGTGGAGCTGGGGCACCTGCTGCGCGCGAGCCTGGAGGGACGGGGAGACCACGAGGTGACGCTGGAGGAGGAGCTGGAGCTGGTGCGCCGCTACCTGGGCATCGAGCAGCTCCGGTTCGGCGACCGCCTGGAGGTACGCCTGGAGCCGGAGCCGGGGACGCTGAGGGCGCGCGTGCCCGCCCTCATCCTCCAGCCGCTGGTGGAGAACGCCATCAAGCATGGCACCGCGCGCCGGGCGACCCGGGGCCACATCCACGTCCTCGCCGAGCGTCGGGGGGACCGGCTGCGGCTGGAGGTGCGGGATGATGGACCGGGGCTCCAGTCGGGCGGGGCGGGGGGCACGGGCATCGGCGTGGCCAATACGCGCGACCGCATCCAGCAGCTCCATGGCGAAGAGTATGGCCTGACGTTGATGGACCTGCCGGAAGGTGGGGTGCTCGCGCGGGTGGAGCTGCCCTTCGTGGAGTCCCGGACGCAGCTGTCGCATGAAGAGGGGCAGGGCCGTGAGTGAGGCGAACCTGGAGCGCGGAGGCTGGCGGGTGCTGGTCGTGGACGACGAGCCCCTGGCGCGGGACAACGTGAGGCACCTGTTGGCCCGCGCGCCGGACGTCACGGCCGTGCACGAGTGCGAGGGCGGGCGCGAGGCCGTGGAGGCCATTCTCCGCGAGCGCCCGGACCTCGTTTTCCTCGACGTGCAGATGCCGGAGCTGGACGGCTTCGGCGTGCTGCGTGAGGTAGGGCCGGAGCGGATGCCGCCGGTCATCTTCGTGACGGCGTTCGACAGGTACGCGGTGCGAGCCTTCGAGGCGAACGCGCTCGACTACCTGCTCAAGCCCTTCGGAGACCGCCGCTTCCAGGAGTCACTCGAGCGGGCGCGGCGCCAGCGGGAGCAGGGGAGGGACAAGGCCATGCTGGAGCGGCTGTCCGCGCTGCTCGACTCGCACCGGGGGCGCGGGCAGGAGCCCGAGCGGGCGCCCGCTCCCTCCGGGCCTCCCGAGGGGGGCTACGTGGAGCGCATCGCGGTGAAGACGGACGGCAAGGTGCTGCTGCTGCCCGTGGAGGAGCTGGACTGGTGCGAGGCCGAGGGCAACTACGTCGTGCTGCACGCGGGGGGCCGTAGCCCCATGCTCCGGGAGACGCTGAACCGGGTGGAGCAGTTGCTGGACCCGAGCCGCTTCGTGCGCGTCCACCGCTCCACGCTCGTCAACGTGGACCGCATCCGCGAGCTGGAGCCCGACGTGGACAAGGGCTGGGTGGTGGTGCTGCGCGACGGCACGCGCCTGCGCCTGAGCCCCGGCCGGAAGGCCGTGGTGGAGGCCCTGCTGCGGCAGACGTTCTGAGGCGTCACCTGGCGCCCATGCAGGGCTCAGTCCTTGCGTGGGCGCTCGCCGCGGGGAGAAGGCCCTGGCGTGTGGACGGGCCAGCGCTCGCGCAGGAAGTCCACGAAGGCCATCACCTTGGGCACATGGTGCCGCGTGCCCGGGTAGACGGCGTGTACGGGCGTCTCCGTGGAGCTCCACTCCGGCAGGATGCGCCGCAGGCGTCCGGCGGCGATGTCCTCGGCGTAGTGGATGTCGGGGGAGAGGGCGATGCCCGCGCCCGCCAGCGACAGCGCGCGCAGCATGTCCGGCTCGTTGACGGCCATGCGCGCACGGACCTGCACGTCGACTGACTTCCCGCCGGAGTGCAGCGTCCAGACGGCTCCCTCGACAGTCGGACCGAAGACGAGGCCGTCGTGCTTCTCCAGGTCCCGGGGCGTCCTGGGCATGCCGTGCGCCTCGAGGTAGCTGGGGGCCGCCACGACGATGCGCTCGATGTTCCCGAGCCGGCGGGCGATGAGCGCCGAGTCGGCCAGCCGCCCCGCGCGAATGGCCAGGTCGAACCCCTCCTCCATCAGCGCCACCGAGCGGTCCGTGCACACCATCTCGACCTGGACCTCGGGGTAGCGCTTCAGGAACTCCCCGACGAGCGGCCCGAGGAAGCTGAAGGTGAGCGGAGTCGTCACGCGGAGCAGCCCGTGAGGGGCGGACTGCATGCGCGTGACGGCGAGCTCGGCCTCCTCCGCCTCGGCCACGATGCGGGCGCAGTGTTCGTAGTAGGCCTGCCCGACGTCCGTCAGGCGAAGCTGGCGCGTCGTGCGCTGCAGGAGCTGGGCGCCGATGCGCTCCTCGAGCTCGGACACCTTCCGGCTGACCGTGGACTTGGGCATGCGCAGCGCGCGGGCGGCGGCCGTGAAGCTGCCGGCCTGCACCACCTTGGCGAAGACGAGGAGCTCATTGAGGTCCATGGCGGTTCCTGGTGCCGGGTTTGTTCCATGGGTGGAACAGTTCTTCCAGCCGGACCCATCTAATCCGGGGGCCTGCCGGTCGCTACCTTTCACTCATCAAACAACGGCACACGAAAGGGAACACGCACATGGCCACCACGAACTGGAACATCGACACCACCCACTCCGGCATCCACTTCAGCGTCCGCCACATGGTCATCGCGAAGGTGCGGGGCAGCTTCCAGAAGTTCAGCGGGACGGTGTCGCTGGACGAGCAGGACCTCACCGCCTCCTCGGTCTCCGTCAGCATCGACACGGCGAGCCTCAACACCGGCGTGGAGCAGCGCGACGCCCACCTGCGCTCGGCGGACTTCTTCGAGGTGGAGAAGTTCCCCGCCATCACCTTCCAGAGCACGAAGGTGGAGAAGACCTCGGGCAGCGGACTGCGGGTGACGGGGACGCTGACCATCCGGGACATTACGCGCGAGGTGGTGCTCGAGGCGGAGCAGCTCGGCATCGGCAAGGACCCGTGGGGCAACGTCAAGGCGGCGTTCGAGGCGAAGACCTCGATTGACCGCGGGGACTTCGGGCTGAAGTGGAACCAGGCGCTGGAGGCGGGCGGCGTGCTCGTGGGCGAGAAGATTGAAATCGCCCTCGAGGTCCAGGCGGTCAAGGCCCAGGCCGCGCAGGCGGCATGAGGTCTCTAGGGAAACCCGCGCCGGTGGGCTGGACGCACCACCGGCGCGAGCGGCCCCGTCAGCGGTAGTAGGGCGAAACGGCCGCGGAGCTGCGAGCGATGAGGTCCTCGGTCTGCAGCCGGTCCTCGCCACCCAGCGACGGGAGCTGTGCGACGAGCGTGTCATGCGCCTCGCGCAGGGCCACGTAGGAGGCCAGGGACTGCTGGACCTTCAGGATGTCCACCATGGTGCGTCGCGCGGTGTAGCTCCGGACGCCGTCCGTGTTGAGCAGGATGGCCTTGGCGTCCGCAATCACCCGCGGCAGCAGCTCCGGCGAGTTGGGCGGATTGGCGGTGAAGGTGCCGCGGCTCTCCACCGGGTCCAGGTACAGGCGCGAGAGGGTGCGCCATGCAAGCTCGTCCGCGTGGGCGGCATACGTCGCCGGCGCGTTGGCGGGGACCTGTAGCGGCGGCCGGAGAGGGGCCAGGGCCAGGAGATACGCGTCGGCCCGTGTCTGGGCATCGCCCGCCCGCACGAACTGCAAGGGGAACTTGACGTGGAAGTCGAAGTTGCGGAGCTGCTGTGAGATGGGCCTCGAGCCGCGCATCCAGAAGTCGAGCCGCTCGTGGAACCGGGGGATGTAGAACTTCCTGAGCGGGTCATCGTAGCGGTCACTGGCGTTGCAGTACGGGTCGACCCTCGTGTCGGCGTCCGTGCAGAACGCATGGGTGGGAAGCAGCGGGGACAGTCCGTAGAGGTAGCGCACCGCCTCCACGTCATACGGCCCAGGGGCCACCATGTGGATGGCCTCCTCATCCTCGAGATAGTCCATCACCGAGGACGCGGGAGGGCTCGTGGGGCTGCCGTCGTCCAGCCGCGAGCCCATGAAGTTGTGGCGCAGGCCCAGGGTGTGGCCAATCTCGTGCAACACCACATTCGTGAGGTACGCCTCCACCTTCTGCTTCTTGGTGAGCGACGTGGTGGCTTCCGCCACCTTCGGCTGCGGGGCCGGCGTCCCCGGCTCGCGCGCCTCTTCCCGCGCCACCCACGGTGTCAGCTCGCACAGCGCGCCGCCCTGCATGCCGGCCCAGGAGAGGGGCAGGGGACGGCGTGTCGGCGGCGCGGAGACCCGCGCGGTGGCGTCGTCACCGAACTGCAAATCCGCCCACCACACCCATAGCGCGGGGACATAGATGCTGGCGCCACGAATCTCCCCCGTGTTGGGGTTGGTCCGCCACTCGGCGAAGGCGAAGGGGATGCTCTCGTCCGTGTCGAAGAGGAGGGTGTTCTTCTCGTCGTCCGCGAAGCCCGACGTGTCGTCGGCGATGACGGCCTCCAGCACCTTGTAGCCGAACACCGTGTTCCAGCCCTCGATGCCGCGCTTCACCGCGCCCACCACGTCGTAGCCCTGATAGCGCGGGTCGTTCTGCACCGTGAGGATGCTGGGGGTGATGTGCCACCGGATGGGCTGCATGCCCGGGTGGATGTTCCACTTCGCAACCACCTGCTCGGTCAGGCCCGTGTTGGGGATGAAGCGCGGCGCGCTCCGGAAGTAGTGCTCCCGAGGCGGTAGCGGAGTGGGCGTGTAGCCCGGGCTCTCCGCGTAGCGGCGCAGGGCGAGGGCGAGGGTGCCCGAGCTCCGGAATGGGTTGTTCTCCAGGTAGTCCTGGGCAAGGTCGTCGGGCACGTCCAGGTAGCCGGCGAAGACTTGCTCGAAGGCGATGCCGTCCACCAGTTGCCGGAAGCGCTGCGCGAAGCTCAGCTCCACCTGGAACCGGGCACCGCGAGCGCCGAACGTGTCTCCCATCACCCCGAAGCGGTTGAGCCCCGCGGTCGGGTCGATGAGCACGTACTGGCTGGAGCCACGAGTGCGGTTGAACGGGTGATGGTCGGTGACGACCGGATAGGCCTCCACCACCACGTCCGGGTCGAACACGTCACTCGTGACCTTGCGGTCATCCACGTCCAGGACGAAGAGCTTGCCGTTCTGCTCCTTGAAGCTCACCACCCGGGTGCCGACGACGTTCGCCGCGCCGAAGCCCACGCCTCCGGGATGTTTCTGCTTGAGGTACGCGGACAGGAACCACCGCTGGCCCAGCTCGCTGCGCCGGATGGCCAGGTAGAAGCTGGTGCCGGAGTCCGCCACCACACCGTTCAGCTTCTGCTCCGCCTGTCGTTTCTGCTCCGCGCTCACCGCGCGAGGCACGGCCACGAAGGCGCCCTCCAGCTCCAACGGCGTCGTGGTGTCAGGCGCTTCTGAGACACCGGAAGGTGGTGTGCTCGTGGGGCTGCCGCAGCCCGTGCTCAGCGCCAGGGCCACGGCCAGGGATGCGGCGCTCAGCCAGGCGCGCCGTGAGGCGAATCGACTTCTCCACATGAGGGGTTCTCCGGGTCGGGGATGCGTCCATCGCATCCCGCATCCGGACAAACGGCGCGCGCGCGCGGGCCTCTCCGCCCCATTCCCGGCCGTGCGAATACCTCACGGCGGACAACGAATCCGCCGGTTCCCGATATGCCTTTCATGGGAAGGCGTTCAGCACCGTTTCCACCCGTCTACGCCGCCACGGGGCGCCGGGCTTCAGGCTGGCGGTCGGCCTGGTTGAAGACCGCCCACTCCTGCCGCAGCCGTTGGAAGAGGCCGTGCAGCGGCTGCCCCTCTGCTTCGTATTGCCCCTGGTGGTGCTCGACGATGTGGCGCAGCAGCACGTAGCAGACGGTGGCCTCTCCGGCGGACTCCAGCATGGTGAACTGGCTGGAGTTCGTGAACCAGAGCGTGGTGGGCATCTGGCAGGCTTGCTGGGACAGGGCCACCAGGTGCGGTCCAGGCTGCAGCCACGGCTGCTCGGAGAACAGGCGGGGACGGTTCAACGTGAGCGCGTAGATGAGGTTCGACACCCGCCGGTCCTTGAAGGCGGGGTTCTCGTACACGCGCTTGTAGACCAGCCCTCGCACCCGCTTCATGAACACGCTGGAGGTCAGCGCCAGCAGCGAGGTGCCTCGCAGCACCAGCATCTGCGCGAACTCCACCACCGTGAGCTTCTGGAATGACGGCCAGGCGTTCAGGTCCAGCTGCTTCCGAAGCATCGCGTTGACGTCGTGCAGGCGGCGATGGACCCAGACCAGCGCCGCCGCAACCGCCGCGGTCAGCACGCCGGGCACCAGATACAGGAAGTAGTCCCGGGGGCCCCAGGTGCCCGCGCGCGCATCCTCGAACCCACGCCACGCCAGGATGGCCGCGGACGCCAGCGTCAGGAAGAACAGCCCCCAGCCAATCCACGAGACTCCGTTCAGCGTCACCCAGCCCCGCTTCGTCGGGTTCTCGGGGACGTTGTACATCTCGGTCTCCTCCGTGCTGACGTCCGAGATGATCAGCGTGGGCGGGGTGGGTGACTCTCCGAAGGCGAGCATCAGGCTGTCGACGCCCTGGTTGTCGTAGATGCCGCCGTCCATCAGCGGCAGCCCCCCGTTGAAGCCCGGCCCCAGCTCCTCGAGCGCGGCGCTGACCGGGAACTCCTGGGGCCAGTGGAACTGCTGCGGGAAGACCAGCGGCTCGAAGCCGCCCGGGAAGCAGGACGACGCGGCCGCCACGTCCGCCAGCCGCACATGCTGGGCCACGGAGCGCGGCAGCTTGTAGTTCTTGTTGCCCAGGAGCGCGCCCGGCTTGCTGCTTCGCCGGAAGCGGAAGTCCAGGCCGGTGTGGAACTCGGTGGTGTTGAAGATGGCCTCCTGGAGCTGCAGCCCACCCGCACCCAGGACCTCGTCGAAGCGCCGGTCCCCGAGGAAGTCGGGCCGGGCATAGACGTCCGCGGCGGAGCGGATGAGGCTGACCCAGTCATGGCTGTCGTGCTCACGGTTCGAGGTGAGCCCGGCCAGCGCCTCGCCAATCACGTTCGTCCGCTTCAGGTACGCAGAGTAGGCGTCGTAGAACTCCGGGAAGGACTTGCCGTCGACCTGGCTCACCACCCAGGCCAGCCCGGTGAGCGTGCCGCCAGACACGGTGGACAGTCCCACGACGTCGGGCAGCAGCCCCACGCCGTTCAGGAACCGCAGCGTTCCCAGGTGGAACGCCGCCGCGCGATAGCCGCCGCCGGAGAGCGACAGCGCGAGGGGGCCGAGCGGACCGTGAGGCCCGGAGGTAGGAGGCGTGGATTCAGGGCTCATGTGGGGGCTTTCAGCAACGTGCATGCCACGTTAGCAGTTGCTCCCCTCCACCTGGAGCCACGCAGGGTAGGGCGCGGTGATGCCCGGGGGCCTGCGTGCGGCTGGAACGCGGTGCTTCCCGCACGTACGCCGCGGGGCGGGTTTCAGGGTCGCACCTCCCCCCACAGGAGGCCCTCGGGCGGGCCCGCCCCAGGCGCGTCGTGTCCCGCTACTTCACCTTGCCGCCGAGCAGCACGAGGATGGCGGCGGCGGCCTGGTCGATGGCGGGCTCGCGGCCACTGATGACGTCCGCGTAGACGAACGCCTCGCCGATGCGGACGATGACGTAGGCGAGGGTGTCCACCGGCAGGGGCGGGGTGAGGTGCCCGCTCGCCACCTGCTCCTCAATCGAGGCGCGCAACAGCTCGACGTTGCGGCTCTGCACCGTGCTGCTCTTCGAGGTGAGGATCCGGAGCGCGTACTCGGGGTCGCTCTCGATGAAGCGGCGCAGCGGGGGGAAGGAGCGGATGGCCTCCATCAGCCGCTCGCTGACGCTCGCTTCGAAAGCCGCGCCACGCGCGCCAGTCGCCCTCACCTCGGCCCGCGCCCGCTCCATGAAGGGCAACTGGATGGACCAGATGATTTCCCCGAGCAGCAACTCGCGGCTGCCCACCCAGCGGAACAGCGTGGCCCGGCCCACGCCCAATTCCTTCGCGAGCGCCCCGATGTCGATGCGCTCTCCGGCCAGCCACTTCTTCCGCGCCAGCTGAAACGCGTCCAGGGGCGTGGCCTTCGTCTTCGCCCCCTTCCCCGCAAGCTCCCGCGCCAGCCGGGTCGCCACCGGAGGCGCGTGCCTCTTCCTTCCGGCGGGCTTGGGTCGAGATGACTTCATGAATCGTTAATAGCCGCCTTGACAGGAAAACTCAACGTGAGTCACTTTGGGTAAATGACTCACCCGGCTCGCGGCGCGCGGCTGCGAGAGAGGAGCTGACATGAGCAGCACCCACTACGCGCAGCACGGCAGTGTGGCCGTCATCCGCCTGGACAACCCGCCGGTGAACGGCCTCGGGCACGCGGTCCGCGACGGCATCGTGGAGGGGCTCCGGAAGGCGGAGGCGGACGCGGCGGTCAAGGCGGTCCTCCTCATCGGCTCCGAGCGGGCATTCTCGGGCGGCGCGGACATCCGGGAGTTCAACACGCCGAAGGCGCTCGCCGAGCCCAACCTCGGCACCGTCATCCACTACCTGGAGTCGTCCTCCAAGCCGGTCATCGCCGCCATCGGCGGAGCGTGCATGGGCGGGGGCCTGGAGCTCGCGCTCGGCTGCCACTACCGCGTGGCGCGGCCCGGGGCGCAGATTGCGCTGCCGGAGGTCAAGCTGGGCCTCCTGCCCGGCGCGGGCGGCACGCAGCGGCTGCCGCGCCTCATCGGCGTGGAGGCAGCGCTCAACCTGATTGTGTCCGGCGCCACCGTGCCCTCCGAGCAGCTCAAGGGCACGCCCCTCTTCGACCACTTCGTCGAGGGAGACCTGCTCGAGGGCGCGCTCGCCTTCGCCCGGGTCGTCGTCGAGGAGGTCCGGCCGCTCAAGCGGGTGCGGGACCTCACCGTGACTCACCCGAAGCCGGAGGCGTTCTTCCTGTACGCCCGCACGGCCGTCGGCGCGGCGTCCAAGAACTTCCCGGCGCCGCTCAAGTGCGTGGACGCGGTGGAGGCCGCCGCCACGAAGGACTTCGAGGAGGGCCTGCGGGTGGAGCGAGAGGCCTTCGTCAACCTCATGCAGACCTCCGAGTCGCGCGCCCTGCGGCACGCGTTCTTCGCCGAGCGCGCCGCCTCGAAGGTGGCGGGGGTGGCGGAGGATACGCCGGTCCGCTCCATCCAGACGGTGGGCATCATCGGCGCCGGCACCATGGGCAGCGGCATCGCCATCAACTTCCTCAACGCCGGCATCCCGGTGGTGCTCCTGGAGACGAAGCAGGACGCGCTGGAGCGGGGGCTCGGCTCCATCCGGAAGGTCTACGAAGGCCAGGTGGTCAAGGGGAAGCTGAAGGCCGACAAGGCCGAGCAGCGGCTCGCACTGCTCAAGCCGACCCTGTCCTACGACGACCTCCGCGAGGTCGACCTCGTCATCGAGGCGGTGTTCGAGGAGCTGGCCGTCAAGGAAGCCGTGTTCCGCAAGCTGGACGAGGTCTGCAAGCCCGGCGCAATCCTCGCGAGCAACACCTCCACGCTCGACCTGAACCGGATTGCCGGCTTCACGCGGCGGCCCCAGGACGTGGTGGGCGCGCACTTCTTCAGCCCCGCCAATGTGATGAAGCTGCTGGAAGTCATCCGTGGAGAGAAGACCGGCAGCGACGTGCTCGCCACCGTCATGCAGCTGGCCAAGACGCTCAAGAAGACCGCGGTGGTGTCGGGCGTCTGCGACGGCTTCATCGGCAACCGCATGATTGCCATGTACCAGCGCGAGGCGCTGCTGATGCTGGAGGAGGGCGCTTCCCCACAACAGGTGGATGACGCCATCGAGGCGTTCGGCTTCGCCATGGGGCCGCTGAAGATGGCGGACCTGGCGGGCGGCGACATCGGCTGGGCCATCCGCAAGCGCCAGTACGCGGAGCGCCCGGACATGCGCCGCGTGCTCATCGCCGACCGGCTGTGCGAGCAGGGCCGCTTCGGCCAGAAGACCGGCTCCGGCTTCTACCGCTATGAGCCCGGCCGCCGCGACGCCCTGCATGACCCGGTGGTGGACGGCGTCATCGAGGCGTGCCGCAAGGAGCTCGGTGTCACGCCGCGCACGCTGAGCAACGAGGAAATCGTCCAGCGCTGCGTCTTCGCGCTGGTGAACGAGGGCGCGCGCATCCTGGAGGAGGGCATTGCCCAGCGCGCCTCGGACATCGACCTCGTCTACCTGTCGGGCTACGGCTTCCCGGTCTTCCGTGGCGGCCCGATGCTCTACGCCGACTCCGTGGGGCTGATGAACGTGGTGCGAACGATGGAGGGCTTCGCGGCCAACCCTCGCGGCCACCGCGCGTTCTGGCAGCCCGCGCCCCTGCTCGCCCGGCTCGCGGCCGAGGGCAAGACCTTCAACTGACCTTCGCGGGAGAAATCCATGAACGACGTCGCAATCGTATCGACCGCCCGCACCGCGCTGGCGAAGTCCTGGCGCGGCGGCTTCAACATGACCCATGGCGCCACGCTGTCGGGCCACGTCATCCAGCACGCCGTGCAGCGTGCGGGCGTGGACCCGGCCGAGGTGGAGGACGTCATCTTCGGCTGCGCCCTGCCCGAGGGCTCCACCGGCAATGACGTGGCGCGCATGGCAGCCATCCGTGCCGGCCTGCCGGTGAGCGTCGCAGGCGTCACCGTCAACCGCTTCTGCTCCTCGGGGCTGCAGGCCATCGCCATGGCGGCCCAGCAGATCCTCGTGGACGGGGCGGGGGTGATGGTGGCCGGCGGGGTGGAGTCCATCTCCACCGTGCAGGCGAACCTCAACACCCGCTACCTCATGGAGGAGTGGCTGGCCCGGAACAAGCCCGAGCTCTACTGGAGCATGCTGCAGACCGCCGAGACGGTGGCGGCCCGCTACAAGATTTCCAAGGAGGCCCAGGACGAATACGGCGTGCGGAGCCAGCAGCGCGCCGCGGCGGCCCAGGCGGCGGGGCGGTTCAGCGAGGAGCTCGTCCCGTTCACCACGCTGATGGGCACCGCCGACAAGGCCACGGGCGCCCTGGGCACCCGCGAGGTGACGGTGGCCGCCGACGAGGGCATCCGCCCGGACACGACGCTCGCGGGGGTGACGGGCATCCGCTCGGCCGTGCCCGGTGGCGTGGTGACGGCGGGCAACGCGAGCCAGTTCTCCGATGGCGCCTCTGCCTGCGTGCTGATGGACGCGAAGCTCGCCTCCCAGCGAAACCTGAAGCCGCTGGGCTACTTCCGCGGCTTCGCGGTGGCCGGGTGCGAGCCGGACGAGATGGGCGTCGGCCCGGTGTTCGCCGTGCCGAAGCTGCTGAAGCGGGCCGGGCTGAAGGTGGACGACATCGGCCTGTGGGAGCTGAACGAGGCCTTCGCCGTGCAGGTGCTCTACTGCCGGGACAGGCTGGGCATCCCCGACGAGCGGCTCAACGTGAATGGCGGCGCCATCGCCGTGGGACATCCCTACGGCATGACGGGCGCGCGCCTGGTGGGGCACGCGCTCATCGAGGGCAGACGCCGAGGCGTGAAGCACGTGGTCGTCACGATGTGCGTCGGCACCGGCATGGGCGCAGCCGGTCTCTTCGAGGTGGCCTGAACATGGACCTGAACGACACGGCGGAGCAGGCAGCCTTCCGGCGCGAGGTTCGCGCGTTCCTCGCGGCCAGTCTTCCCCCGGACATCCGCAACAAGGTGCAGCACCGCCTCCGGCTCGGCAAGGAGGACACGGTCCACTGGCAGCGCATCCTTCACCAGCGCGGGTGGGGCGCTCCGGGGTGGCCGAAGGCGTTCGGCGGCACCGGCTGGAGCGCCATCGAGCAGCACATCTTCGAGGAGGAGGCCTCGGACGCGGGCGCGCCCCGGCAGCTCGACTTCGGGCTGCGGATGGTGGCGCCGGTCATCATGGCCTTCGGCAGCAAGGCGCAGCAGGAGCGCTTCCTGCCCGGGATTCTCAGCGGTGAGGACTGGTGGTGCCAGGGCTACTCGGAGCCGGGCTCGGGCTCGGACCTGGCCTCGCTGCGCACGCGCGCCGAGCGCAAGGGCCAGCACTACGTCGTCAACGGCCAGAAGGCCTGGACGACGCTCGGGCAGCATGCGGACTGGATTTTCTGCCTGGTGCGCACCAGCACGGAGGGGCGGCCCCAGGAGGGAATCTCCTTCCTGCTCATCGACATGAAGAGCCCGGGCATCACCGTGCGCCCCACCATCATGCTGGACGGTGAGCACGAGGTGAACGAGACGTACTTCGACGACGTCGAGGTCCCCGTCGAGAACCTCGTCGGCGAGGAGAACCGGGGCTGGACGTACGCCAAGTTCCTCCTGGGCCACGAGCGCACGGGGCTGGCCAACGTGGGCCAGTGGAAGCGGCTGCTCAAGCGGCTGGAGCAGGTGGCCCGCCGCGAGACGGCCTCCAGCGGGCGCCCGCTCATCGAAGAGGCGCGCTTCCGAGACAAGCTGGCGCAGCTGAAGGTGGAGCTGCTCGCGCTGGAGGTGACGCTGCTGCGCGTGCTGTCGGCGGAGGCGAAGGACGCGAAGAAGGGGCTGGGGCCCGTGGCCTCGGTGCTGAAGATAAAGGGCACGGAGATTGGCCAGGCCATCTTCGAGCTCACCCTGCAGGCCTGTGGACATGACGCCCTGGCGTACCTGCCCGAGGCGCTGGAGCCGGACTACTCGGGGCTCCGGGTCGGAGGCGAGCACGCGGCGGCCGCGGCGGGTGACTACTTCAACATGCGCAAGCTGAGCATCTTCGGCGGCTCCAACGAGATTCAGCGCAACATCATCTCCCAGATGCTCCTGGGCCTGTGAGGCGACCGGACATGGACTTCAGCTATACCGAGGAACAGCAGGCGCTTCAGGACTCACTCCGCCGCTTCCTGACGAAGGAGTACGACTTCGAGAAGCGGCGCCACATCTCGCGCTCCGCCGCGGGCTACAGCAAGGAGCACTGGAGGACGCTCGCCGAGATGGGCGTGCTCGGGCTCGGCATCCCCGAGGCCCACGGGGGGATGAACGGCAGCCCCGTGGACACCATGCTCATCATGGAGAGCTTCGGCCGCGCCCTGGTGGTGGAGCCGTACCTGCCCACCGTGGTGCTGTGCGCGGGGCTGGTGCGCGACGCGGGCTCGGAGGCGCAGCAGGCGGCGCTGCTTCCCGCCATCGCCATGGGCGAGCGGGTGATGGCCTTCGCCCACTACGAGCAGGGGAGCCGGTACGCGCTCGAGCACGTCGCCACCACGGCGAAGCGGGTGGAGGGCGGGTATGTGCTGAGCGGGACCAAGTCCCTGGTCCTTTCCGGGGCACAGGCCGGGGAGCTCATCGTCTCGGCGCGGACGGCCGGGGACGCGCGCGACAGGGCGGGGCTCTCGCTGTTCCTGGTGCCCCGCGAGGCCCCAGGCGTGAGCGTCCACGGCTACGTGACTCAGGACGGCGGGCGCGCCGCGGAGGTGAAGCTGTCGGACGTGCACGTGGGGGCGGACGCGCTGCTCGGACAGGAAGGCGGCGCGCTGCCCGTCATCGAGCGCGCGGTGGACCTGGCCATCGCCGCGCTGTGCGCCGAGGCCGTGGGCGCCATGGACGCGCTGGTCGAGACGACGCGTGAGTACCTCAAGACGCGCAAGCAGTTCGGCGTGCCCATCGGCAAGTTCCAGGTGCTCCAGCACCGGATGGCGGACATGCTGATTGCCACCGAGCAGGCCCGGTCCATGGCCATTGTCGCGGCGGTGAAGGTGCAGTCCGAGGATGCCGCCGAGCGGCGGCGGATGGTGTCCGCGGCCAAGGCGCTCGTGGGGCAGTCCGCGCGCTACGTGGGGCAACAGGCCGTGCAGCTCCACGGCGGCATGGGCGTCACGGAGGAGCTGTGCGCGGCCCACCTCTTCAAGCGGCTGACGGTCATCAACGCCACCTTCGGGGACGCGGACCATCATCTCGCACAGGTGAGCGACGGACTGCTGGTCGCGTGAGGGGCCAGGGATGACCCGCTGAATCCCATGTACCCGATTTTTCTAGGAATTCCTCGGGTTGCGTCCGAGGGCGCGGGGGAATTCCAAGAGATTGGGAAATTCGGGCGCAACTCCGCAAGGGACGTCGCGACAATGGGTCAAAGCTCTCTTCAGGGACCCCCCGCCCATGTCCAACTACCGCATCCGTCCCGGCGACACCCTCTCTGGCCTCGCCGCCCGCTTCAAGACCAGCGTCTCCGAGCTGGCGCGCGCCAACAAGATTGCCAACCCGAACCTCATCTACGCGGGAAGGACCCTGCGCATCCCGGGCCACTCCCGGAGCGACAGCTTCGAGCCCTCCAAGGGCGGCGGCACGAAGGGGACCGGCGGCACGAAGGGCGGCGGGCAGGTCAATGGGAGCAATGGCGCGAGCCCTGGCAGCGCGACTCCCGCGATGCGCAAGCTCGCGAACGCGGGCCGCGCGGCGGCGCTGGGCATGGGCGGGTACAACAGCCAGGGCCTGTGCGCCACCGGCGTGAGCCGGGCCATCCAGAACGCCTTCGGCTTCAAGGTCTGGGGCAACGGCAACCAGATTGACAACAACCTGCCGAAGGACAAGTTCAAGCAGGTCAACATGTCCCTCGAGGAGGCGCTGAAGATTCCGGGCCTCGTCCTCACCTGGGAGAAGACCTCGTCGCGCCTGGGCAGCATCTACGGCCACACCGCCATCACCACCGGCGACGGCCGCTCCTCCGTGAGCGACTTCATCGAGCGCAACACGCTGAATGCCGGTGGCCGTTCCGGGCTGAAGATCTTCATGCCGACGATGTAGCTCCGGCAGCACCGCGGGACACCGTCGCAATCAACGCCTCCGGGGCTGTCTCCCGGGGGCGTTGTCATGTCCGCCCCCGGAGGAAGTCACACCGTGGGCTTCCTCCAGGAGCGGCCGCGACAGTCCGTCAGTTGAAGTACGGCGAGGTGGCCAGGCGCAGGCGGCTGGCGAGGTCCTCCGCGTCCAGTCGCGCCTGCCCGGAGAGCCCTGGCAGGGACACCTCGACCGCGTCGCGCGCCTCGCGCAGCACGGTATAGGCGTCGTAGGTCTGGAGCTTCTTCAGGATGTCGATGGCCACGCGGCGCGTGGCCCGGCTGCGCACGCCGTCCAGGTTGAGCAGGTTGCCGCGCAGCTGTGTCAGCAGGGCCGGCGTGAAGAGCGCATTCGGCCGCGGGTCCTGCGTGAAGTAGTAGCCCCGGGCGAACCTGTCGTCCAGGTACAGTCGCTGGAGGACGCGCCGGGACTGGGTATCCGCCCTGGCGCCATAGCCGGGGAAGGCCGCCAGGGTCTCCGGGGCAATGGGGGCGAGCAGTCCCTCGGTGGCGATGTTCCAGGCGAGCAGCTTCTCCTGGCTGGAGCGACCCGAGCGCACGTACTGCAGCACGCCGTTGAGGTTCTCGTCGTCCGGAGCCCGTGCTCCCGTCTCCAGCGCCGCGCGGAGCTGTGCCTGATACATCGTCCCGTAGAAGAGCTCGAGCGGGTTGGCCGTGGTGTCATGCCTGTTGCAGTCCGCGTCCAGTGAGGTGTCGTCGTCCGTGCAGAACGCCTCCTCCGGTGGGCTGGAGGACAGTCCGTAGAGGTAGCGGATGGCGGACACGTCATACGGTCCCACCGCTCCACCACGGTAGGCCTGCTCCGGCGGGTACGCGTACTCCATCACCGAGGAAGCGGGGAACGTCAGCGAGCCCTTGAAGTTGTGGCGCAGGCCGAGCGTGTGGCCAATCTCGTGCATCATCACATTCGTGATGATGCGCTCTACACGCTCCTTGGGTGTCATGGGCGGCAGCGTATCCGTGAGCGCGGACATGTGCTCCTCATGCCCCGCCAGCGCATTCGGGATTTCCAGCTCGCACAGCCGCTCGGGTGCCATGCCGTTCCACCCCAGCGTGAGCCGGGTGCCGGGCGTCTTCTCCACCTCGGGTGTCGCGAGCGCCGCCCCACCGATGAACACCGCCACGTCCAGCCAGACGATGGACAGGTACACATTGGCACCGATGATTTCTCCGGTGTTCGGATTGGAGCGGAGGTCCGCGAAAGCGCCGGAGTAGGTCCGGTCCGGGTCGAAGAGGATGAAGTTCCGGTCCAGGTCGCCCGCGGACTCCCCTGGCTGCGCCAGTCGAACGGAGAGCGCCGGAAAGCCGAACGCCTCGTTCCATAGCTCCACGCCCCGCTTCACCGCGCCGAGGAAGTCGTAGTCGCTGTAGCGCGGATCCTGCTGCAGCTTCACCAGCGTATCGGAGATCACCCAGGTGATGGGTTGCATCCCTGGCCGGACGTTCCACTTCACGGGTACCTGTGCGGTGTGGAGCCCGCTGTTGGGGATGATCCGGGGCTTGCTGAGGAAGTAGTACGCGAGCGGCGGCTCCGGTGGCACCGTGTAGCCCTCACCCTCCTGGTAGCGCCGCAGCTCGACGGAGAGCGTCGCGGTGACCCGATAGGGGTAGGCGGAGCCCGGGCTCTCGAAGGACGTCGCATGGCCGGTGACGAGCTTCTCGAAGGCCATGCCGGTGTCCAGCCGCCGGAAGCGCCGGGCGAAGGCCAGCTCCACCTCGAAGCTGGGGCCGTAGCTTGGCCCCAGGCTGTTCACTCCGACGAAGCGGTCCAGGCCCGCGGCCGGGTCGAAGAGGATGTAGTCCTCCGAGCCCGACAGTCGGTTGAAGGCGGGCTCGTCGGTGATGATGGGCCACGCCTCGATGACCTCGTCGGGCTTGAAGAGGTCAGTGCGCACCTTCGTGTCATCCACGTCGAACGCATACAGCCTGCCGTTCTGTACCTGGAAGGACACCACGCGCACGCCCAGCGCGCTGGGGACGTTGCCGAACTCGGACGAAGGGGTTTCCTGCTTCAGGTAGACGGACATGAACCAGCGCTTGCCCAACTCCGCCTTGCGGAGCGCCAGGTAGAACGTTCCATCGCCGCCCGCGCGGCGCGCGTCCGGAGTCACGCCGAGGCCCAGGCGCAGGCGCTCCCACGACTCGGCGCTCAGCTCGCGCGGCACCGAAACGAAGGGGCCTTCGAGCACCTGCCCGGCGTGCTCTTCAGCGACTCCCGTTCCCTTGTCACAGGCGCTGGCCAACAAGGACAGCGCACACAAGATGCACAGGAGGCCGCGTGGCGCGGCCGCTGTTCGTATCGACATGGAGTCCCCCTCAGTACCGAGCATGGATGCCGTGCTCAGGCAGTGCGGTCTCCGATGAATGCCGTGCCGCCGGGAGGCATATCGACGAAGCAGGACCTGCCGGTACGAATTCCTGAGATGGCGTCCGGGTCGGGCCCTCATAGAGGTCCGAGCCTGAATTCCTCACCGGGCGCCTGCAGCCCCTCTCCGGCACGCGGGCGACGTGGCAGGTCTACAAGGGTGCGAACGGCTCATGCGTCGCCAACACCCAGGCGCGCTCGATTGGCGTGCGCATGGCCTTCACGGACCTCATCGCCAACAAGAAGGTCGTCCTCGCATGAGCGCCCGCATCCATTACTAGCGGCAGAGGCGCTCCGGTGCCGGACTGCGTGATTACCGATTGCGCGCTGCCGCGCAGTGGGACCGGGTGGGTTGATACTGAATTACATTTGATTCTACGCTGCCTGGATGAACCGACGACCGAGCTGGATGTGGCGCTGTGCATTGGTGATTGCGACCCTGGGACTGGGCGCATGCAACGCGGGAGACCTCCAGCCGGACGAGGAGGAGATGCTCGGGAGCTCCGAGGCCGCGGTGTGCACGGTCTGCGGCACGACGCGGTACACCAGCACCCGGTATGGCGAGGGCGCCACCTGTGGAAGCGCGGCCACCCAGGCCCGCAGCCTGCTCGCGTCGAGCATGGCGTCGCGGTGTCCGACGGGCACGTGCAACGTCGTGAACACCCTGGGCGAGTGTGAGCCGCTGGGCTCCAGCCGCCTGGATGGCTTCCGGATGGACGTCTCCGCGACCTACTCCTGCTGCGGGTAGCCCGGGACGGCCGCCGAGCGCCTCCGGCGCCGCTTGGGTGTCGCGCCGCGCTTCAAGGCCCAGGTCGGAGAGGAACCTGGGCCTTTCATCAGGGCGAGGGTGGACTCACTCGCTCCAGTAGGTCTCGGTCATCACGCTGAAGCCGTTCACCGTGTCGACGAAGATGGCGATGTTGTGTCCGCTCCAGGGGTCGTTCGAGTAGCTGAAGTAGCAGCCCTTGAACGCGCGTCCCGCGATCCGCTCGTCGAGGTTCGCCAGACCGGCGGAGACCACGCTGCTGGGAAGCTGGTTGCTGCGGTTGGCGGTGTTCACCGTGCTTACGACTTCGGCGCGTACCTCGGCGGCGTTGGCCAGGTACGGACGGACGGTCGCTTCATACGGGACGCTGCTCGGCTCGAGCCCGAAGCACTCCAGCCCGCCGGTGCGGTAGTAGCGGCCCGTGACGACCTCCCACCAGTCGAAGTGGCGGGCCATCTTCGCGCCGTAGTCGGGCTGCGGCAGCGCGTTCACCGCCGCGATGAGGGCCTCCAGGGGGCGGCTCAGCGTGGCCGAGTTGCGGATGTTCCGGAGGCTCACCTCGCCAATCCCCGCCACGTTCGAGATGGCCTGGGCGGAGGAGAAGGGGCGCAGGTTGAGGAGGCTCGCGGCCCCATTCCACGCGTCCGGCAGGATGTCGTGCAGCTCCGAGTCGGGGACGCTGTTGACCAGCGACACGATGGCCGCGGCGTCGTCGGCGGAGACCGCGAGCTCGTCCATGATGCCGACGCAGCTGGGGCCGATGTAGCTCTGGGCGCGTGCGCCGCCCTCGAGCTGCTCGAGACGCGCCGGACCGACTCCCGAGACCGCGGAGACCTCCGCCAGCGTCACGAACGGCGACACCGTGCGCCGGGCGATGAGGTTGGTGGCGACGTCGCTCGGCAGGTACGCATCCAGCGTCTGGAACGACGCGCCGTTGACGAAGTTGATGATGCCCTGGCACTCCGGGGCGACATCCACGTCCGTGGTGGTGAGCGGCGACTGCTGGCGCTCGACGGAGGAGGACTCGAGGGACTCGGAGGGCGGTTCGGATTCAACACCACCGCAACCGGCGAGCATGCTCACAGCAAGAAGGGCTGAGCCAAGATGACGCATCGGGGACTCCTCAGGGGGAAACAACAAAAAAGCCGGCTCAATACACCAGACTGCTCTGACTCATCCCGAGGGTGGGACCGCTGGCCGGACTTCCGTGTCACAGCGCGGTGAACAACCTTGAGTACAGCCAGGCGTCAGCCGTGATTGAATACCCGCGAATGGATACCTCCGTGGCCCGTCGTGGCGCACTCCTTGCCGTACGCTGGTGGGTGACGCTGCTGCCTTGTGTGCTGGCGGCCTGCGCCACCACCTCCTCTTCGGGCGTGGAGGCGCCCCCCGATCTCCCGTCGCTCTGCGACTCCGGTGACCTGAGCGCCTGCGAGGCCTGGGGCCAGCAGCTCCTCGGCGAAGGCCGACGGGAAGAAGCAGCGGCGGCCTATGGCCGGGCCTGCCAGCGGGGTTACACGAGGGCCTGTCTGACGGAAGGCCGGCTGCGGATGGAGCACGGCGACCTGGACGGAGCGGAGCCGCCGCTGCGCAAGTCCTACGACGACAACATGCAGGAGGGCGCGTACGCCCTGGCGGACCTCCAGCTGGCGCGAGGTGACGACGCGGGCGCGGCCCGCCTGCGTGACGATGCGCTCTCCATCGACAAGTCCGTGGTGGAGCTCGTCCTGGGGTACCGCTTCGGGATGGGGGGTGGCAGTGGCGTCGCGATGGACGTGAACGTGCAGCCCATGGCGTTCCTCGCGCGGCGCCTCAACGTGGGCGTGAACATGACGGTGTCGACCACATACTCGTCACGAGTGGACCTGAACGGGTTCGTCGGCTACCAGTACTTCGTGTCGGACTGGGCGGCGCCCTACGCGCGGTTGCTCTCGGGACCTCAGCTGAACTCCAGGGGCGCACGGTTCAACGTCGGAGTGGAGGCGGGGATGAAGCTCTTCTCCGGGCCGCTGGGGCATCTGGGCGTCGCCGTGGGAGGCTCGCGCTTGGGCTCCACGTACATGATGGTGGAGCTGGGCCTCGACTGGATCCTGGCCCTGGCGATTCTCGCCCACATGCCCTGAGCACGGCACGCGTCGCGGCGCCGCCGCGTGATGGGAGACCGAGCAGTGGGGCTCTTGCCCTGGCCGTGCCGTCGTTCCAGGCTCGGACACATGGGTCCAGCTCCCTCGCCTCGTTCCTCCCTGTTCCGGCGACTCGCACGCGCGGGAGCGAGGGAGGGACTGTCGCTGCTGCTGCTGTTCGCGGTGGCCGGCTGCGCGCCCAGGCTCAAGCTGTCGGATGGCTTGCTGAGGGCGGATGCGGGCCGGACCACGCTGGTCTACCTGCACGGCACTGACCTGGTGAGAAGGCAGGGGGAAGTGGAGCAGCGCATCCCGCTGGCGCGCTTCGGCTGCATCCCGGAGCGGAGCCTCTCCTATTCGCAGGTCTTCGAGCTCTTCTCCGGTGGCACGCGGGCGGTCGTGTTCTCGAAGCAGAGCAATATGGGGGGCTTCGACCTGTTCGGCCATGCGGGCCGGAGCGTTACCGCCTCGTGTGTCCTCGACCTCGAGCGCCAGGAGGGCATCCCGCTGAAGGGCAGGGTGCCGCCGGACAGCTACCTGCTGAGCGCAAGGCGCGGCGGCGTGCGCGTCCACGTGGGCGTCACCACCGGGAGGATCTACGCGTGGCCGGACTTCCCGGTGTTCGACAAGCTGGAGGTCATTGATCTGGCGGCGGGCCGTCAGGTCGCCATGCCACTCCCAGTGGAGCGCGAGAAGTGTGACGTCGTGGAGACGCGCACGGAGCTACTCGTCGCCTGCGTCCAGGACGTCGATGACAAGGGAGGCGGGCAGGTGGTGCTCGCCCGGTACGGCCTGGAGGCGTGGCCGCCGGACGAGCTCGGTCGCTCCACGATGAACGTCGCTCCGGGCCGCGACATCGAGTCCGTGTCGTTCTTCCCCGACGGTCGACACCTCGCCTGCATCGACCAGGGGACGACGCAGGACGGCCGGCCGGACGACCTGCTGGACATCCGGAACGTAGCCACGGGCGAGGCCGCGGTGTTCTTCAAGGGCCTGTCCTGGATTGGCGCCGCCATCGTGGAGCCCACCGCGGATGGGGAAGGCTTCCTGCTGGCCGAGCGGGTGACGCCGGAGACGGGCGGGTCGGATGTCGGGCGGGTCCGGCGGTACGGCTTCGATGGCTCGCTGCGAGGAACGTGGGAGCTGAAGGACCCGCCCTACGCGGTCATCGCCCCGTCGGACGGCAAGGGGTTCTGGGTCGGGTTCTACAACGAGGCCCGCTGGTTCGAGCTGAAGGCCCGGCCGTGAAACACGCGGGGCCTGGATGACGGCGGGCCCCTTCGACATCGCGCCCCGTGCCAGGTCCGGCTGGTGCGCTACGGCTCTCCCACGGCCTTCACGCTCACTGCCGGGGTCTCGGCCCGTTCGCCCTTGCGGCGACGCCAGTACAGGAACACGGGCACGCCCGCACCGAGCAGCAGCGTGCCCTTGAGCGCGTTGAGAGGGTTGGAGGCCGCCGAGCCCAGCACGACGTACAGCGCCGCCGCGATGAAGAGGAGCGGAGTGACGGGGTAGCCGGGCACCCGGTACGCAACCCGGGGCACGAGCCCCTGCCGCTCGCGGGCGCGATAGACGAAGAGCGTGGCGGCCGTGGCGCCGAAGACGAGCCAGTCGGCGAAGACGACGTAGTCGAGCAGCTCTCCGTAGGTCCCCGTGCCGGTGAGGAGGATGGCCCAGACGGCCTGGAAGAGGATGGCCGTGGTGGGCGTGCGGTAGCGCGGGTGCAGCCGGGCGAGCTGGGGGAAGAACAGCCCGTCCGAGGCCATGGCCTGATAGACGCGCGGCGAGACGAGGATGACGAGGTTGAGGAACCCGAAGGTGGAGAGGGCCACGCCCGCCGTGATGAACGTGCGCCCGCCGGGGCCCAGGAGCTGGCCGAGCGCGTCCGCCGCCGGGGCGCTGCTCGCCGCGAGCCCCGCCGCGCCGAGCGTGCGCAGGTAGGTGAGGTTCGCCAGCAGGTACACCGCCACCACTCCGATGACCCCCAGCAGGAGCGCGCGTGGCAGGTTTCTCTCCGGGTTGACCATCTCCTCGGCCACGAAGTTCGTCTGCTGCCACCCGCCGTAGCTGAACAGCACTGGGACGAGCGCCGCGCCCATGGCGAGCACGATGGAGTCAGGGGCCTCCGGGGCGGAGACTGCCTCCACCACCGCGGGAACGGGCACGGTCATCAACAGGCCCGCGCCCACGAGCACGGCGAGCGCCACCAGCTTGAGCACGGTGAAGACGTTCTGCGTGAGTGCCCCGGGGCGCACGCCGAAGTAGTTCACTCCGGAGAGCAGGACGATGGCTCCGACGGCGAGCGGGAACCGGTAGTCGGGCCCGAGGCCCGTCAGCGCGAGGGTGTAGTTGGCGAACGTCACGGCCACCGCGGCGATGGCCCCGGTGGCAATCATGAGCATCATTCCCCAGGCGTTGAGGAAGGCCGGCAGCGGGCCGAAGGCGTCGCGCAGGTAGACGTAGCTGCCTCCCGCCTTCGGAATGCGCTGCCCCAGCTCTCCGTAGACGAAGGCCCCGATGAGCGCCACCCCGCCTCCGAGCAACCACACGCCCAGGGTGAGTCCCGGCGTGTGCACGCGCTGCGCGACGATGGCGGGGTTGAGGAAGATGCCCGAGCCGATGATGCCGCCGATGACGAGCATCACACCCGAGAAGAGGCCGACGCGCCGCGCATAGCCGTCACGCGACTCGCCTGGCCGGGCTCCGGCTTCATCCGTAGGAGGGGAAGGGCGCATGGGCCGCCGAGCATAGCCCGCCGACGGTGGCCCGTTGCTCCGTGGCTCGTTGCTCGGTGGGTCTGGCGTGTTCAGGCTCGACTGCGCTCGGCCCCACGCCAGCGGCCAGGCGTCGTGCCCTCCCACCCGTGGAACGCACGGACGAACGAGTTCAGCTCCTCGTAGCCCAGCAGGAACGCAACTTCGCTGGCGTCGAGGTCGGTGCTCGCGAGAAGCCGACGCGCGGACTCGTGGCGCACCTCGTCGAGCAGTCCTTGATAGGTCGTCCCTCCTTCCCCGAGCCGGCGCTGGAGCGTGCGGGGGCTCAGGTGCAGCTCCCTGGCCAGCTTGTCCACGGAGGGGCGTCCGCCACTCATGCCCCGACGGAGCGCCGCCCGGACGTCATCCGCCAGCGTACGGTGTCCCAGTCGCTCGTTCAGCGCGGCCTCGAGCCCTGGCACGAGGAGCGTCAGCAGGTCCGCGTTGTGGGTCACGAACGGTTCGTCCAGTGCTTGCGCGTCGAAGACGAGGAGGTCGACGGGCGCGTCGAAGCGGACGCCGCACCCGAAGTGGCGGGTGAGCAGCGCCGCGTCGGAGTGACGCCTCGCGAGCTCGAGACGCCGCGGGACGAGCGGCTTGCCCGTGCCACGGCGGGCGAGCGTGAGCGTCGAGGCGAACGTGGCATCCACCAGGAACATCGGCAATGGGCCTTCGGCCAGCACCCAATGGAAGCGGAGCCGCGCCTCGCCCTTGTCGACCTCGACGGTGACTTCTTCCGGGCAGACGACGCGCTTGTACCGTGCGAACTTCTTCATCGCCTCTCCGAAGGTCGGCGAGTGGAGCGCGGCCATCGACGCGACGTCGTACTGGTGCGACCGTGCCTCGGAACCCACCCGCAGGCCGACGTCTCGCCCGCCCCCGACGGCTTCCACGGCATGCCAGAACGCCATGAACTCGCGGGTGGTCAGGTGCGCCTTGGGCTCCTGGAACCGCGAGAGCAGGATGCCGGCATGCCGCAGTAGACGCTCGATGTCGATGCCGAGCGCCGCGAAGCGGTCAATCAGGCCGCTCGGTACGGGGACGAGGTCGGCGCGCACGTCAACTCCTCTTCGTGAGCAGCATCCTGGCGACGGGGGTTTCGGCGAAGTCCACCAGGCCATCGTAGTCCGTCGACTGGCTGAGCGTCTTCCACCGGGCATCTTCCTCCGCGCGCTGCGCGGCGACGACTTCCGCGAGGAACACGGCGTCGGAGCCGAGGAGGAGCCGGAGCGGGGGCTGCGGCTCCGACGCAAGCTGGAGGATGGCCCGCGCGGCCTTCGCGGGGTCGCCGCGAATGGCGTCGGCGTGCTTGCGGACATTCTCCATGAACGCACCGACGGTCGGCTTGTACGCGTCGCTGACCGTGTCCACGCGCATCGACGCGCCCGCCCAGTCGGTGCGGAAGCCGCCGGGCTCGATGATGGTCACCCGGATGCCGAGCGGAGCGACCTCTTTCGCGAGGACCTCCGAGAAGCCCTCCACGGCCCACTTCGCGGCCTGGTAGGACGCGAGCCCGGGGCTCCCCGTGCGCCCGCCGATGGAGGAGACCTGGAGGATGTGCCCGTCGCGCTGGGCACGCAGCACGGGCAGCACCGCGCGCGTGACGTTCATGACCCCGAAGAAGTTCGTCTCGAACTGCTCGCGGAAGTCGTCCTCCGCCACGTCCTCGATGGAGCTCAGGTTCGCGTAGCCCGCGTTGTTGACGACGACGTCGATGCGACCGAAGACGGAGACGGCCCTGGCGACGGCCGCACGCGCGGCGGCGGCGTCAGTCACATCGAGCGCGACCGGGAGTACCCGCTCGCCGTATTGCTCGATGAGCTCTCGCAGTTGCTCCGGCTTGCGTGCCGTGGCGATGAGACGGTGGCCGGCTGCCAGCACGGCCTTCGAGAGGTCGCGACCGAGACCGCGAGAGCTTCCAGTGATGAACCAGACCTTCGACATGGGAACCATCCTTTGACGTGCCGGAACTCCGGCACGCCAAGAGTCACGAGCGGCGCGCCGCCGTGCCAATCGGATGGCGCCAAAGAATCATCGGATTGCGCCACCTCCGGGTCATGGGACTGGGAGGGTGCCGGGCCGTCCGACGAAGCGCGGATGGCTCTCGCGTTCTGAACAGTGGTTGGAGAGGCGGGATTGCCGTCACTTGTTGCAGCTGCAAGAACCCGGGATTTCCCGCCTGACCAAACTGGAGGTTCCCTTGTTGCGACTTCTGAGTGTTGTGGCTCTGTGTGTGGGGCTCACGGCTTGCGGTACGGAGTCCGTCGAGGTCGACGAAGGGTTGGAGACCCGCCGTCAGGGGCTCGCCTGTGTGACGGGCACCGGCTACTGCCCTGGCACCACGACCTGCGCCTACTTCCCGGATGACCCGAACGAGGGCCTTTGCCGTCCCAGTTGCGTCAACGGCACCTGCCAGTTCACCACCCAGACCTGCTGCACGCAGCCCAACGGCGCGCCGTACTGTAACAGCGTCTGTTTCTAGCGTTGCAGCAGAAGGCAGGAGCACTTCGCCTGGATTCAAGGCCCCGGGTTCCTCGCGGAACCAGGGGCCTTTCTTCATTCCCATCGCTGACAGGAGAAGGTCGACATCTCATCTCCTGCGGGGCGATGATGAATTAGCGGTCCGGAGTCGCACGGGGGGCCGTGCCTGCTCGCCCGGTGGGTGGGCGTTGTCACAGTGGCAAGCGGCGGCTGGTTGCTCGGGCCACGGACAGGCGTTCAATGGCCGCGAGGGCCGTACGGGATGCCATGCCGGTGTGTAGCCAGTTTCACCCGCATGCTCTCCGCCTTCCGAAGCTTCGTGCGCCTCCTGGTGCTGCTTGCCGTACCGGCCTTCGCAGCCGAGCCCACCGTCTGGGGAGAGGGGGCCATGGTGAAGGTGCGTCCGGACGCCGAGCCGCGCACCCAGGCCGAGGTCCACCTCACCGCGGCACGCAATGAGTTCGTGTCCTTCCAGGTGGCGCTGCACGGTGGGGCCTCGGGGCTTCGTGGGGTGCGCGCGTCGCTGCCCGGTCTGGAGGGCCCCGCGAGCATCGGCGGCACGGACGTGACGCTGTACCGCCAGGACTTCCTCACCACCACGCGCCGCTCCGTTCCGGAAGCCCAGCTGGGGCGCTGGCCGGACGCACTGGTTCCGGATACGGATGAGGTGGCGGGCGAGGCTCGGCGGGCCTTCCCCTTCGACGTCACGCCTGGCGAGGCCCGCGCCATCTGGGTGGACGTGCACGTGCCCGACGTCAGCCCGCCGGGGGACTACGTGGGCACCGTGGCGGTGGAGGCGGATGGGGGCTTCCGCGCCCAGGTGGCCGTGCGCCTCACGGTGGTGGACGCGGAGTTGCCGAGCACGCCGTCTCTGGCCACGGCCTTCCTGCTATGGCCTCCGCATGTGTGTCGCGCGCACTTCGGACGCGAGGACTGCACTCCTGCCGAGCTGGAGCCGCTGCTGACCCGCTATCAGCTGATGGCGCTGGAGCATCGCATCACCCTGTCGAGCCTCTTTCCTCGCAGCCCGTGGCCGCCGGACTGGAAGGCCTTCGAGGCGACGTGGGGCCCGTACCTGGACGGCAGCGTGGAGTCGCGCCTGCCCGGCGCGCGCATGACGAGCATCCAGTATGTGGGGCCGCCCACGGCGGAGGGGTTGGCGGACTTCGCCGCGCACCTGCGCGCTCGTGGGTGGCTCGAGCGGGCGTATGACTACGTGGGCGACGAGCCGCCGTACGGCACGCCCTTCGCGGAGGTGCGCTCGCGCGCGGAGCTGGCGCGGCAGGCGGCTCCGGGGTTGCGCACGCTGGTGACGACGAACGCGCGTGAGCTGAAGCGGCACGAGTTGGAGGGGCTCATCGACCTGGCGGTGCCACTGGTCAACCACATGGACGGTGCGGAAGGGCCGTTCAAGGGAGACCAGCGGACGGCGTACGCGGACTTCCTGAAGCGGCCCGGCGCGGACCTGTGGCTGTACCAGAGCTGCATGAGTCACGGCTGCGCGTATGGCACCAACGCGCCGGAGAACAAGCCGGGGGTAGGTTGGCCCTCGTACATGGTGGACCGCTCGGCGGCGAAGGCGCGCGCGATGGAGTGGGTGACGTTCCTGGCAGGTGGGACGGGCGAGCTGTACTACCAGACGGTGGGGATGCTCACGTCGGCGTGGACGGACCAGTTCCGCTTCAACGGCAACGGCGACGGGACGCTCTTCTATCCGGGGACGCCCGCGAGGATTGGCGGGAGCACGGACGTGCCGGTGGCGTCGCTGCGCCTGAAGCTCATCCGCCTGGGCGTGCAGGACTTCGAGTGGCTGAAGGCCGTGAGCGATGCGGGAGACCCGGACTTCGCGCGGCGGGTGGCGCGGGAGCTCATTCCGGCCGCCTCGCGCGTCTCGGATGATGGTGCGGCCTTCGAGGCCGCACGGCTCAAGCTGATTCAGCGCTACCTGGAGCTGACCGGTGGCACGGAGGAGGATTCGGACGTGGCCGGGCCGCCGCCTGAGTCGCGGCCCGAGCTGCCTCCGCCGGAGGAGGCGCCCGTGGCCGCGGGAGTCGACTCCGAAGCCGCGGCGAAGGGCGGGTGCAGCACGGGCGGTGGCCCCACGGCGCTGGCCGGGATGCTGGGGCTCCTGGGCGTCGCGTTCAGGTCGTCCCGCCGTGCGCGCGTGCCAGTCCGTGCGCGGCGGGGTCGGTAGTCGCCGGGCTCGAAAGGCGCTCAAGGAGAAGGCGCTCGGGAAGGAGCACCTGAGCGCCGCGTTCGCCGCCTGCAACCCACGCGGGGGGCCTGATATGTCTCCTGGCTCCAGCCACTCCTCCGAGCGAGTCACGCGCCTGGACGAGGAACGAGCATGAACTGGTGGAAAGCGGTACTCGGCTTCGGACTCTGCGTGTCGATGACGGCATGCAGGGCGCCCCTGCGCTCACCGGAAGGCAGCGCCGACGCCAACGGGGTACCGAGCGCCTCCCGCGATGCCGGGAATCCGTCCGAGGACGCGCTGATGTGGGTGACTGTGCCGGCGTCCGACTCGCGGCTGCAATACACGGGGCGGCTGTACCGCTCCGGCGCCGGAGTCGTGTTCTCCCATCCCGGCGTGACGATTCGCGCCCGTTTCCGGGGCGACGCGGTGCGGATGCGGCTCAATGACGCTGGGGCCGGTGGCGACGCGACCACGAACTACTTCGACGTGAGCATCGACGGCGGGCCGCCGACGCCGCTCGCGGTCCGGAGCAGCCAGCCCCTCTACACGCTGGCCACGGGGCTCGCGGTGGGCAGCCACACGCTCGAAATCGTCAAGCGCACGGAGACCTCCGTGGGCCACAGCGAGTTCGTGGCGCTGGAGGTCCATGGACAGCTCGAAGACCCGCCGCCGAGGCCCGGACTGCGGATGGAGATGGTCGGCGACTCCATCACCTGCGGCTACGGCAGCGAGGTTTCGCTCATCCCGGATTCACCCTCCTGGATGGCGCCGGTCTTCACGTCGAAGAACGAGAACCCCCGGCTGAGCTATGGCTGGCTCACGGCCAGGAGCCTGGGCGCGGAGCTGGTGACCGTCTGTTATTCGGGGCACGGGGTGTACCGCAACCTGGACATGTCGACGTCGGAGTTGCTGCCAGCGCTCTACGAGCTCGCGGTGCCAGGGCATCCCGTCGCCTGGGACTTCGCGCGCTACTCGCCCGATGTAATTGTCATCAACGCCGGTACCAACGACGCCTTCGCCGGCAGCGGCACCGCCGGGTTCCTCCCCGACGAGACGGCGTTCAAGACGGAGTACCGGAGGTTCCTCGCGAGGCTTCGTGCACTGCACCCGAGCGCACGCATCGTGTGCACCCTGGGCAGCATGACGGACGGCTACAAGCAGCAGGAACAGAATGGCGCCGTGACGTCCGTGCACGTCGGCGAGTGGATTACCGAGTTGGTGGCGGAGCGCAATCGCGCGGGGGATGCCCGCGTCTATCGCCACCTGATGGCCGTGCAGCTTCCCGAGGTCGATGGCGTCGGTGAGGACTGGCATCCGTCGGCCTCCACGCACCAGAAGATGGCGGAGGCGTTGACGCGGTTCCTCCGGGAGACAGTGCTTCGCTGAGGGCCCGCCGGCCCGAGCGCCGTCCTGCGCGAGCTGCGTCAGGGGGCTGTCACGGAACGGGGAGGCTCTGGGCGTGACGGAAGACGTTGCGCGGGTCGTACTGGTGCTTGAGGCGCTGCAGGCGCGGAAGGCTGTCCCCGTAATAGGCGCGGTGCGGGTCGTCCAGCCGCAGGTCCGCGTAGCCCTGGTAGACATGGCCATTGGCGTGACGGCGCACCGTGGCCTGCGAGCCATCCACCCACTCGCGTGCATGCTCGCGCAGCTCTTCCGACGACCGGGCGCCCACCACCGTGGTGTGGCGAATCATCATGCGCGCCTTCCGGTGGATGAAGCTGGAGCGCCCGTTGGCGCGCGCATACGCGCCTCCCCAGGGGATGAGCTCGAGCTCGCGGTGCTGCGCATAGCGGCGGTCCGCCTGGAACTGCTCGACGCACGCCCGGATGGCCTCCGGGCCCAGGGGCTCATCGAAGAAGTTGGAGCGGGTGAACTGGTAGCCCGTTTGTCTGTAGGGAAGGCTGGGCAGCCACGCCGGGGCCGTCTCGTGGTCGAGGAGTCCGACGAGGTAGTCTGCCGCCTCCGCTGGCGGAAGGCGCCACGTGCGCAGGCCCGAGGCCAGCGGCCCAAGGTGGCGCTCCAGCGCCGACAGGTGGTTCGCGGCGCTCGCCTCGTCGCCGAGGATGACGCCGAAGAGCTCCACGCCGCACGGCAGCTCCGGGTCGTCCGGCGCGACGAGGCCAAGCTCCAGATTGACGTCTGCCTCCGCCTCGGGGGCGTGCCGTTGCCAGAGCTCCATCAACGCGGCGGCCTCTGTCAGCGCCCACCTGCCGTTGACGACGGTGAGCGCCTCCAGGGGAGCCGTGCGCAGCGTCAGCTCGGTGACGATGCCGAAGCCGCCGGTGCCGGCGCCGCGAAGCGCCCAGAAGAGGTCCGGCGCCTCGTCCGCGCTGACCTGGAGCACGCGGCCGTCGGCGCAGACCACCCGCATGCGCTCAACCTGGTCGGTGGTGAGCCCGTGGCGGCGCCCGAGGAAGCCGAAGCCCCCGACGAGCGCGAGGCCGCCGATGGCGACCCAGGGACAGCCGCCGGTGGGCACGACACGGCCCACGGAGGCCAGGCGCTTGCTGACGTCGCAGGAGCGGGCGCCCGGGCCAACCACGGTGACGCCCTCGCGGGGCTCGACCGGGTTGAGCTCCGAGAGGTCGACGACGACCGCCGCGCTGGTGGACAGGTCGGCGAAGCAGTGCCCTCCGCTTCGCACCGAGAAGGGCAGCTCGTGCCGGAGGAGGAACTCCAGCGTGCGTTGGACGTCCGCGGTGTCCTGGCAGCACACCAGGGCCTGGGGAGGCGCCAACGGTCGTCCGGCCGCGAACTGCTTGCTCGCCAGGAGCAGTCGCTCATCCCCCGGAAGAATCACCGCGCCCCGGAGGGCCCCTCGGAGCGGGGCCCAGTCCACGTCCTGGCTGCGCGCTTCGGCTTCAGTCGAGGTCTTCATCGTCAGTGGGGTTCTTCATCCAATCCATGCAGCCGCGTCTGGAGGCGATAGAGCTCGGCATAGCGCCCGTCCAGCTTCATCAGCTCCTCGTGGCGCCCCTGCTCGACCACGGACCCGCGCTCCAGGAAGTAGATGCGGTCGGCGTTGCGGACGCTGGCCAGCCGGTGGGTGATGAGCAGCACGGTGCGGTTGCGGGCCAGCTGCCGCAGCGACTCGTAGACGGCATGCTCGGCCCTGGCGTCGAGGGGCGCCGTCGGCTCGTCCCAGATGACCAGCGGAGCATCCCGGTACAGGCCACGCGCCACGGCGAGCCGCTGCCACTGCCCGCCAGAGAGGTCCAGGCCGCCCCGGAACTGGCGCGAGAGGAGGGTGTCCCAGCCCTGGGGCAGGCTCTCCACGACTTCGAGGGCGCGCGACTGCTCGGCGGACTGGAGCAGGAAGCGGGAATCGGGGTCCACCCGCTGGTGACGGCCAAGACGGACGTTGTCCCGGGCGCTGCGAGGCCAGCGAATGGGGTCCTGCAGCACCATGACCACCCGGTCGGCGAGGCTGTCGGGTGACATCTCCCGCAGGTCGATGCCATCCCAGGTGATGCGGCCCGAGGTCGGCGGGTAGAGCCCGGCTATCAGCTTGGCCAGCGTCGTCTTGCCCGAGCCATTCTCCCCGACGAGGGCGATGCTCTGGCCGGCTTCGATGGTGAGGGAGACGTCGCGGAGTGCCTGCCGGCCCTCCTGGCCCGGATAGTGGAAGCCGACGCCGTGCAGCTCGATGCGCCCCGGGTTCTCCGGAGCCTTCACCCCGGTGACGGGGCGGGCCCGCTGCGAGGACTGCTCGATGAACTCGCGGTAGTCGCTGATGTACAGGCCCTTCTCGAACAGGCTGTGCGCCATCTGCATGAACAGGGTGAGCGCCGCGCTCGCGCTCCGGACCGCGATGACCGCCGTGCCGGCGACGGCCAGCTCCAGCCACCGCGCTTGCAGCATCATCCCCAGCGCGACGAAGGTCGCGACCAGGCCGATGCCGGACAGCATCTGCCCGAACGCGGTGGACCTCGCCTCGGCGATGCCCAGGCGGACCAGGTGGTCCTGCAGCGCCACGGCGCTGTGCTGGTACTCGGCGAGCACGTAGTCCTGGGCCTGGTTGGTGCGAATCTCCGGCGCGGACTCCCGCTGGGTCGCGAGCTCCGCCATCATGTGGACCTGGCGCGTGAGCGAGACAGTCATCGCCATGCCGGAGTACTGCAGCCTCGCCGCGTGGAGCACCGCCCAGCCCTGTGGCAGCAGGGCGACCCCCAGGAGGGGCAGCAGCAGCGGGTGGAGCCAGAGCAGCGCGAGGACCGCGCCGCACACCGAGAACGCGGCCCGGAGCGCCTCGACGAGGCATGTCGTGGCGCCCTCCAGATGCATGACGCCCCGGTCGCGAGCGCGGTGCAGCCGGTCGTAGAAGCCGGGGTCGTCGAAGGACGCCAGGTCCGCCTGGAGGCTGACCCGGAGGAGGTCCTCCTCGGCGGCCCGGAACACGCGGGGGATCAGGTACGCGCGGGACACGGAGGTGGCCGTCTCCATGCCCATCCGTACCGCCTGCACGCCGCCCAGCAGGAGCAGGGCGGGGAGGGCTGCCTCCAGCCGCTCCGCACCCGAGCCTCCGGACAGGAGCTGTCCGAGCACACTCGTGGTCAGCAGCAGGCCCCACGTGGTGGCCGCTCCGGCGACCAGCTGGCAGGCGATGACGACGAGCGCGGCCCGGGGCGCGGCGCGGCGCAGCACGGACAGCACCGGCTGGACGGACATCCCGACGCGCCGGATGAGCGCCCATAGCCCGTGCTCCGGCTGTGCCGCCCCGTCGAGGCGCCAGTACGGTCTCTCAAGCTCGACCTGGCCTGCTTCCGTGCTCAGAGGTCCCCACCCCCGACCATCAGCATCGAGGGCAGGGCGTTCTCCGGGTGGGCCCGGAGCAACTGGTAGACGACGCCGCCCAGGCCGGGCAGCAGGCCCGGGACGAAGGCATCCCGCGCCATTCCGCAGGACGGGCCCTGTTCCTCGATGCTGGTCAGAATCGTGGCCAGCAGGTGCTCCCGCGTCAGTCCCTCGGGGCCCTCACCGGCGGCAATCGCCCGGTTCATCAACTCCCACGCGCCCAGGTCGCCATGGCAGGCGGAGTGGTTCCAGCCGAAGCCCATGCGCCACGTCGCCGCGGAGGCCCGGCGCAGAATCAGCCGGGTCTGCGGACTCTCCAGCCTCGGGTCGAGGTCTGCATGCGCCAGACCGATGCCCACCGAGCCATGACACCACGCGGCCGCCGACTTCAGTCCTTCCAGCAGGCGCAGGTCCAGCCAGTTCTGCTCGCCTTCATCGAAGAGGGACTCCTCGAATGCGAAGGCGGCGCGCGCAGTCTCCGCATGGCGGGGAACGCCCGTCACCCGGGCGAGCCGCGTCAGCGCCCAGCCGATGCCGGTGACGCCGTGCGCGAAGCCGCCCACGCCCTCCGGCCAGCTCTGATGCACCCAGTAGGCGCCGTCGCCCTTGCGCTGCGCCAGGTCGCACAGCTTGTCGCCCAGCTCGCTGGCCATCTCGAGGTGACGCTTCTCCCCCGTCTTGCGAGCCAGCGCGAGGAGGGGCGCGATGGCGCCGGCCTTGCCCGTGAGCACGTCGTGGATGTCGTCGGCCGCGGCGGCCTCGGGAATGCCTTCCGCGAGCGCGGCGGCACGCGCCACGCCGTCGCCCCGGTCCAGCCCCCAGCCGGCGAGGACGAGATGCGTCCAGAGCTGCGAACCCAGGCCGATATAGGCGCCCGGCGCCTGGGGCCGGAGCTTGACGCCACGGGACCGCTGCGCAGCGGGCCGGGCCTCGGCCAGGTCCAGCGTGCGCAGCGTGGCCGCGAGCAGCTCCTCCAGGCCCTCCACCGGGTCGGCCCGGCCGGCCGCGGCCTCGCGCAGGTACGCGCCAACGAGGAGCGCCACCCCGGAGGCACCTCCGTACAGGTCCTGCTCCAGCGGCAGCACGGACCAGCCGGTGGGCCGGAAGATGGGGGCAATCCAGGTGACGGTGCCGTCCCCGCCGCGAATGGCGGTGGAGCTGAGGTCCCCCATGATGCGCGCCGCGATGCGCCGACGGCGAAGGTCGAGGTCGTCCGTCCGCACCCGCTCGGGCCGGCGCGCTACCTCGTCGGGCCTCCACCCATCGTTGATGTAGGCGCTGACCAGCGCGGACTGGATGACGTTCCGCTCCAGCTTGAAGTCCGCGACGCGCCAGTGCTCCAGCGCGGCGTCCACCAGGTTCCGGCGTGGCAGCCAGGAGGTGCCACGGGGGCCCTCCAGCTGTCCGTGGCCGGCCACGGTGGTGAAGATGGGGATGTCGCCGTCGAGCAGCTCCTCGACCTCGGCCTCAATCACCGCCGCGTCTCCAGGCGCGGTCGAGACGTTGGCGGCCATCTTTGCCAGCAGGTCCTTCGCGCGCTGGCGCGGAGGGGCATCCTTGTGCAGGGACACCGGGTGCCACAGCATGCGGGCCAGCTCGGAGTAGACCTCGGTCGCCCGCGTCACCACGCGGATGCGGCAGGCCCCGAAGCCCTCCAGCAGGCCCCGCAGCTGTCCCGTCGAATCCAGCTGGTGCAGCGTTCCGGTCATCTCGTCGAAGCTGGCGAGGACCTCGGGCCAGTACCGGGCCAGGGCGGGCTCCGGGCTGGGATGGTTCTGGGAGACCGGCGCGTCGACCTGGGTTGCGCCGATGTGCGCTTCGTCGGTGCCGGCCTTGACGACGCCCGGCTGCTGCAGGCGAGGCTGCTGTCCGGGGAGCATTCCCACGGCGGAGCTGTCCACCCCGCGCCACCCCAGGCCGTCGCCGCGTCCCGGCAGCAGGCCGATGGACAGCACGGTGCCACTCACCAGCTGGGCCGCATGGTCCAGCGCCTGGCCCAGCCCCGAGGGGGAGGGCGGGGGCTTCGGCGTGAACAGCGTCTCGCAGTCCACGACGACGGGACTGCCCCCGTGGGCGATGAGGTTCTCCGCGTGCAGGTCGCTGCCGCCGAGCAGCCGCATGATGGCGAGCAGGTGGCCGATGCCACGGTAGAAGCTGACCAGCTCCTCCGTTCCGGAGGCGTAGCGGTGCGGGACGAACTCGGCCCAGCCGTGGGCCTCTCCCATCTCCACCACCCTGGGAATCCGGAGGGGCAGGGCACCGTCGTGATGCCGGGCCAGCCCGATGATGAAGTCGCGCAGGGCCACGTCGATGGCCAGCGAGCGCGGCTTGTAGACCAGCCGCCCGCCCTGGCACTGGAGCAGCGAGACTGTCTGTCCGCCGCAGTGACTGTCTCCCGCGCCGAAGCTGAGGCTCTCCAGCTCACCGGGCGCGCCTCCGCACAACACGTCGAGGCGGGCGCGGTCGGCGGCCCAGCGCTCGGCGAAGCGCAGTGAGGCGGTGCAGCGGTTGCGGATGATGCGGTCGACGCGGGGCAGCAGCGTCGGATAGGGGCTCGCGAGGCCGTCCCAGAAGGCACGCTGGGAGGAGAGCTCCAGGAACTGAGCCCAACGCTGGGCCGCGTCCTCGCCGGTGAGACGCCCCGTCACGCGCGCGGCGTTCAGCTCGAGGACGAGCAGGCGCGTCAGCTTCCGGGTGAGAACAGAGGAGAGCGATTCGCGCGTCGCGGCGACGACGATGTCGCGTTCGCCAGATGATAACCCAGTAACCCGCTCAAGCCAGGTTGCCAGCTCCCCCATCGCGGGCAGGAGCAGGCAACCCAGGGATGCGTCGAAGTTACTGGCGCCTGTGTCAGACGCCATCACGACTTAGCAACACATCAGGGTCCGCGAGCCCGTGCAGCCCGTACCACAGCGACCGCTGATGGTGGTGGTCTCACAGATGATGTCCGCCTCGGTGAACTCGCCACCGATGAACAGCGGGCCCGCGGGGTTGTCCATGTCAGCGTCGTTGCGCCACTGCTCAACGAGATCGATTCCCTGAACATTGTCCATAACGCACTCCTCTGGCTCGGGTTGACGAACGTGCCGTAGGGATGAACGCGCCTGGGTGAACGCCGACCGACCTGCTCGAACTGCATGAGTCCACGCCGCCCTGATGCGTCACTCCTGCAACACAATGGTGATGATAGCGACGGCATTCCGGTAAATCAATGCAGCTCAAAATACCGTGTACGCGCGAATCGAACCGCCAGCCTGTGTTGTCCCACCAGCCCATCGGCGGCTCCAGGCGTTGACAGGGCCGGCGCTCCTCACCGAGGAGGAGGGCCATGATTTCACTCCCCGAAGGCGCGTCGATGAAGGACTACCAGCGCTACATCCACGAGTTGGAGGCGCTGCATGGCTGGCTGAAGGTGGACCTGGTCCACAACTGCTTCCTCATGGGCGAGGAGATGGGCGAGGTATTCAAGGCGGTGCGCCGCTACAACAAGCTCTTCGACGAGGGCGAGGGCACGCCGCCAGAGGCCGCCCGCGCGCAGCTCGCCGAGGAGCTGGTGGACGTCTTCAACTACCTCCTGGCCATCGCCAACCGCGTGGACGTGGACCTGGAGCAGGCGTTCCGCGAGAAGAACGCGCGCAACCAGCAGCGGACCTGGGGCTGACCGGACGCCGCTACCAGCGCAGGGCCTGGAGCAGGTTGACGTAGTCGTCCGTCCACACCCGACGTGACAGGAGGTCCTCGGAGGCACGCACCTGGTCCCACCCCAGGTGCTCGTCCAGCCACCGGGCCTGAATCGGGCTCGCGGTGAGGGCGAACCAGCGGCTCGGGGACTGGCCCTGCGCCAGCTCCGCTTCGCTCAGCGACTCGGCCCCGCTGACCGCGCATTGCAGTCCGAGCGCCGCGCCCAGGCGGGTGAGCACCGGCGCCAGGTCGAACAGCCGGCTGGAGATGTGGAAGAGCAGGAGCCCCTCGGGCCGCAGCTTGCGCAGGTACAGGTCGATGGCCTCCTGCGTGAGCAGGTGCGTGGGCACGAAGTCGCTGGAGAAGGCATCCAGGATGATGACGTCGTACGCCTGCTCCTCCGCCTCATGGAGGCGCAGCCGCGCGTCTCCGGTGACGACGCGCACCTCGGCGGCGCTGCGCCCCAGCAGCGTGAAGTGGCTGCGCGCGAGCCGCTCCACCTCCGGGTCCAACTCGTAGAAGTCCCACCGCTCGCCTCCGCGGCCGTACGCGGCGAGGCTGCCGATGCCCAGCCCCACCACAGCCACGCGCGCTCGCGACGGGGACTCAGTCAGCACCCGGCCCACGGGAGAGCCACGGTGGTAGTACAGGAGGGGCTCGCCCAGCGCCTCCTCCGCGCGCCGCTCCACCCCGTGCACCGTGCTGCCATGCTGGAAGAGGCGCAGCCCGTCCACGTCCTTCACGGTGTAGAGGCCGTAGAACGTCCGCGAGCCATCGACCCGGCTGTGCAGGAGCTTCACCGCCGCGAGCGCCAGGATTGCGGCCATGGCCACCGCCGCGCCGCCCGCCAGCAGCGGCGCGAGCCGGTGCCGGGGCTCTCCCCGCTCTCGCAGCGCCACGTCCCGGGCGAAGAGCGCCGCCAGCACCAGCAGCCCCGCCACGCCGTAGTCCACGTACGCCATGGCCAGCGAGCCCAGCAGCAGCGGAATGCCCAGGACGATGAGCGCCGTGCCCAGCCAGCCGCCCACGGAGAGGTGCAGGTAGTACGAGCCCAGCAGGCGCGGCTCCTCCGGCCGGCACCGCGCCAGGCTCGCGTGCAGCAGCAGGCAGCCCACCCAGAGCACCGCGCCGTGGAGCGCGAGGGAGGGGAGCACCGACTGCACCCGCGCGAGCGCCGCCACCGCCGCCGCCGCCGCCACCAGCAGTCCCGCCACGCACAGGCGGTTGAGCCCCTCGGGCGTCAGCGGCCGCCGCGCGAAGCACAGGATGAGGGTGAGCAGGTAGAGCGTGAGCGGGACAATCCACAGCAGGGGCATGGACGCGTCCAGCGTGAGGACGTTCGTCACCGCCATCAGCAACGCGTTGGCGCTCGCGGCGAGCAGGAGCCAGGCGAGCCTCGCGGTGCCGCTCGCCCGGGATGCCGGGACGGGCGCGCTGGCGGGTGTCACGGGGGAGGCGTCGGGGGGGGCCGCGTCCGCGGGCCGCACCGCCCGGATGCACAGCACGGTGAGCACCACGAAGGCGGCGTAGGCGACGTACCAGAGGCCGAGCTGCGTGCGCGTGTCGAGCGCCGGCTCCACCAGGAAGGGGAAGGTCAGCAGCGCCAGCAGCGCGCCGGCGTTGGACGTGCCGTAGAGGAAGGTCGGGTCGTTCCGGGACGGGTGCTCGGTGCGCGTCAGCCAGCCCTGGGCCATGAGGCTGGTGGTGGACAGCGCCAGGAAGGGCCAGCCGAGCGAGAGCGCCAGCGTGACGATGATGGCGGCGATGGGGGGAAGCTCCACGCTCCTCAGGTGGAAGGGGAACGTCACCACCGGGAGCAGCACGAAGGCCAGGTGGGCCCAGCGGTAGCGCCCCGCCAGCACGCGGGGCGACAGCCGGCCCGCATACAGGTAACCGAGCAGCAGGACGCCCTGGTAGAACATCATGCACGTCGTCCACACCGCCGCGCTGCTCCCGTACGCGGGCAGCAGCAGGCGCGCGACGATGAGCTCCACCTGGAACAGCAGGAACGAGCCCAGGAAGACGAACAGCTGGAAGCGCATGCTCAACTGCGGTGTCGGACGGCGGGGGGGCGCGTTCATGCGTGGGCGGGACGATGACAGAGGCCCGCCTCCCACGGCCAGCGGACTTCCCGTTCGCGTGGTGCGGAGAGGCCGGACTGTCGGTAAAGGTCCTTCACGGCCTCGAATTCCGGCGGGAAATGCGACAGGTCTGACGGGGCCTCGTTTTCCCATCGAAAGACGGAAGACCTTGGAATGACCTCTCCCTGGCTTTCGTCTTGGGTCTGAAGACAGACATTCCCACCACGACGTAGCGCCGTTCGAGCCCTGCCGGGCTTCCGTGTGGAAGGGAACGGAGGATAGGCACCCTCCGGACAGGGGCCGCGCCGTTGCCCCACCGCTTGAGTCAGGAAGTTGGCGGACGCCCTCCGCGCCACCCCTTTTGTCCCCGGGGCGGAGGAGGCTCGGGCCATGGCCGTCCCGGTCGGGCCCGCTCCCGCCGCGCGGGTAGGCAGCTCGGGCGCGGCCAGGGGAGGACTCATGGGTGGAGTCGTTCGGAAGCTGGGGTGGGGGCTGCTCGCCATCGCAGGCGCGGTCAGCCTGGGGACGGTGGCGCTTCAGCGGGGCGAGCGCATCAACGCCATCTGGCTGGTGGTGGCGTCCGTCTCCGTCTTCCTTATCGGCTACCGCTTCTATGGCCGCTTCGTGGCACACACGGCGCTGGGCGTGGACCCCACGCGCGCCACCCCGGGGCACCGCCGCAACGACGGGCTGGACTACGTGCCCACGGACCGGTGGGTGCTCTTCGGCCACCACTTCGCCGCCATCGCCGGAGCGGGCCCGCTGGTAGGCCCTGTCCTGGCCGCGCAGATGGGCTACCTGCCCGGCACGCTGTGGATTCTCTCCGGCGCGGTGCTGGCCGGAGCGGTGCAGGACTTCGTCATCCTGTTCCTGTCCGTCCGCCGCGACGGCAAGTCCCTGGGCGACATGGTCCGCATGGAGCTGGGGCCGGCCGCGGGCGTGACGGCGATGGTGGGCGTGCTGATGATCATGATGATCATCCTCGCCGTGCTGGCGCTGGTGGTGGTGAAGGCGCTGACGCACAGCCCCTGGGGCACCTTCACCGTGGCGATGACGATTCCCATCGCCGTGCTGATGGGCGTGTATCTGCGCTACGTCCGTCCGGGACGGGTGCTGGAGGTCTCCGTCGCCGGCTTCGTGCTGCTGATGCTGTCCATCTGGCTGGGCGGCCGGGTCGCCGAGCACGCCTTCTGGGGCCCGCTCTTCGACTACGACAGCAAGGCCCTGGCGTGGATGCTCATCGCCTACGGCTTCTGTGCCTCCGTGCTGCCGGTATGGCTGCTGCTCGCCCCGCGCGACTACCTGTCCACGTTCCTCAAGATTGGCACCGTGCTGCTGCTGGCGGTGGGCATCATCCTGGTCGCGCCGGAGCTGCGGATGCCGGCCATCACCCGCTTCGTGGACGGCAGCGGGCCGGTGTTCTCCGGGGGGCTGTTCCCGTTCCTGTTCATCACCATCGCCTGCGGCGCGGTGTCCGGCTGGCACTCGCTCATCGCCTCGGGCACCACGCCGAAGATGCTGGACAGCGAGGGTGACGCGCGCGTGGTGGGCTATGGCGCGATGCTGATGGAGTCCTTCGTCGCCGTCATGGCGCTCATCGCCGCCTCGGTGCTGGACCCGGGCGTGTACTTCGCCATGAACTCGCCGCCGTCGGTGATTGGCACCACCGTGCTGGACGCCTCGCGCGTCATCAGCGACTGGGGCTTCGTCATCACCCCGGAGGTGCTCAGCCAGACGGCCCGCGACATCGGCGAGTCCTCCATCCTGTCCCGCGCGGGTGGTGCTCCGACGCTGGCGGTGGGCATGGCGCAGATCCTCCATGGCCTGTTCTCCGGCGAGGGGATGATGGCCTTCTGGTACCACTACGCCATCCTCTTCGAGGCCCTGTTCATCCTCACCACCGTGGACGCGGGCACGCGGGTGGGCCGCTTCATGATTCAGGAGCTGGCCGGGCTCGTGTACGCGCCCCTGAAGCGGACGGAGTCCTGGGCGGCCAACATGGTGGCCACCGCCCTGTGCGTCGCGGCCTGGGGCTACTTCCTCTACCAGGGCGTCGTGGACCCGCTGGGCGGCATCAACACGCTGTGGCCGCTGTTCGGCATCGCCAACCAGATGCTGGCGGCGATTGCGCTCACCCTGGCCTCCGTGGTGCTGGTGAAGATGAAGCGCGAGCGCTACGCCTGGGTGCCCGCGATTCCCGCCGTGTGGCTGGTCATCTGCACGCTGACCGCCGGCTGGCAGAAGGTCTTCGGGGGCGACGTGCGCGTCTCCTTCGTCGCCCATGCACGCGCGTTCTCCGCCGCGCTGGCCGAGGGGCGGGTGATGGCTCCCGCGAAGTCCGTGGAGGAGATGGAGCGCATCATCAGCAACGACTACCTGGATGCGACGCTCACCGCGCTCTTCATGCTGCTGGTGGTGGCCACCGTCCTGTTCGGCCTCCGTGCCGCGCTGGCGGCCCTCCGCTCGCCGGTGCCCACGGCGCAGGAGACCCCTCACGTGCCACGCGCCGTGGAGGCTCGCTGACATGTCCGCCGCGATGAACTGGCTGGAGCGCTGCTGGCGCCGCGCGGTGCAGACCGCCCGGCTGATGATTGGCGTGCCCGACTACGACACCTACGTCGAGCACATGCGCCGTCACCACCCGGAGCGGGAGGTGATGAGCTACGCCCGCTTCTTCGACGAGCGGCTCCAGGCTCGCTACCGGGGGGGCGGAGGGCGCTGCTGCTGAGCGTCGGGACGGCTCGCCACGCCGGGAGCGAGGACCAGGGTGAGCCCCTGTCGTCACGGCGGTGTCCGCTGGCTGGCGGTGGGCCCTGGCTCGGGGGCTCTGAAGACGCGCGTTGTTCTAGTGTCCGGGCGCGGAAGCCCCGAAGCCCACCTCCCTTCGGGGACAGCCCTCTCATGAATCTCCAGCTCGACGACAAGCTTGCCCTCGTCACCGCCTCCACCGGCGGCATCGGCAAGGAAATCGCCACCGCCCTCGCCCGGGAGGGCGCCAGGGTCATCATCAACGGACGCACGGCGGCGAGCGTGGAGTCCGCCATCGCCGACGTCCGCGCGCGGGTGCCGGGCGCGAAGCTCGAGGCGCTGGCCTCCGACAACGGCACCGCCGAGGGCGCCGCGGAGACGCTCCGCCGGTTCCCCGAGGTGGACATCCTCATCAACAACCTCGGCATCTACGAGGCCGTGGGCTTCTTCGACGAGACGGACGAGGCCTGGCGGCGCCTGTTCGAGGTCAACATCCTGAGCGGCGTGCGCCTCGCCCGGCACTACCTCAAGGGCATGCTGGCGAAGAAGACGGGCCGCGTGCTCTTCATCGCCAGCGAGGCCGCCATCAGTCCTTCCCCTGAGATGGCCCACTACAGCGCGACGAAGACGATGCAGCTCTCCGTGTCGCGCAGCCTCGCCGAGCTGACCAAGGGCACGGCCGTCACCGTCAACACCATCATGCCGGGCTCGACGCGGACGGAAGGCGTGGCGAAGCTCGTCCAGGACGTCTTCCCCGGCGTGCCCCTCGCGGAGGCGGAGCAGCGCTTCATGCGCGAGAACCGTCCCACCTCGCTCATCGAGCGGCTCATCGACCCGAAGGAGATTGCCGACTTCGTCACCTATGTGAGCAGCCCGCGCGCCTCGGCCATCAACGGGGCCGCCCTCCGCATCGACGGAGGACTCGTCCGCAGCGTGTTCTAAGGCTCCGGACGCGTCAGGTGGCGGCGGGGACTTCCGGGAGCTGGCGCAGCCGTTGCGAGTCGCGTCCGGGCGACGCCCCGAACAGGCGGCTGTACTCGCGTCCGAACTGAGAGGGGCTCTCGTAGCCCACGCGGAAGCCCGCCGTCGCCACGTCGACATCCTCGCTGAGCAGGAGCCGGCGGGCCTCCTGGAGCCGCAGTTGCTTCTGGTACTGCAGCGGGCTCATGGCGGTGACGGCCTTGAAGTGGTGGTGCAGCGAGGACGTGCTCATGTGGACCTCGCGCGCGAGGTCCTCGATGCGCAGCGGCTCGGCGAAGCGCGCCTTGAGCCAGCCAATGGCCCGGGCGATGCGCCAGGCCTGGCTGTTGGCCGTGGCTATCTGGTTCAGCCGCCAGCCGTGCTCCCCCTTGAGCAACCGGTAGACAATCTCGCGCGTGGCCAGCGGGGCCAGCGCGGGGATGTCCTCGGGGGAATCCAACAGGCGCACCAGACGGAGCACCGCATCCAGCAGGGCCGGGGTGGTCTCATCGAGGAACAGGCCCCGGGAAGGGCTCCGCTGGGGTGACGCCGGCAGCTTCGCGTGCAGCAGCAGGTCGGCGATTTCTCCCGGGTCCAGGTCGAGGCGGAAGCAGAGATAGGGCGCCTGGGACGTGGCTTGCGTCACCTGCCCGGTGACGGGAAGGTCCACCGACACCACGAGATGATTCGAGGCCTCGTAGGGGTAGACCTCCTCGCCCAGCATCACCCGCTTGGCGCCCTGGGCGATGAGGCAGAGCGCGGGCTGATGCAGGGCGCGGAGGGGCTCGCCCGGGCGCGAGGAGCGGATGAGCACCACGCGCTCCAGGGCCGTCGCGTGGATGCCGTCACCCGGGGTGAGGCGCTTCATCATCGAGGCCAGCTCGGCCAGTCGCCCGGCGAGCTCCTGGCTGACTCCCCTTCCACCCACCCCGCCTGGGGACTTCACCCTCACGCTCGTTCCCATGGAGTATCAGACTACTCCCAGCCCCTGGGCATGGCCCGGGATTCGAGGGCGCTTGCAGGAACAGGCAAGAACCCGCCAGGAATGGTCTACCGACGTCGGCACCCCCGCCTCTACATCTGCTCAGGCCTCGGGGCACTCACGCCCCGGACCCAGGAACCGGGAGCACGTATGTCTGGAATCGAAGGGAAGGTCGTCGCAATCACGGGGGCCAGCAGCGGCATCGGAGAGGCGACGGCTCGGCTGTTGGCCCGACGCGGCGCGCGTGTGGTGCTGGGCGCCCGGCGCACGGACCGGCTGGAGGCGCTCGTGGGGGAGCTCCGCGACGCGGGGGGCTCGGCGCACTACCGGAAGCTCGACGTGACGCGCCTGGAGGACATGGAGGCGTTCATCGGCTACGCGCGGACCGAATTCGGCCGCGTGGACGTCATCCTCAACAACGCTGGCGTGATGCCGTTGTCGAAGCTGGAGGCGCTGAAGGTCGACGAGTGGAACCGGATGATTGATGTGAACATCCGGGGCGTTCTGCATGGCATCGCGGCGGGCCTGCCGGTGATGAAGCAGCAGGGACGCGGGCAGTTCATCAACGTGTCCTCCATCGGAGGCCACGCGGTGTCACCCACGGCCGCCGTCTACTGCGCCACCAAGTTCGCCGTCATGGCCATCTCCGAGGGGCTTCGCCAGGAAGTCGGTGGCGACATCCGGGTGACGGTGATTTCCCCCGGTGTCACCGAGTCGGAGCTCGCGGAGAGCATCAGCGACCCCGCGGCGCAGCAGGGGATGAAGGAGTTCCGGCGCATCTCGATTCCCGCCGACGCCATCGCCCGGGCCATCCTGTTCTCCATCGAGCAGCCCGATGATGTGGACGTCAGTGAAATCATCGTCAGGCCAACGGCCAGTCCGTACTGAAGAGGGAAGGGCGCTGCGCTCGCGCGGGTCGGTGGCGCCCCTCCCTTCATGAGGAGGTAATAGAAGCGCTTGTCTAAAGCGCAAGGGCTTCATGTCCCCGCCCGGGTCTGGCTTCCTCCTTATTGCCGGACGAGCTTGATGGAGTCGACGGCGACGTTGTAGCCGCTGCTGGCGGCGTTCCTGCCCACGACGGTGAAGGTGAACGTCTTCGCCTCGAGGTCCGTGAAGGTCACCGTCCCCAGGTCCGACTCCGCGAACACCGCGGTGCTGGAGTACTCGTCCCGCACCGGGCCCTGATTCACCCCGTTGATGTCCAGCTGGTACTGCCCGCGGCTTCCCAGCTTCTTCGTCCGCACCCGCACGCTGAACGTCCCCACCGTCCTCGGGTAGAGGGTGTAGGAGACCGCGTCGCCCACGGCGCTCCCGTTGTGGTACCGGAGGCTCCCGTTGTCGGCGGAGGTCTCGATGTTCGTGGAGGACCGCTGGCCCGCGTTCGAGGGCTTGAGGTTCTCCGCCTGGTAGACGAGCACGTTGCCGTCATGCTCCACGGTACTGCCCAGCCTCCGCTTGAGCTGGTCGACGTAGAGCGACTGGGGCACCAGCTCCTCGCCCGGGGAGGCCGTCTCCGCGAAGTCGGTCGGCGCCGTCTTCGTGGCGCTCGGGAGTTCCACTCCGGTGGCGCCTCCGCGCACGCCAATCACATAGCCCTCGCCATACTGCTGGGAGCGGATGATGGCGCTGGTCCCCGAGCGGTACTTCGCCCCGTGCGTGTTCCAGAACACGCTCTGGGTGGTGGTGAGGCCATGGCTGACCGTCCCGTAGGGCGTGCGGTCCGCCGCCTCGAACTTCTCCTGGTACAGGGTGAGGTTGTCCAGCAGGTTGGCGGCGCTCAGGTGCATGTGGAAGTCGGAGACCAGCGTCCCGTCCGAGGCCCGGTTGCTGAACAGGACGTTGCCCGTGGCGTGGATGGAGCGGAAGTCGAAGTTGTGCCGCCCCTGGTACGCCACGCTGTCCTTGATGAGGCTGTCACTGCCCCGAATCGAGTACAGGTAGCCATTGCCTCCACCGCCCCTGTACTGGGGCTTGCCCAGCTCGCAGCCCTCCACGGTGATGTTCCGGGAGTAGAGCAGGTCGAAGCCGTTGGACAGCAGGTGGAGGTCTCGCGTGTTGGAGGGCGGGCGGTAGGAGCTGACGTTGACAATCCAGCCGTCCACGGTGTGGTTCATCGTGATGGCGGAGGCGTCGTGCATCTCGTAGGCCCCGGTGCCCGCGACTGCGTAGTCCGACTCCCCCGTGCCCGGAGTCACGTTCTCCCGCATGCCGATGGCCAGGTTCTCCACGCCGACCTCGGACAGGTGCGCGGGGATTTTGTACACGCGCGCGTTGTCCCGCGTCTTCAGGCCCAGCCGCAGCGGCACGTCCACGGTGAGCGTCTTCGCCACGGAGTCCACCGCGGTGACCTTCCGGTAGAACGCCGGCCCGGGCAGCGAGGTCCACGTGGTGCCCATGTTGTATTCCTCGCTCAGGGCCGCCGTCAGGTCCGCGCGCACCACCACCCAGTGGCCCACGCTGTAGCCCGTCACGCTGGACACGGGGATTCGCGTCGCGAGGACGGGCAGGTCCGCGGTGATGGAGACGGTGGAGGTGGCTCCCGAGTTCCAGCTGAGGGACGAGCCCTGGGGCGCGACGCGGATGACGGCCCTGGCCCGCATGTTCGTCGCCGAGTTGTAGAGGAACGTGGCGGTGGGCCCATGCCCCCGGAGCACGACGTTGCTCTTGTTCAGCAGCAGGGCCTGGGCCTTGCCCGTCGGCGGCGCCACCCGGTACGTCCCCGAGGGCAGCAGCACCACCCCGCCTCCGCTCACGGCCCCCGCGTCGTCGATGGCCTGCTGGAGGATGGCCGTGACGTCCGAAGTGCCCGTGTTGTCCGCGAAGTACGGCGCCGCCGTCACGTCGAGGACGCGGTCCGTCCGGACGGGCGGCTCCACCTGCCGCATGCGATAGCCGGCGTAGGAGAAGTCGTGCAGGAACCGGGCGGGGTTGCCTGGCTGCGTGTAGCCCGGTGTCCAGGTGGACGGGTACAGCACGCTCCTCCAGGCCGCGTCGGCGGGCCCCGGGCTGCCCCAGGCCAGCACGATTCCCAGCCAGACACACAGCGAACGCAGGCTCATGCTCACGGTCATGATGAGTACCTCCAGGAAGACAGGTTGAACCCGCACGGCCTGCGCGCCGCCATGGCTTCAGGGCGGGCTGGAGCTGCAGCGGCTGCGGCTGCGGCGGGATGAAGCTCCAGGACGGGGGCACGGGCGGCCCCCGTCCTCACCGCGCTCAGGTGCCGTCGATGAGGCGGATGGCCAGGTCGGGGCTGAACTGTCCCGCCGGCGTGCCCGGGGCGATGCCGCACTGGCCATCCGAGTCCCCCGGCACCTTCACCCACAGCAGCAGCTCCGCGCCGCCGCCCACCTGCGACGGTGTGCCGAGCTTGCGGCCGCCAGGGTTGCACCACTCCCCGTTGGAGCCATTGCCGTTGCGGCTGGTGTCCACCACGAAGGCGCGGGTGTAGCCGTACCGGTTGTTCAGCGCGGTGTTGACGGCCGAGCCGTACGAGGCGGACTCGGCGGTGGTGTAGAAGTTCGACACGTTGAGGGCGAAGCCCCGCACGTTGCGCACGCCCGCGGACTCCAGTCGCTGCGCCATGGTGTCGGCGGCAATCCACCGGGCGTTGCCGCCGTCGAGGTAGGCCCACGTGTTCGGCGCGAGGTCTCGCAGCCGCTCCGTGGCGTAGCGCAGCAGGCCCAGTCGCGTCTGACGCTCGGTGTCGCTCGGCAGGCAGTCCAGCTGCGCGACGGCGTCCGGCTCGATGATGACGATGGCGGGGCGGCTGCCCAGGCCCGACGCGAAGGCGGTTATCCACGTGCGGTAGGCCTCGGGGCTGCCCGCGCCACCACCGGAGTGGCTGCCACAGTCGCGACCGGGGATGTTGTAGGCCACGAGCACCGGCAGCTTGTCAGCCGCGTCCGCCGCGGCGACGAAGCTGGAGACGGCCGAGGCGATGTCCCCGCTCCAGTTGCCGAACCAGCGAGCCCCTGGCCTGCTGGCGATGGCCGACTGGATGCGCGCAGCGCGCGAGTCACCGCTGTTGGCGCGCACCCAGGCGGCGGGATTGGAGTTCGGGTCGACGTAGAAGCCGCTCGTCATCCCCAGCGGTCCGGAGCCGGTGCTGCTCCCCGTGCTGAGCGAGATGTCGTCGAGGAACACCGTGACGGCGCTGGCCCGGCCGCCGAGCTGGAAGGTCACCTGCCCACCCGAGGTGGACAGGGACGAGGTGAAGGGGAACGAGAAGCGCCGGGGCGTGCCGTCCAGGGTGATGTGCTGGTCCAGCGGCGCGGTGTACGGCGCGCTCCCGAGCTGCACCGTCGCGCGCACCGCGGTGCTCGCCGTGGCCGAGGCGGTAAAGGCCAGGGTGTACGCCTGTCCGTTCACCAGGGTGATTCCGTCCTGGCCGATGAGGGCGTCCCACGGATTGACGGTGCCGCCCGCCACGTCGACGCGCAGCCTGCCCGTGTCCACGCGCGAGGCGGTGTTGGGCCCGCTCCACCAGGGCGCCGTCGTGGTGCTGCTGAACGTCCCGTTGACGACGAGCTCCGTCAGCGATGAGGCCGTGACGCCTTCGGGCCCATCCACGGACGGAGTTGGCGCCGTGCCACACGCGGCGAATAGGGCCGTGGTGAGCGTCAGTGCGGACGAGGCGAGGAGGCGGAGGGACAGCGGGCTTTCAGTTCGATGCAGGGACACGAAGCGGACCTCCACCCGCGACCCGACGTCAGGAAGTGACGCCTGGACTGGCGCGGGCCTGTCGAGCTCGACGGACGGTGCCTGTCTGTCGCTCCGCTTCATGGTGGCAGGGAGTTCGCGTTTTACAAGTATTGCAGTGACCGCAAACTCTTACCGCCCGGCGCTTCGTGCGCCTGGGGGTTTTCTATGGCGAGGCCTCCACGGGGATGTACGGGACGAGGTCGAAGTCGATGCCCGGCACCACCTCGCCCGCGCGCACCACGATGGGCTCCACGCTGTCCTGGTTGCGCCAGAAGCCGATGCGCTCCCCGTCCTCGAAGTACTGGCCGTTCTGGTTGTCGTCGATGGCGGCCGTCGCGTAGTAGGTCCTCGGAGGCAGGTCGATGGCGTAGCGGTACGCGTCCGCCGCCGGGGCCACGGTCGCCAGCTCCGGCGCCGTATGCCATTCGCCCAGCGAGTCCTGGTAGACGAAGACGACGAGGGCGTCGCGCTCGGAGGGCGCTCCCACGCGCAGCCGCAGCGCCACCGTGTCGGTGCCCTGTGCGCTGGCGAGGGTGAGCGGCACCGTGTAGTCCCCCGGAGGCAGTCCGGCCAGCGTCACCGCCACCTGCAGCGGCCGGGCGCTCAGCGCGGGCACGAGCAGCGTGTTTCCTCCGGGGAAGGCCACCTGGGCCGCCTGGGGGCCGGCGACGCTGGCCGTCACCAGGAGCTCGCCGCCGCCCTCGTTGTAGACGAGCAACGGAAGGGTGGCGTCACCGGGGAAGAAGAGGCTCGGCGTGTTCACCTCCAGCCGTGGCGGCTCGGCGCCGGGGCCTCCCTGCAGGGCGCGCAGCGCGGCCTGCGCGTTGACGAGCCCCGCGCCACAGCCCTCGGCGCACCGGCCCGCGGGCACGGCGGTCTCCCTGAGGATGCGCTCCGCGTCCAGGGGCATCAGGTCCGGCCGCAGCGAGGTCATGAGGGCCAGCACGCCCGTCACGTGGGGCGCGGCCATGCTGGTGCCCTCGTAGAAGCGGTAGCCCGGCAGGCCCGCCGCATCGAGCGCGGTGGACAGCACGCCGTCCGGATAGCCGTCCCCGTTGAGGTCCTCCTGGAGCTCGCCGCCGGGCGCCATCACGTCCACTGGCAGGCCGAAGTTGGAGAAGCTGCTGCGCCGACCCACCAGCGACGTGGCGCCCACGCAGATGACGCTCTGCTGGTTGCACGGCGACGAGCCCGCCGCGTCCTGGGCCTCGTTGCCCGCGGCGATGACGAACATGACTCCGGAGGCCACCACGCGCTCGTCGATGACGTCCTGGTAGACCCGCTGCGGCGGCGAGCTTCCTCCGAGGCTCAGGTTGATGATGCGCGCCGGCGTGGGGTTGGGCCGCAGGCCCGGGACGAGGCCTCCGGAGGCCCACTGCATGGCCGCGGCGATGTCGAAGCTGGACGCGCCCTGCTCGCCGAGGACGCGCACGGGCAGCAGCAGCGCTCCCCACGTCACGCCCGCCACGCCCACGCCATTGTCCGTGAGCGCGCCGAGTGTCCCCGCCACGTGCGTGCCATGCCAGGAGGAGCGGCCGCCGGGCAGGTCTCCACCCGGGTCCGTCGGGTCGTCGTCGCGTCCGTCTCCGTCCGCGGCGTTCTCCGGGTCGGAAATCATGTCGATGCCCGGCAGCACGCGCGCGCTGAGGTCCGGGTGGAAGACGATGCCCGTGTCGATGACGGCCACCACCAGGCCCGGGTTCCCCAGCTGCACGTCCCAGGCGGCAGGCAGGTTGAGCGCGGCGTAGTGCCACTGGAAGGAGTAGCCGAAGTCATCCGGCACGGCGAGCGGCCTCACCCGCCGGTTGGGCTCCGCGAAGCGCACCCCGGGCAGGGAGGCCAGCTGCGACACCAGCCGGCCCGTGTCCGCCACGGTGGCCTTCGCGCGGCTCCCGTCGAGGCGCTCGAAGGCGACGAGGTGCAGGTGCTCGCTCGCATAGCCCCGGTGCACGGCGTGGTAGCCGGAGGTTGCCACCCGCTGGAGGACCTGCTCGGGCGTCAGGTTCGGCTCGTCGAAGCGGAAGATGACCTCGCCGGGGATGTCGCCCGCTTCGATGGGACGACCGATGGGGCCAGGCAGGGGCGCCGCCAGCGCCGAAGGGAGCGGAGGCCGTGCGCGTCTCGGGGGCCGTGCGCGCGACACGAGGCGTGACAGCTCCTGGAGCGACGGGCCTCCGGGAAGCGGCGAGGCGCGGAGGCGCGTGGACTGCTGGCCCGCGCCCTGGAACGGGGTGAGCTGGCCCTGCACCCGACCCGTCACCTGTTGCTGCTGGGGTGTTGGCGGAGGTTGGGGCTCCGGGGTCTCCGAGGAACACGCGGCGAGGCTCAGCAGCCCCAGGGCGAGAAGTCTGCGCATCCGTGGTTCCCCTCGTGCCGGCACGGCGCTTCGTCAGGCGCGGGGCGCGGACGTGCCGGGGGGACCATGGCCACTCGCCGCGCCAGGACAGCCGGGACGCGGGTCGGGACGTCCGTTACCTCCTGGACCCTTCAGGCGCCTCCTTGTGACTTCATGGCGCCGCTGAGCGTCGCGTGCGCGCGGCGATGGCCTCCGGAGACGGCACCCGCACGTCCCAGGCCCAGCCCAGCCGCGCCAGCAGGCGGATGACCTGGCCCAGCGGGTCCACCTGCCACCAGCGGAAGCCCGTGAAGGCCGAGCCGGGGAAGGCGTGGTGGTTGTTGTGCCACCCGGCGCCGAGCGTCAGCACCGCCATCACCCCGTTGTTGCGGCTGTCGTCCCGTGTCTCCAGGGGCCGTGTCCCCACCATGTGCGTCACCGAGTTGATGGCGAAGGTGACCTGCTGGACCAGGAAGTAGCGGACGAAGCCGCCCCACACGAGCCCCCGCAGCGCGCCGCCCCACGTGCCGGTAGCAAGTCCACCCACGGCGGCCGGCAACGCGAGGCCGAGCAGCACCCAGAGGCCGTAGCGTTGGTTCAGCCGCAGCAGGGCGTCATCCCGCAGCAGGTCCGGAATGGTGCGGGCAAGGCGTTGCTCCTGGCTGTCCTCTTCCTGCGCGTGGACGCTCGCGGGGGATGCGCGGTGGCGTTCCAGGAAGCGCCCGAAGCGGGGGATGGCTGGCGCATCCAGGTACCAGAGGAACTGGGCCCAGAAGAGCCCCCGCACCCGTTGCCACGCGCCGCGCCGGCCGAGCGTGGGGGAGTGCGGGTCCCCCGGCATGTCCGTGTGCGCGTGGTGCAGGCGGTGCACGCCGCTCCACAGCAGCGCGGAGCCCTGGCCCGCCATGGAGCCGAGGACGAGGAGCAGGGCGCGCAGGGGGCGTGTCGTCTCGAAGGTCCGGTGCGCGAAGTGGCGGTGGAAGCCCAGCTCGATGCCCGTCATGGTGAGCAGGTACATCCCCACCAGCAGCGCGACGTCCAGCGCGCGGATGCCCTCCTGGACGAAGAGCCATGCGCCCGCGCACAGGCCGAGGAAGGGCAGCCCCTGCATCACCAGCAGCACCAGGGCCCGCCGGGCTCCGCTCAGGGGCGCGTCGGTGGCTCCGAGCCCCATGGCCGAAGTGGGAATGGAGACGGCCGTGACACCGGACGCGCTGGAAGCGGAAGGGAGGGGTGATGAGGGTGCGCTGGACAAGACGCCTCCATCATCGCCGAGCCTGCCGGGCAACACGAAACGGGACCCGGAGACGCGTCACCAGGCGAAGTGCGTGCTCACAGGCGAGCCACGGTTCCAGCTCCCTTCCGAGCATCATCCCGAGGCGCCTCGATTGCTCCTCGCTGTCGCCGCGGAGCCCGCACTTGCGGAGGAGGCCACGTCCCTCCGTGAGTAAATCCTCAACTAGTTGGCTAAACGATGTCGGAGATGCGATGAAGACGGGCTGCGGAATCGCACCGGGTTCTTCAAGGAATCTGAGGTCGTTCGTCTTGTCGTAGATGCCCGCCGGGGGGGCCCGAGACGAACAGCTGCCCGGGGGGCAGGCAGGGGATTCACCTCCTGGATCCGGGGTGCATACGACCCCACTCCCCCGAGTGTGTTGAAATAGGTTTTCCCCAAGACGCTGGGTTGAAGAGCTACTGCCATGACGGACGAAGTTGAGGGTTTTTCGGAGTCTCCAGACATCGCGGTGGTGGGGATGTCCGCCCGGCTGCCTGGAGCGCGGGACGTGGACACCTACTGGCGTCGCGTGCGCGACGGCGTGGGGTCGATTACGTGGTTCACCGACGCGCAGCTGCTGAGCGCGGGCGTGGACCCGTCCCTGCTGAGGGACCCGAACTATGTGAAGGCCGGCATGGTGTACGAGGGGCTGGAGGACTTCGACGCCGGCTTCTTCGGCTTCAGCCCGCGCGAGGCGTCCATCATGGACCCCCAGCACCGGCACTTCCTGGAGGTGTGCTGGGAAGCGCTGGAGCACTGCGGGCACCCGCCCGAGTCCTTCAAGGGCCCCATCGGCGTGTTCGGCGGCTCCGGCATGAACGCGTACATGCCGTACAACCTCTTCACCAACCCGCAGTTGATGGAGCAGGTGGGCCTGTTCCTCGTGCGGCACACGGGCAACGACAAGGACTTCCTCACCACCCGCGTCTCGTACTGCCTGGACCTGCGCGGCCCCAGCCTCAACGTGCAGACGGCGTGCTCCACGTCGCTGGTCGCCATCCACTCGGCGGTGCAGAGCCTGCTCTCGCGCGAGTGTGACCTGGCGCTGGCGGGCGGCGTCACGCTGGAGATGCCGCACTACCGGGGCTACCTGTACCAGGAGGGAGAGATTCTCTCCCCGGACGGGCACTGCCGCGCCTTCGACCACCGCTCGCAGGGGACGCTCTTCGGCAGCGGCGTGGGCGTGGTGGCGCTGCGCCGGCTGGAGGACGCCCTGGCGGATGGGGACACCATCTACGCGGTGGTGAAGGGCAGCGCGGTGAACAACGACGGCGCGCGCAAGGTGGGCTACCTCGCGCCGTCCGTGGATGGCCAGGCGGACGCCGTGGTGGAGGCGCTCAACGTCTCCGGCGTCCCGGCGGACAGCATCGACTACATCGAGTGCCACGGCACCGGCACTCCGGTGGGCGACCCGATTGAAATCACCGCCCTCACCCAGGCCTTCCGCACCCAGACGCAGAAGAGCGGGTTCTGCCGCATCGGCTCGGTGAAGACGAACATCGGCCACCTGGACACCGCCGCCGGTGTGGCGAGCTTCATCAAGGTCGTCCAGATGCTGCGCCACAAGCAGATGGCGCCGAGCCTCAACTACGAGAAGCCGAACCCGCAAATCGACTTCGCCCGCACGCCGTTCGCGGTGAACGCCACCCTGCGCGAGTGGACCGCGAAGGGCGGTCGTCCCCGCCGCGCCGCGGTGAACTCGCTGGGCGTGGGCGGCACCAACGCGCACGTCATCCTGGAGGAGGCTCCGGCGCAGCCGCAGACGTCCGCGGCCCGGCCCTTCGAGACGCTGTGGCTGTCCGCTCGGTCTCCCGCCGCGCTGGAGCGCGCATGCCGCCGGCTCGCCCAGCGGCTGGGCGAGGAGAACGCCCCCAACCTGGGGGACACGTCCTTCACCCTGCTGGCCGGCCGCCGCCGCTTCGCGCACCGCCGCGCGGTGGTGGTGTCCTCGCGCGAGGACGCCATCCGTCTGCTGGAGCAGCCCGAGCCGGCGCGCACCGCGCAGGCCCACACCGAGGCCGAGGGTCGCTCGGTGGTGTTCCTCTTCCCCGGGGGCGGGGCGCAGTACCCCGGCATGGCGAAGGGGCTCTACGAGCAGGAGCCCGTGTTCCGCCGCTCGCTGGACGAGTGCCTCAAGCTGCTGGAGCAGCACGAGTCGCTCCAGCTCCGCCCGCTGCTGTTCCCCGAGGCCGGCAAGGAGGCCGAGGCGCGCACGCAATTGGAGCAGGCCACGTACGCGCTGCCCGCGCTGCTGTCCGTGGAGCTGTCGCTGGCCGCGCTGTGGAAGTCGCGCGGCCTGACGCCCGCGGCGTGCCTGGGTCACAGCATGGGCGAGTACGCCTGCGCCCAGATTCTGGGTGTCCTCTCTATAAAGGATGCGCTGGGCATCGTCGCCTGCCGCGGCCGGCTCTTCGACCAGCTCCCCGCGGGCGCCATGCTCAGCGTGGAGCTGCCGGAGGCGGAGCTGAGGCCGCTGCTGGGGCCGGGGTTGGACCTCGGGGCGCACAACGCGCCGAGCCTGTGCCTCGTCTCCGGTGAGGTGGCGGCCATCGACGCGCTGGAGGCGCAGCTCAAGGAGCGCGAGGTGGAGGCCCGGCGCCTGCACATCCGCGTCGCCGCGCACTCGCGCATGCTGGAGCCCATCCTCGCGCCGTTCCGCGAGTACCTGGCGAAGGTGCGCTTCTCCGCGCCCACGGCGCCGTGGGTCTCCAACGTCACCGGCACGTGGATTACGCCCGAGGAGGCGACGTCGCCCGACTACTGGGTGCGCCACCTGCGCCAGCCGGTGCGCTTCGCCGAGGGCGCTGGCGTGCTGCTGGCGGACAAGGCGCGCGTCTACCTGGAGGTCGGTCCCGGGCAGACGCTCATCTCCCTTCTGCGCGCCCAGGTCGAGAAGCCGGCGGCCGAGGGACTGGTGCCGTCGCTGCGGCACCCGAACGACACCGTCGCGGACCTGGCCTTCTTCCAGCTCGCGCTCGGCCGCCTGTGGGCGGCGGGCGTCAACCTGGACGCGGCCGTGCTCTTCGAGGGCCAGAAGCGGCGCCGCATCGGCCTGCCCACCTACGCCTTCGAGCGCGAGCGCCACTGGGTGGAGCCGGGCGCGGGCACCTTCATGGCCCGGCGCGAGAGCGACCGCCCGCTGGTGCGCGAGGAGGACGTGTCCCGCTGGGGCTACGCGCCGCGCTTCCGCGAGCAGCCGGGTCCGAAGCCGGAGGCTCCGGCCGCGAATGAGCGCTGGCTGCTGCTGGCGGACGAGGAGCCTCTCGCCGAGGAGCTGTCCCGCGAGCTGGGCGCCCGGGGCGCGCTGGTGCAGCGCGTGCTGCCGGGGGGCACGTTCGGCCGCCGGCCGGATGGCGCCTTCACCCTGCGGCCCGACGCGCGCGAGGACTGGGAGGCGCTCTGGGACGCGCTGGGCGCGGACGGGCGCGTGCCTCCGAGGCTCGTGGACCTGCCGGGCCTGGACGCGGCGGAGGGCGGCTGGGAGCGCGCGGTGTCGCGGCACTTCCTGGCGCCGCTCGCGCTGATGCAGTCCCTCACCGCCGAGTCGCTGCCCCAGGGGCTGCGCTACGTGCGGGTGATGCGGGGCGGCATGGGCGTGGACGGGCCCGCGCGGTCGCCGGAGCAGGCGCTCGCGCTCGGCCCCGTGCTGGTGGCCCCGAAGGAGCTCCCCGAGCTGTCGGCGCGCGCGGTGGACGTCGAGGCGGGCGCTGCCCCGGCGACGCAGGCCCGCGAGCTGGCGGATGAGCTGCTGCGGCCGGACGTGGACGCTCCGGTGGCGCTGCGCGGCGGGCACCGCTGGGTGCAGGTGCTGGAGCGGGCCGCGCTGCAGGAGGCGCCGACGCCGCTGCGCGAGCAGGGCGTGTACCTCATCACCGGCGGCCTGGGCGGCATCGGCCGGACGCTGGCGGAGCTGTTCGCGCGCAAGGCGAAGGCGCGGCTGGCGCTCGTGTCCCGGTCGGCGGCCAGCCCCTCGCACGCGGAGCTCCAGCGCATGCTGGAGGGTCTGGGCGCGCAGGTGCTGTTGCTCAAGGCGGACACCTCGGACGCGGTCCAGCTCACGGCCGCCATCGCCGAGGTGAAGGCCCGCTTCGGGGCGCTGCACGGCGTGGTGCACGCCGCGGGTGGCCTGGAGGACGGGCCCCTGGAGGCGAAGACGCGCGACTCGGCGCTGCGGGTGCTGGCGCCCAAGGCGCTCGGCGCGCTCGCGCTGGAGCAGGCGCTGCACGGCACGCAGCTCGACTTCTTCGTCAGCTTCTCCTCGACGAGCGCGCACCTGGGCCCTCCGGGGCAGGTGGACTACGTCGCGGCCAACGCGTTCCTCCTGGCCCAGGCGGCCCGGCTGGAGGCGTCCGGCACCGCGAAGCGCGCGCTCGCGCTGGGGTGGGGTGTCTGGCAGGAGGTGGGCATGGCCGCCGCGCAGGTGGCGCCACGGCTGCCTCCGGGCGAGCCGGTGGCCCATCCGCTGCTGCAGCGGCGCGTGGAGGCCCCGTCGGGCCAGCACGTCTTCCGCGCCATCTACGACGCGAAGGCGCTGTGGGTGCTGGACGAGCACCGCACGCGTGGCGGCGGGCCGGTGCTTCCAGGCACGGGCTACGTGGAGCTGGCGCGGGCGGCCTGGGAGACGGTGCGCCCCGGCACTCCGCTGGACGTGGACCACCTGTCATTCGTGGCGCCGCTCGACGTGCCGGACGGCGAGGTGCGCGAGGTGGAGGTGGTGCTGGCGTCCGAGGGCGACGGCTTCACCTTCCGCGTGTCGAGCCGGGCGGCCAGCAGCGCCTGGGTGGAGCACGCCACCGCGCGGCTCGGCCCGGCGGCGGGCGGGCCTCCCGCGCCCCTGGACGTGGCGGCCGTGCGCGCGCGCTGCACGGCGCGGTCGCTCACCTTCGGCGAGGGCGAGCAGTCGCTGCCGCAGGACTCGCTCCTGGCCTTCGGGCCTCGCTGGAAGGTGCTGCGCACCGCGGGCTTCGGCGCGTCCGAGGCCCTGGGCCGGCTGGAGCTGCCGCGTGCGTTCCTCGGAGACGTGGCGACGTACGCGCTGCCGCCGGGGCTCCTGGACATCGCCTCCGGCTTCGCCTTCTCGCTGCTGCCCGACGCGGGCCAGCCCGGGAAGCTGCACGTGCCCGTCTCCTACCGGCACCTGCGGGTGTGGGGCCCCTGGCCCGAGGTGGCGCTGAGCCACGTGCGCGTGCGCCAGGAGGAGGGACGCGGGGCGCTGCTCGACGTCACCCTCTGTGACGCCGACGGTCGCGTGTTCTGCGCCATCGAGGGCTACCTCGTCGCCTCCGTCGAGGCGAAGCGGTTCGGCCGCTCACCGCAGAAGAAGGGCTCGCTGCTGGAGACGTGGCTGCCGCTGGGCATCAAGCCGGCGGAGGGCCAGGAGGCCTTCCTGCGCGCGCTGTCCCTGTCCGGCACGAATGCGCTCTTCGTCAGCTCCATGGACCTGCACGGGCTGGCGGCACGCCTGCGCCCGCAGCAGGAAGCGGCGAAGCCCGCGGCCTCCGCGGCCCCGCAGCCGGGCGCGGCTCCGGCCCAGGCGGCGGCGGACTCTCCGCGCGACGACGTGGAGCGCAAGCTGGCGGAGCTGTGGCAGCAGCTGCTCGGCGTGCCCCGGGTGGGGCTGAAGGACAGCTTCTTCGACCTGGGCGGACACTCGCTCATCGCGGTGCGCCTGTTCGCGCGCATCAAGAAGACGCTGGGCGCGGACCTGACGCTGGCCACGCTGTTCGAGGCTCCCACGCTGGAGCAGTGCGCGGCGCTGGTGCGCGAGGCCGCCGGCATTCCCTTCACGCCGGACGCCGCTCCGGGCGAGGCGGCCCCGGCCGCCACGGCGACTCCAGGGAAGGCGCAGCCAAGAGAGTGGACGCCGCTCGTCGCCATCCAGAAGGGCGGCTCCGGCACTCCCTTCTTCTGCGTGCACGGCGCGGGAGGCAACGTCCTCAACTTCCGCGAGCTGGCGGGGACGCTCGGCAAGGACCAGCCCTTCTACGGCCTGCAGGCGCGAGGCGTGGACGGCAAGCTGCCGCCCGCGGAGAGCATCGAGGAGATGGCCACCATCTACCTGGATGGCATCCGGCAGGTGCGGCCCAAGGGGCCCTACATGCTCGGCGGCTACTCCGGCGGCGGCGTGGTCGCCTACGAGATGGCGCAGCGGCTGCGGGCCATGGGCGAGGAGGTGTCGCTCGTCGCCTTCCTGGACACCTTCCACCCCAGCACCCAGGAGCGGCGGCTGTCCTTCAACGAGCGGCTGCGGGCGATTCGCGAGGAGGGCCCGGCCTACGTCACCAACAAGCTGCGCCAGAAGGTGGAGCGCGACGGCAACCGGCTCATCAGCCAGCTGAAGCTGCGCTGGTACGAGCAGCGTGGCGAAGCGCCTCCCATCGAGCTGAGAGACCTCCAGCTCACCGCGCGTTTCCAGTACCTCGCGAGCCGCTACAGCCCGCGCCCGTATACCGGGCCGGTGACGCTGTTCCGCGCGCAGGAAATCAGCCTCGTCTACTCGCACATGGGAAAGACGCTGGGCTGGGAGCCGCTGGTGCCGACGCTGCGCATCCGCGAGGTGCCCGGGGACCATGACAGCCTGGTGCGCGAGCCCAACGTCCACGTCCTGGGGCGCATGCTGCGCGCGGCCCTGGATGAGGCCCAGCAGGTGAGCGGGAAGTGACGCGGAAGGCTCTGGTCGTCATGGCGCTCGCAGGCGCGCTGGGGGCAGCGGTGCTGAAGCTCGGCTGGCTGGACAGGAAGGCGGAGGTCCCGGGGCCCTTCCCCTATGACGGCGCGCCCCTGGCCTCCGAGGCGGCGGCGCGGCTGGAGGCAGGTGGGTGGACCCTCGGCAACGTCGAGGGGCCCTACCGCCAGCGGGCGCTGACGCGGCCTCCCGCGCCGGGCGAGACGCGCTGGGTGGTCTTCTTCGGGGGCAACGGCCCGGGCTACCTCGAGGAGGCGCGCTCGGTGCTGGAGTCGCTGGACGCCGGACGCGGGCTCGGGCTGGCCGCGGTGGCGCCGCCGGGCTTCGATGGCTCCCCTGGGAGGCCGTCGCCGGAGGCCCTGCGCTCCGGGACCGAGGCCGCGGTGCGCTGGCTCGTCGCCACGCACCGGCCGGGCCCGGAGGCCATCCACCTCGTGGGCTTCTCCATGGGGAGCAACGCGGCGCTGACGGCGGCGCACACGCTGGCGCGGGACGGCGTCAAGGCGCGGAGCGTGGTCCTCCTGGCGCCCTTCACCCGCATGGACGTGACGGACAAGGGGCTTCGCGGCCGGCTGCGGACCCCGGACCGGTACGACAACCTGTCGCTCGTCGCCGAAGGTCTGCCGCCCGTCCGTGTGCTGCACGGGCAGGCGGACTCGGCACTGCCCCCTTCCCATGGAGAGGAACTTGCCCGCAGGCTGGGGGCGCCGTTCCAGACCTTTCCAGGGGTGGGGCACGCGGAACTGCTGAAGCATCCCGACGCCCTCGCCGAGGCGCGCGCGGCATTGGAACCGTAATTCAGCTGGCTGCTGCCAGCGACCGGAGGCACCGTATGACCGCGACAGTCGAGTCGCCCACCTGCTTCATCATCGGCGAGGGCACCCTCGTCGTCCCCTGTGCCCAGGCGCTCCAGGAGCGGGGCGTCGGGATTCTCGGCCTCGTCACGCGCGAGCCCTCCCTCCAGAAGTGGGCGGAGGAGCAGGGAATTCCCCACGTGCCGCCCGGGGAGAAGGTGCTGCCCTTCCTCTCCGCCAGGCCCTTCGACTGGCTCTTCAGCATCGTCAACCTGAGCCTGGTGAAGGACGAGGTGCTGCGGCTGCCCCGCCGCATGGCCATCAACTTCCATGACGGGCCGCTGCCCCGCTATGCCGGCCTCAACGTCACCTCGTGGGCGCTGCTGCACCGCGAGGCGCAGCACGGCGTCACGTGGCACGAGATGACGTCGGGCGCGGACAAGGGCCGCATCCTCAAGCAGCGCCTCTTCGACGTCGCCCCCAACGAGACGGCCTTCAGCCTCAACGCGCGCTGCTACACGCTGGGCATGGAGACCTTCGCCGAGCTCGCGGCGGAGCTGGTGGAAGGCCGCGTCGAGCCCGTCGAGCAGGACTTCGCCCAGCGCAGCTACTTCGGCCTCGCCCAGCGCCCGGACGCCGCGGCGCTGGTGGACCTGCACGGCGACGTGGAGGACGCGCGCGCGCTGGTGGCGGCGCTCGACTACGGTGGCTATCCCAACCCGCTCGCCTTCGCCAAGCTGTGGCTGGGCAGCGCGCCGGTGGCCATCTCCGAGGCGCGCAGGGGGGAGGAGGGCTCCGACGCGAGCCCCGGCACCATCGTCTCCATCGAAGGCGACGCGCTGACGCTGGCGTTCCAGGGCGGCGACCTCACGCTGAAGGGCCCCAAGGGGCTGTGCGGTGCGCCGCTGTCGTGGGCGGAGTTGCTGGGCTCGCGCAACCTCGCGGTGGGGGATGCGCTCTCGCCGGCCGCTCCGGAGCTGCGTGCGCGCCTGGGCGAGGTGGGCCCGCTGGCGGGCAGGGCGGAGGCCTTCTTCCTCGGCCGGCTGGAGACGCTCGCGCCTCCGGACCTGCCGTTCCTGGGCGGCAGCGCCAAGGAGGAGGGGACGCACTCGCTGACGCTGGCGGCCAGCGACCTCGCCGCCGGCTGGGCCAGCGACCTGCCGCCCGATGAGCGGCTGCTCTTCACCGCCGCGGCCTTCCTGTCGCGCCTGTCCCCCGAGCCGCGCTTCGACGTGGGTTTCAGCGACGCCGGTACGCGCGCCCGCATCAAGGATGTTGAGGGCTTCTACGCCTCGCAGCTCCCGCTCCGGCTGGAGCTGCCCATGAAGGACGCGCCGGCCGCCGCCGCCGCGGCCTTCCGCAAGGGGCTGGCGCAGCTTCGCGAGAAGGCCGTCATGGCCCGCGACGTGCTCGGCCGCTCGCCGCAGCTCTCCGGCCTGCCTCGCCACATGGGCGAGGTGGCGTACCCCGTCGCCTTGCGCCTCTCCGCACCGGGCGAGCTGGGCCACCTCGTCCCCGGCGCGGCCCTGACGGTCTCCGTGGACGCGGACGGCGCGAAGGCGCACCTCATCTTCGATGCCGCCCGGGTGGACAAGGGCCGCGTCTCCGAGCTGTCGCGCCAGCTCTCCGCGTTCCTCGCGTCCCTCCAGGAGGCCCCCTCCAAGCCGGTGGGCGAGCACGACCTGCTGGGCGTGGAGGAGCGCAAGCTGCTCGCGCTGTGGAACGACACCCGCCGCGAGCTGCCTGCGGACGCCACGCTCCACGGCCTCTTCCGGGCGCAGGTGCAGCGCACCCCGGACGCCACCGCGCTCGTCTGTCGCGGGGCCTCGCTGACGTACCGCGAGCTGGATGAGCGCAGCGACGTGCTGGCGCGTCACCTGCGCGGCGCGGGTGTGGGCCGCGACGTGCGCGTGGGCATCTTCATGGAGCGCTCGCTGGAGATGATGGTGGGCGTGCTGGCGACGCACAAGGCGGGCGGCTGCTACGTCCCGTTGGACCCGGCGTACCCGGCCGAGCGCATCGCCTTCATGGTGGAGGATGCGGGCTGCCACCTGGTGCTCACGCAGGAGCGGCTGCTCGCGCGCGTGCCCGGCGCCGCCCGGCAGGTGCTCGCCGTGGACTCGGCGTGGGAGCGCATCGCCGCCTCGGCGGACGCGCAGACGCCCCCGGGCGCCCCGGAGAGCCTCGCCTACGTCATCTACACCTCCGGCAGCACGGGCAAGCCCAAGGGGGTGATGATTGAGCACCGCAACTTCGTGAACTTCGGCCTCGGCATGGACGAGCGCCTGGGCACGGAGCGCGGCACGTGGCTCGCCGTCACCAGCCTCAACTTCGACATCTCCGTGCTGGAGCTGTTGTGGACGCTCACCCGTGGCTTCACGGTGGTCATCCACGCGGAGCGGCAGGGCGGCGCGCAGGAGGGCAAGCACGCCACGCGCGCCATGGACTTCAGCCTCTTCTACTTCTCCAGCGACGAAGGCGAGCGGCCCGAGGGGCGCTACGACCTGCTGATGGAGAGCGCGCGCTTCGCGGACACGAACGGCTTCTGCGCCGTGTGGACGCCGGAGCGGCACTTCCACGCCTTTGGCGGCCTGTTCCCCAACCCGGCCCTCACCTCGGCCGCGCTGGCGGCGGTGACTCGCAACGTCCAGCTGCGCGCGGGCAGCCTCGTGTCGCCGCTGCACCCCACGCTGCGCATCGCCGAGGACTGGTCCGTGGTGGACAACATCTCCCACGGCCGCGTCGGCATCTCCTTCGCGGCGGGCTGGCAGCCCAACGACTTCGCCCTGCGGCCGGAGAACTTCGCGGACCGCAAGCGCATCATGTTCCAGCAGATTGAGGACGTGCGGAAGCTGTGGCGCGGCGAGACGCTGGAGGCGAAGGGCGGCAGCGGCGCGACGGTGAAGCTGCGCACCCTGCCGCGCCCGGTGCAGAAGGAGCTGCCCATCTGGGTCACCACCGCCGGCAACCCCGAGACTTTCGAGGAGGCCGCGCGCGCGGGCTGCCACCTGCTCACGCACCTGCTCGGCCAGACGCCCGAGGAGGTGGCGCAGAAGATTTCCATCTACCGCGAGGCGTGGCGCAAGGCCGGCCACCCTGGCAAGGGCACCGTGACGCTGATGCTGCACACCTTCGTCGGTGAGTCCGAAGCCACCGTGAAGGAAGTGGTGCGCGGGCCGATGAAGTCGTACCTCAAGTCCTCGGTGAGCCTCATCAAGGAGGCCGCCTGGAGCTTCCCGGCCTTCAAGGCGCAGACGACCCTGTCCAACGGCAACTTCGGCACGGACAACCTCTCCCCCGAGGAGATGGACGCGCTGCTGGACTTCTCCTTCGAGCGCTACTTCCAGACGTCCAGCCTCTTCGGCAGCGTGGACACCTGCGTCGCCTTCGTCGACAAGCTGAAGGGCATGGACGTGGACGAGGTGGCCTGCCTCGTGGACTTCGGCGTGCCGACGGCGCTGGTGATGGAGCACCTTCCCCTGCTGGCCCAGGTGCTCAAGCGCGCCAACGCCAGCGTGGGCGTGAAGCCGGTGGAGGGCGAGGAGCTGGACGGCTCCGTGCCCGCGCTGCTGGAGCGCCACCCGGTGACGCACCTCCAGTGCACGCCGTCCCAGGCGAGCATGCTGCTGGCCGAGGAGCGCGCCCGCGCGGGCCTCACGCGGCTGAAGAAGATGATGGTGGGCGGCGAGGCCTTCCCGGTGCCGCTGGCGCGGCAGCTCTCCGAGACAGTCTCCGGCGACGTGCTCAACATGTACGGGCCCACGGAGACGACCATCTGGTCCTCGACGTACCCGGTGAAGAATGTGGGAGACGGGGTGCCCATCGGCACGCCCATCGCCAACACGCAGCTCTACGTGCTGGACGCGCAGCAGCGGCCCATGCCCATCGGCGCGGTGGGCGAGCTGTACATCGGCGGCGCGGGTGTGGTGCGCGGCTACCACAACCGGCCGGAGCTGGATCGCGAGCGCTTCGTGGCGGACCCGTTCTCCTCGCAGCCGGGCGCGCGGATGTACCGCACCGGTGACGCCGCGCGCTGGCGGCAGGACGGCATGGTGGAGTTCATCGGCCGCCTGGACCATCAGGTGAAGGTGCGTGGCTTCCGCATCGAGCTGGGCGAAATCGAGGCCCGGCTGGGCGAGCACCCCGCGGTGCGCGAGACGGTGGTGGTGGTGCGCGAGGACATCCCTGGCGACAAGCGCCTGGTGGCGTACCTCATCGCGAAGCCGGGCGAGCCGCCTGCGGCGGATGCGCTGCGCGACTTCCTGCGCTCGCGGCTGCCCGAGTACATGGTGCCGCAGGCCTTCGTCACGCTGAGCACCTTCCCGCAGACGCCGAACAAGAAGGTGGACCGCAAGGCCCTGCCGCCGCCGGAGCAGGCCCAGGCGCGTGGCGCCTTCACCAAGCCGGAGAGCGAGACGGAGACGATGCTCGCCAGCGTCTGGCAGGAGGTGCTCAAGCTCGAGTCGGTGGGCGTGGACGACAAGTTCGCCGACCTGGGTGGGCACTCGCTGCTGATGGTGCAGGTGCTCGACAAGCTCAAGGCGAAGGTGGAGAAGCCGCTCACGCTGGTGGACCTGTTCCGCTACCCCACCATCCGCGCCCTCTCCAGCTTCCTCTCCGGCGACAGCGGCGAGGAAGAGGCGCTCAAGGAAGTCGCGGCGCGCGGTGAGGCTCGCGCGGCGGCCCGGCGCGCCATGACGCAGCGTCGTCGCCGGTAGCGCTCACGACGGAGGGCGCCCGGAAGTCATACCCGGGCGCCCGGCCAGCAGGACGACACCGCCGCGCGCTTCCAGCCCACCGCGAGGGCGACGAGGAGCCCCGGCAGCGTGAGCAGGTCGGTGATGTCCACCACGTGGGCGACGGGCACGAGCGACGGAACGTCACGTCCCTGGAGCAGCGCTCCGCCCATGCGCAAGGGCCACTGGAGGAAGCCCAGTGCCCAGCGCCAGCCATCGCCCGCGAGCACGGAGAGCTTCGTCGCGGAGAAGCACAGCCCCGTCAGGAGCACGCACGTCACCAGCACGGAGCGGGAAGGACGGAAGCCGCGTCCGCCCCACGCGCGGGCCTGCTCCCAGAGCGCCTGGAGGAGCAGGGGGAACATCACCAGTCCGGCCAGGTCCGACAGCTTCCCCGTCCACCACGAAGGCCACCGGGCCTTGAAGACGTGGTCGTTGAGGATGAGCAGCGCCACCGCGCCAAGCACCAGCGGGTGCAGCAGCGCGCTGCCGGGAAACGGCTCCGGCGGACGTGGCTCGGAGGCGGACACTCAGCGCTCCTGAATTTCCACGGTGAAGCCCTTCGGAGCGTCGTCCGTAAAGGTGTACGCCTCGGCGTTCACCTTCCAGTCCACTTCGACAGTGCCCTCGCCGAGCTCGCCCTGGGCCTCGAAGTCCAGCTCCACCTCCAGCTCACACCCCTTCTTGAGCGTGCACGTGTCGAAGTAGGCGCTGCCCGCATACCATTCCTGCGAAGCGCCGGGCGTATCGAGGGTAAAGGTCCGGCCCGTCTCCTGGGTATCGTCAACCCGGGCCAGCCGCGCCCGGAGCGTGGGGGCTGGCGAAGTGGTGGGGCCAGCCGGCATCCAGCGTGCGGTCAGGAGCCCATTCACCTCCCCCCTCACGTCTTCGGACGAGTCCCTTGCGGAGACCCGGATGACGAAGCCGCGCGTGCTCCTGGGCGTGTCCTGCGTCAGGCGCAGGGTAGAGCCGATGGTCGCGGTGGCGGGCGGGGAACGCGGTGGGGACGTGGCCACGGTGCCGAGGCAGGCCACCACCAGGACGAGGGTCGCCGCATGGCGGCGGAGACGGGAGGGGGAGGGCGTGGGGGAAGGGGAGGGGCGCATGGGGGGCATCATCGCTCGAAGCCGGTCCGGACGTCCTGGCCACGGCCGGAGTGCGGCCCCGACCAGAGCAACCCATGTGCCACCGACGCCCCGAGGGAGCCACGCGCGCCCCCGGAGGAAATCGTGACTCCGGTGTCAGGCCCCCTGGCGCTGGCGGGCGGCCCGGGACTCGTAGAGCCGGTGCAGGAAGTCGTACAGCACCAGCTCCTGTGCCCGCGCCGCCGCCCGCAGCATCCGGTTGGTATGCATGTGGACCAGGCTCGCGGCCAGGTGGGGAAGGGCCTGCCCCAGTGCCCCCTGGGCGGAGAGCGCCCTCAGCCGCTCCATCATCGGCGCGTGTCGCTCCGAGCGCCGCCGCAGCACGGCCAGCCCGGGAGCTAGCGGATCTTCGGGGGCCGGAGGGTTCCAGAGGAGCGCCTCCAACTCGTGGCGGTGGGTGCGGAAGCGCTCGCCGAGCTGCCGCTCGAAGGCGCCGTCCACCTGGAACTCCTGCCCATGGGACTCTCGCAGCCCCGCGAGGAGCTGGCGTCGGGCCTCCAGGTCCAGGCCCAAGTCATCGAGGAGCGCGTCGATGCCGCGCAGCGTGAGCCGCCAGCGCGCGTCCGCGCCCTCGTCACCCACGCACGTGTCGAGCAGCTCCAGCACGGCCTCGCTGTCCGCGTGGAAGAGGTGCTCGGCGAGCAGCATGGCTTCGTCCCCGCCGTAGCGCTCCACCTCGCGCTCGTAGGTGTCGAGCTGGACGCGGTGGACGAGCCCGGCCTGCGTCGCCGCCAGCGCGCCGTGAAGGCGCTCCAGCACCTCCATGCGGAGTCGCACCGGGTCTCCCTGGAAGCGCACCCGCACGTGCCAGTCCGGGTCCCCGAAGCGGAGGAAGAACCATTGCGTCGCCGCGCCGGACGCCAGCGCATCGCGCGCCACCGGGGCCACGACGTCCCGCAGGACGGCGTCCGCCGTGGCCGTGCCCGTGTAGAGCTTGAGGTAGAGCCACTCCGAGCCCGGCGCGAAGGAGCGGGTGATGGGAACGGCGCGCCTGGGCGAGGTGCGCGCGGCCGGCCGGGTCGCCGGAGCGGAGCGCACGAAGGGCACCAGCAGCTCGTGGACGAAGCGTCCCTCGGGACCCTGGACGCAGAGCCCCTCGGTGAGCAGCTCCACCAGCACCACGTGGGGCCGGTCCTTCACCAGGTGGACGAAGGTGTCGACGCTCAGCGCGTTGTCCAGGTCCACTGGCAGCACGTTGTCCCGGTCCTCGACGCCCACGAAGCGCGGCAGCCGCAGCTCGGCGCGGAGGCGCTGCGCGGCCTGGAAGCGCTCCGCCTCGGGCGTGGCACCCAGCGCGCGGAGCGTGGGGACCCGCAGGCGCCAGCGGGCGCGGAAGAGGATGAGCTTGCCGGCGGTGACGCGGGGGAGGAACGCGCTGTCCGCGAGCGGGCCCCACCACCAGCGCAGGCCCGGCGAGACGCCCTGCTGCTGGAGCGTGGCCAGGAAGGTGTAGGGCCGCAGGTGGGCCCTGCCGAAGTCGTGGACGTTGGTCATCCGGGGCAGGACTTCGCGCCCCTGGCTCGCGGACCGCAGGACGATGCGCCGGCCCTGGACGGAGATGCGCAGGTCGGTGATGGGAACCTGCTTCGCCTGAGGCGCGCCCGAGTGCCCGAGGTACACGAGCTCATGGTCTCTGAGGACGGGGCGGCAGAGGACGTTGCCCACGCGCCCCTCGGGAAGGTGGACCAGCTCCGCGAAGAGTGCGTCCGGGCGCAGCGCCTCCTCCGCGCGCAGGTGCTCCGCCACGTGCTGATGCAGCTCCGGGTCCACGTGACAGAAGCGCCCCAGCAGCGGCGCGCCCGAGGGCCCCATCACCGACTCCACCACCACCTGGAACCGCCCCGCGTCGATGTCCTCCGGGGAGGCGGCCACCACGCTCGCCATGACGGAGAAGGCGTCCGGCAGCGGGTCCGTCCGGGGATTCTCCAGCGCTGACAGGTCGCTCTCGTCCAGCTCCAGCTGCTGCCCACCCTTGCGCAGCAGCTCCGTCAACCGGTGCTGCAGGTGGGCCTGTCCTGGGCCCCAGGGCTGGCGCTCCGGCGCGGCGTCGGAGGGAAAGGCGAGCCCCCGCAGCAGCGGACTGGCCTCGGCGGTGATGGGGTTGCTCACCTCGAAGCCGATGCCCACGTCCTCGTCCAGCGCCTCCACCAGCGGGACTTCGCGCCCCTCGTAGCGGCGCACGAAGGCCTCGCAGAAGCGCCGCAGGGAAGGGGACTCGGCCGCGGGGCTGATGCGGTGGAGGAGGGCCGCGCCCCGGGCCAGCTCCTCCACCACCCGGGGCCCCAGCGTGAGCTCCGCGCCGGGCTTCACCAGGTCCACCTGGAAGAGGCGGCTCACCTCGACGGGAGTGGGCAGCGCCTCCAGCCCGCGCGCGATGACCCGGTAGTGCGACGGCGCCGTCCCGAGCGGCGAGGCGTCCAGGTCCGCGAGCGCGCCCTGCACCAGCTCCAGGCGCCGGTGGTAGCCGGCCATGGAAGGCACGGTGGCCAGGCGCGCGAGCAGCTCGTCGAGGGGCTCGGGGCCCGTCACCCGGGGCGGCAGCTCGGGGACGAGGAGCTGGTGGTCCACCAGCATGCCGACATAGTCCGCGGCCTCCTCGCGGGACACGTCGGGGTCCGCGTGGGTGAGGGCCTGGACCAGCTCGGAGAGGCGTGCTCCCGGGCGGGCGCGCTCCAGGGTGGCCTCCAGGTAGTCCGTGGGCTCCACGGCGACCAGGTGGTACGCGCGCGTGCGCCCCGTCATGTGGGACTCGGCGTAGCGCAGCTTCCCGGCGCTCCGGTAGAGGCTGGAGTTGGGCCGGTAGTCGAGGACGTCGCGCAGCGCGGGCTCCCGGGCGAGCCGCTCCGTCAGCGCGCTGACGTAGTCCATGTCCAGCCGCGTGTGGCGGCGGTACGTGTCCCGGGGCTTCAGGGTGAGGCGGGTGCTCGGGCCCAGCAGGCCCACGGAGCCGCCCGCGAAGAGGCCGAACGGCGTGGCGCGCGCGGCCATGCGCTGCCAGTACCGCACCAGCGAGCGCTCGAGCTTCTGTCCCCACTCGCCGTCGGGCGCGCGGAGCCACTCGGAGATGCCCTCGTCCAACGAGGGCGAGGCGAGGAACAGGGCCTCGCGAAGCTCTCCGCCCGCGAGCCCGGCCGCGAGGCGACGTCGAAGCAGGGCCCGGTCCTCCCCGGCGCTCTCGCTCCAGGCGAGGAGCGTGTCGAAGGGCAGCAGCGGAGAGCGGAGGACGAAGAACCCCGACGTCGTGTAGCCGGGCAGGGACGCGAGCGGGGCGGTCATGACTGAAGCGAGGGGCTGGAGCGCAGGGACATGAGGAGCAGGCGGTCCCACCGGGGCTCCACCGAGGACGTCGCCGCCAGCAGTGCCAGGGCGATGCCGGTGGCGCCCGCGAGCAGCCCTGGCTGGTCCGTCCAGGCCTCGCCGCCCTCGGGGAGGAACTCCAGCGTCTGGAACCCGCCCACGCCCACGCCCGGCCGCCGGAGTGAGAGGGCATGGCGGAACCAGCGGCGCGCGGCGTCCGCGAAGAGGCTCTCGCCCGTGGCCTGGAAGAGCCGGTTGTACAGGTGCGCGAGGCCGGCCGCGCCATGGCAGAGGCCCGCGTCCCTCACGAGCTCGGGGCTGCTCCAGCGGGCCACCGTCTCGCGGCAGAGCGCGAGGGCCTCCCGCTCCCAGTCGGCGTCACCCACGGCGCGGGCGATGCCATGGAGGATGAGCGCCACGCCGGGGTCCCCGTAGCACCACGCGGGACGGCTCGGCCAGTGGCGTGGCTCTTCGCTGGCGTCCAGCCGCGTGGGAAAGCGCGCGGTGGCGGAGTCGGGCGCGCGCTGCTTCATCAGCCACGTCCAGCCACCCTGGAGCAGGGTCCGCGCGGAGGACTCCGCGACGCCGTGGGCCACGGCCCCCGCCAGCACGGCCAGCACGCCGGGGACTCCATGCGCGACGCCCAGGTTGTAGCAGCCCCGCGGAAAGCGCTCCCGGGACCTGGCCTCGATGTGGTGGGGAGGCGTCTTCCAGCGAAGGCCCTCGCCCACGGGCTCCGCGAGCTCGCCCAGCCGTGCCACCACGTGCTCCAGGCACTGGCGGGCCCCGGGACGGGGAAGGCGCTCCAGCATGTAGACGCCCAGCCCCACCAGCCCGCTCACGAGGTCATAGCGGTGGGGCCAGGGGTGCGTCTGGAGGTAGTCCGCGAGCGCGGCGTCGATGTCCGTCAGCGGGTCCTCGTCGGGCGACTCGGGCGTTCCCTGGGCGTGCTGGACGGCCCAGGCGATGCCGGGAAAGCCGTCGTACAGGTCAGGCAGCAGCGTCGTGGTGGCGAGCGCGTCGGTGACCTCGTCCAGCAGCGCGTCCGCCCTCGCGTCGGAAGGGGAGTCCGGCCAGACGCTCGCGTGGTAGGCGAACAGGACCGCCATGCCCGTCTTTCCCTGGGCGAGGGAGGTGGCCAGGGGCTCCCGGGTCGCGAAGCGGGGAAGGTCCTCGAGGATGTGCCCCAGGGCCCGCAGGGCGGCCTCGCGCTCCGCGCCCTCCAGCAGGGGCCTCCAGCTCACCGTCCTCCGCATGCCGTCTTCCTCGCTTCCGTTTTTGCCGCGAATCCAGACAACCATCTTGCAGGTCGGCGTCGCGATGGGATCGAAAATCGCTCTCAGTCGCTGACTGTCATTGCATGGAGAGTGTAATAATTCAGTGTCGTGAATTGGACGATTGGTATGTGAATGCGGAGAACGCGATGAGGTGCCCTGGACGGGGTTGCAAGATTTGAGGGCCGCTCATTGGCGGTGATTCACAACCTCATCAGGGAGCGCGACGCCATGAACCCGCACGACAACAAGCAGCCCAAGAAGCTGAGCCTGAGCCGTGAGACGGTCCGCATCCTCTCGAACGTGGAAGCTTCTCCCGCCAAGAAGGAGGCCACCACGCCCGTCTGCACCGAGTACGGTCCTCGCTGCGAGCTGTGAAACGCCTGACCGGCCGATAGGCCGGTGAACCTCACCGGGTGGGAAACGCAGTCCTCATCCGGTGGGGTGCCTGATTCCTGGAGGGACCCGGCCGCCAGCGATTGTGGCCCGCGGAATCAGGAGTCGAGCCGGAAGCACCGCTCCGCCACCTCCTGACCCGCTCGTGAATCCTTGTCGGCAGTGGGGCTACGCCGGGGTTGCGGTGGCAGGGACGCGCGGCCAGAGTGCCGGGCCCATGAGCAAGTCCTCCGCAGAATTCGACGTCATCGTCTGGGGTGCCACCGGCTTCACCGGACGCCTCGTCGCCGAATACCTCGCCCGGAACCAGGATGCCCACCGTGCGCGCTGGGCGCTGGCGGGGCGGGACCTCAAGAAGCTGGAGGAGGTGCGCCGGGGCCTGGCCTCGCTGACGCCCTCGTGCGCGGAGCTGCCGCTGCTGGTGGCGGACGCGAAGGACCCCGCCTCGCTGGACGCGCTGGTGACGCGCACGCGCGTGGTGTGCACCACGGTGGGCCCCTACGCGCGCTATGGCAACGAGCTGGTGGCGGCGTGCGCCCGCGCGGGCACGGACTACTGCGACCTGACGGGCGAGGTGCAGTGGATGCGGCGCATGATTGACGCCCACCACGAGCAGGCGCGGGCCAGCGGCGCGCGCATCGTCCACACCTGCGGCTTCGACTCGATTCCGTCGGACCTGGGCGTGCTGATGATGCAGGAGCACATGCGCGAGAAGCACGGCGGGCACCTGGGCTCGGTGCGCCTCTACATGGGCCCGATGCGCGGTGGCGCCAGTGGCGGCACGGTGGCCAGCGTGGTGCAGGCGATGGAGGAGGTGGCGGCGGACCCCTCGGTGCGCAGAATCCTGGGGAACCCCCGGGCGCTGGACCCGGACCCGCGCCAGCCGCGCAACCCGGCGGAGCGCGACGTGGCGACGGTGCGCTACAGCCAGGAGGCGGGGCAATGGACGGGGCCCTTCGTCATGGCCGCGGTGAACACGCGCGTGGTGAGGCGCAGCCATGCGCTGCTCGGCTATCCCTGGGGCCGCGACTTCCGCTACACGGAGGTGGCGGGCTACGGCACCGGGGTGAGGGGGCTGGCGCGCGCCACGAGCATGACGGCGGGCCTGGGTGGCGCCTTCCTCGCGCTGCAGGTGAAGCCGCTGCGCAAGCTGCTGGAGGCGAAGGTGCTGCCGGCGCCGGGTGAGGGGCCTTCCACGGAGGAGCGGGAGCGGGGCTACTTCGTGGCGCGGCTGCTGGGCGAGGGCACTTCGCCGCGCACCGGGAGCGAGGTGCGGCTGAAGGGCAAGGTGGCGGCGAAGGGAGACCCGGGCTACGCGGCCACGGCACGCATGCTCGCCGAGTCCGCGCTCAGCCTCGCGTTCGACGCGATTCCCACCCAGGGCGGAGTGCTCACCCCTGCCTCGTGCATGGGCCTGCGGCTCGTCGAGCGCCTGCGCAAGGCGGGCATGACGTTTGAGGTGCAAGAGCAGGGCGCCTGAGACGGGGGAAGGCCCGACAAACGGGGGGCGGCCCATGGGCGGAGTCGGAGGTGATTGGGGCCCCCCGGGCTGAAGAGGGGCCGTAGGCGCTATGCTGGGGCCATCATGATCTGCCCAAGCTGCGCGTGGGTTCGCGCCGAAGAACCGGGGGGCGCGTGTCCGGAGTGCGGCACCGCGCTCGTTCCTCCCACGAGGCCACACGTCGAAGACCTCGTGCGGAAGACGCTGCGACAGCGCGTCCAACGCTGGCGCCACGACGGGCTCGTCGATGACCTCACGGCGGGCCGGCTGGAACAGTCGCTCGACGAAGCTCCGGTGGCCCAGCTCGACCTGCCACAGGCCGTCAGTCCGACACTGGAGCCGGCACCGGAGGCCCAGGCCGTCCGTGTGGAGGCCTGGGCGGATGACGTCGCCGGCTCCCTGCGCCGCGCGGCGGGGTGGCGCCCCGGCTGGGGCACGGCGCTGGCGCACTCGCTGGACGAGGCCGCGAAGGCGGAGCGGGAGCTGGCGGCCCGGAAGCGCGCGCGAGCCCATGGCGGGCACGACTCCGAGGAGGACGCCAGCGAGGTGGGCCTCGGCGCGGCGCTGGGCTCGGGGCAGGCGCTCTTCGCGCAGGGACACACGGGCGGGCTGGGGGGCGGGCTGGAGGCGGTGGTGGCGCTGGACGACGGCGGCCCCACGAACACGCCCCGCCTGAACGACTACATCTGGTGGTTCCTCGGCGCGGTGCTGGTGCTGGGCGGCTCGCTCATGGGCGTGCGCGAGGCGTGGCGGGCGCTGGGCGGCGTGCCGAGGCAGCTCCTCGTCACGGGCGCGCTCTTCGGCTACCACGCGGCCTTCATCGGCCTGGGTGTCTTCCTGTCGCGGCGCTCGCTGTCGGCCGGACGCATCCTGGCGGGCATCGGCCTCGCGCTGCTGCCGGTGGTGTTCGTCGCGCTGTCCGCGCTGGTGGCGCTGTTGCCGCTCCTGGGCGTGGGTGTCGCGCTCGGCGTCGCCGCGGTAGGGCTCATTCCGCTGAGGGCGGCGGGACGTCTGCTGCACGGGCTGTCGGGTGCTTCGCTGGCGGTGGCGCTGTGGCCCTCGCTGCTGGCCGGGTTGCCGCTGATGGGCTTGCAGGAAGAGCCGTGGCTGCGCGCGCTCTGTGCGTCCGCTGGGGTGGTGGCGGTGGGCGTCTCGGCCTGGCGCGCTCGGGCGGCGGGCCCTGGGCTGGCCTCGCTCGTCGGTGTGGGCGCGGCGCTCTATGGGGCGCTCTGTCTGGCTTTGTTCTGCGTGGCCAGCGCGCCGTCCGGCTTCGATGCGCTGGAGGCGGGCACTCCGCTGTTCGCGGGCATGACGCTGTGGGCGGTAGCGCTGGCCTCGGTGGTGGCGGCGGCGACTTCGGACACGGTGCGGGACGCGCATCCGCGCGCGGGCCCGGTGGTGGAGACGCTGGCGCACGCGGTGGTGGCCAGCGGTGCGCTCGCTGGCGCGCTGGGCGCGTTCTCCGCGCCGGTGGGTGACCTCTGGGTGGACCTGGCCTCGGCGCTCGCCCCGGTGGTGGCCGCGGGCGTCTTCTTCCTGCTGGAGCCCCGGCGCCGGGCGCTGGTCCATCCCGCGGTGATGGCCGCGATGCTGGCGGGCGTGCTGCTCTCACGCACGCAGGCGCCCGAGGGCCCCGCATGGTGGGCCTTCGGGGGCGCGGCGGTGTGCGCGGGCCTGTTGCTCGCGGCGCGGGTGACGGTGCCCCAGGGCACGCGCATCCGGCTGCTGGCGTGGGGCGTCGTCGGCTCGCTCCTGGCCATGCCCGTCGTCACGGGCGCGGCGTGGGGCTGGTCCTTCGAGGGTGTGTGGCCCCAGGCGCTGACGGGGCTGGTCATCGCGGCGGCGGCCCACGTGGCGGGAGGCTGGCGCTGGCGGGGCCTGCACTATCTGGGCGGCGTCGCCATGCTGTTTGGTGCGCTCACGTACGTCGCGGGCATGCCGGCGCTCGCTGGCAGCGCGTCGAGCCTGGCCGTCCTCGCGCTGGCGGGAGGGCTCTATGGCCTCGCCGGGCTCGCGCATGGGACGTGGGCCCACCCCGAAGGGCACGCCAACGCGCTGCGGCCCCTGGATGACCTGTCCCTGGCGATGGCGTCGCTGGGCGTGGCGCTGTCCGTGGGCGTGATGCCGGTGCTGCCCGAGGCGCTGGCTCCCTTCGCGGAGCGCTGGAGCGGTGGGCTGGCCTGCGTACCCACGGCGCTGGCGTCGACGTTGCTGCTGCTGCGCGTTCGAAGGGACGGGAGCCGGCTGGTCGCCTTCCTCGCGGCCTCGGGCCTCGCGCTGGTCGTGGCGCAGTTCCTGGACACCGTGTCCGAGCCCGGCTCGGCGCGAGCCGCGCTGGTCTCCGCGTCCGTGGGTCTCGGCTTCGCGGTCTTCGCGGCGCTGCGCCGTCCTGTTCCGGCGCAGCCTCCGGAGGGGACGCCCGTGGCCCGTGCCCGTGGGCGGACGCTGCTCGGCTTCCTCCCGCTGCCTCTCGGCGCGCGGGGCCTCAACCTCTTCACGGATGGCTTCTCCGGCGCCGTGTTCTTGCAGGTGGTGGCCGCGACGCTCGCCCTCGTGAGCTGGCTGCCCGTACCGGATGACGCCGAGCGGCCCCAGGTGCTGCTCGCGGGAGCGCTGCTCACGGCCAGCGCGCTGGTGGCGTTCGTGTCGCGAGGCTTCGTCGCGTGGCGCCTGCGCGGCTCGGTGGTGACGCTGGCCCTGGGGGGCGGCTTCATCGCCCTCACCGCGGTCCTCAACCGCGCGGGCCGGCCGCTTCCGCCCGACCTGTCCGCGTGGCGCATGCCGCTCATTGGCATCGCGCTGTGGGGGCTCGCGCTGGCGACGCGGCGCTTCGGGCCCGCGCTGGGCAGGCTCTTGGAGAACCCGACCCACGGCCGGCTCTACCATGCGGTGCCGCATGCGGGCGTGGCCGCGCTGGTCCTCGTCCAACTGAAGAGCGCGCTGGGTGTCGGGGCGCCGGACCCTTCTCGCGCGCTCGCGGTGGTGCCGCCGCTCACGCTGCTGGGCGCGGCGCTGCTGTCGCTGCTGCTGGCGTGGTCCTTCCGCTCGGTGCTCATCGTGCAATGGGGGCTGCTGCTGGGACTGCCCGGCGCCGCGCTCCTGGCCGCGAGGCAGGACCTGTTCGGCCCGGGGCTGGTCGCGCTGCTTCCTCCTGACGGGCAGTGGGTGCCAGCCGCGGCGGTGCTCGCCTCGTCCCAGGCCCTGGACTGGCTCCAGCCCGAGACGTGGCTCGTGCCGGGAGACACGCTCTTCCTCCTCTGGCAGCGCGCGTTCGCGGGCGTCGCCGCCGCGGGACTCGTCTATGCGGGCGCCGTGTTCGGGGTGCGGCACGAGCCCTTGAGGCACGCCCTGCGCCGGTGGTCCGTCTTCGCCGTGGGGCTGGTCTGTGCCGCCGCGTTCTTCCAGCCGGGGTTGCCGGCGGCCGGGCTCGCCTTCGCGACGGGCGCGCTGCTCTTCGCGGGAGGGGCTCGCTCGCAGGGACGTGCCGTCCTGGGCGTGGGCATCTTCCTGCTCGTGCTTGCGCAGACCCACCGGGTGTCCTTCCTGGAGTCGTGGCCGGGCCCCGTGCTGGCGCTGGTGGGGCTCGCGGTGGTGGTGCTCGGTCCCTGGGTGACGAGGCGGCGGGGTGTGGACCCGAGCGTGACGCGCGTACGCGTGCACCAGGTCGCGCTGGGCTACTCCGTGGTCGCGCTGGTGTACGCGCTGGCGGTGACGGGGGCGACATCGCCCGTGCTGGCCGTGCCCACCCTGTTGTGGAGGATGCTGCTGGGCCTGGGCGGTTCGTGGATGGACTCCGCCGCGCTCCCGGTGACGTTGGCCCTCGTCGCCACGACGTCGTTCGTGGCGGCCTTCCAGTGGCGGGGCGCCTTCGCGGGCCTCGTCGCCTGGGGCGCGTCCAGCGTGGCGGGGAGCGCCGTGCTCTCCTCGCTCATGGCCTTCATCGTGATGCGAGCGAGCGGCACGGATGTGTCGCCGGGCTACGCGGAGCTCTTCACGACGCATGGCGCGGCGCTGGCGCTCGCCACGGCGGGCAGTGTCCTCGCCCTGCACCTGGCGTGGCTGGGGACGCAGCGAGGCCGGGAGGACGTGGCGGACGGGCTGGGGTGGGCGCGTGACGGGTGGCTGGTGCTGGGCGGGCTGCTGCTGGCCATCGTCGCCACGAGCGGCCGGGCGTCGGAGGAGGCGCTGCCGCTGGCCATCTCCGCCATCGGGCTCTCGGTGCTGGTGTCGCTGCACTGCGCGTGGCGCGCGCACACGGGCCGGCACGTCTACTTCGTGCAGGTGGCGGTGGTGGGCGTCTACGCGCTGGTGCGCGGCCTGTACGCGCCCGGCCTGCGAGCCGAGCACGACGCCCTCTTCGCGCTGGCGCTGGGCTTCGTGCTGGTGGGCGTGACGGTGCTGGCGCGGCGGGCCGGGGTGCGCCCGGTGGAGGCGGCGACACGGCGGTTCGCGGCGCTGCTGCCCATCGGCGTGGCGCTGGTGCTTCCCGGAGACGCGACAGGCGAGGCGGCGCTGCTCGCGGGGGGCTCGGGCCTGCTGTACGCGGCGCTGGGCGCGGTGGAGCGCAGCCGCATGTTCGGCGCCTTCGCCGCGGCGGCGTGCAACGTGGCGTTGCTCGTCGCGGCGCTCGCGTATGGCCTGGAGGGGCTGGAGGTGTACCTGGCGCCGCTCGGATTGCTGCTGCTGATGCTGAGCCAGTTGTTCACGTCGAGCCTGCCCCAGGCGGCGCGTAACGCGGTGCGCGTCGTCGGAGGACTGCTGCTGTACGTGCCCGCGGCCGCGAAGCTGGCGATGCGGGTGGGGGAGTCGGCGGACGGGACGTACGCGCTCGTCTTCGGCGGTGTCTGCCTGCTCGGCGTGGCGGTGGGAATGGCCCTGCAGATTCGCGCCTATCTCGCGCTGGGGACGCTCTTCCTCACGCTGGACGTGGTGGCCAACCTGCTCAACGCGGGCCTGAGGGACCACCGCGTCGGCTTCCTGGTGATGACGCTCACCGGGCTCGCAATCGTCAGCGCGCGGGTGCTGGCCACGCTGCGACGCCAGGAATGGGAGTTGATGGTCCGGAGGGTGCGCGTCGGACTGCGTGACTGGGATTGAGCCGGCGCTCGGGTGCGACAAGCGAGCGTCGCCCGCTTCTTCGCGCGGGCGCCATGGAGGCGGGTGTCCGGGGCGTCCCTGCCGCGGTACTGGGCTCGCTGCGCTGAAACGGACGCACCGGAGTTTTTACCGGGCCGCGAGTCACGAGGCTCGCGGGCTGCCCTCAAGTGCCTGGAAATGCTTGGCTTTTGTCACGTCCAAGGCTTGGCACGCGCTCTGCTATGGAGTGGTGCAGAAGCACGGCGCGGTAGGGGGCAGGGCGGTACGGGCGGCGGGTTGGACGGTGCAGGACGGGGCAGGACGGCAGCATCGGCGGTGGGCAGCACGGGCGGCGGGTAGGGCGGGGCAGCACGGCGGTACGGGGCAGCACGGGCGGCGGGTAGGGCGGGCAGCACGGCGGTACGGGGCAGCACGGGCGGCGGGTAG